>JBKPCO010000148.1:0-56284 GCA_046727415.1 Candidatus Methylomirabilota bacterium
GACTATGAGCGTGAATCAGGGAGTTCCGGACTCTCGTGGCCCTCGACACGTTGGGGACGTAATCGAGGTCGCAGCTGGGGTCAGGCACTCTGTAATTTATCGTCGGAGGCACCACGCCGTCTCGCATCGCCAGGGACGAAGCCACGACCTGCATCGCGCTGCCTGCGGCAAGCGGCTGCCCGCACATGGATTTCAAGGACGAAACCGGAATATTCCAAGCATGAGCACCGAAGGCCCGCTTGATTCCAGCGGTTTCAGCGGCATCGTAGTCCGGCATGGAATTGCCGTGGGCGCAGATGAAGTCTATTTCCCTTACCCCGATCCTAGCTTGCTCGAGAGCCATCGAAATGGCTCCTGCTACAGTTGCGCCGCTCTCGTCTACCTTCCGAAGATGCGCGCTCTCGCTCACACTCGCAAAGCCGAGAATACGAGCGTAAATCGATGCCCCCCGTGCGCGCGCGAGCTCTTCATCCTCAATCATGACCATCGCCGCGCCTTCGGCCAGAACGAGGCCAGATCGCCACTGATCGAAGGGGCGACTCGCCTCCTCCGGTGCTCCGCGCCATCTCGAAAGAACACCGACTGAGTGGAAAAGCATCAGAGAGTAGGCGGACAGGGGCGTTTCGGTCCCACCGGCAATCGCGGCGCTAGCACGACCTCGTCTGATCTCTTCCTGCGCCCAACCAATCGCGTCAAGGCCTGCAGCGCAGGCCGTTGAGAATGTCAGCGCCTGGCCACGAGCGCCGGCGTCTATCGCTACATGACTAGTCGCGGCATGCGCGGGGTATTCATTCGTCGTCCACGCAGATACTGGCTTGCCTCTGAGGAAAGCTGAGAAGGTCGATTCACCCAGATCGGTCTGTCCGTTCATCGACGTCCCAACCGACACCGTGATGGCCTCTGGCGGGATTCCGGCGGAATCTAGCTTGGCGTCGTCGCGCGCCATCCTTGCCGCCGCAACCCCGAACTGGCTGAAGCGGCCCGCCATGCGCGCAGTCTGTGCCGGCATCCAGTCGAGCGGGTTGAAGCCGTGGACTTCGCCGACGATGTGGCAGTCCGGGGGCAGTTTCGAGGCGTCGAAGAGTGTTGGAGTGCCGATGCCTGACCGACCCGCTAGCGCTGCCGCCCAGAACTTCTCGACGCCGACGCCGATGGGCGAGACGATGCCGAGCCCAGTGATCACGGGTTGTCTCTTCATCGGCCGGCCTCTCTCTGACGACGCTGCGTTTCTCTCGGAAAACCCGGCATTTACGTTAGCAGGAGAACCGGCTGACGAACAAGTTCCTGCATGGAGATTGCTAGAATAGGTGAATCTACGGCGCCATGTCCAGGCAGGCCATCGACCGTCGACAATTCTTGACACTGCCCCTGGCTTTCTTCCTGGCTCCCCTGGGCTTGGAGCGGGCCTTTGCCGCCCCGGTTGAGACGTACCGGGCCTCCTTTGGGGTCGACGTCGGGCTCCTGTACGGCGTACTGACCTACCGCGTCCAGGGCGCGTTCATACAATCCATCGACCGGCCAAGCGGCCGCTATGAGGCGACCGTCGAGGGTGAGGGGGACGGCATCGCCAACCGCATCGAATCGACGGGCGCCCTCCGCCAGGGGCGGTGGGTGCCGATCCGGTCCCGCTCGTTCTTCTCGGTCAAGGGGCGCGAGTCGCGCGGCGACGTCACGTACGACCACGCGCGCGGCCGGATCGAGTATCACTTCAAGGGCGAGACCTTCTTCCTTCGTCGGCTGCGCATCGTGGACGACGTGCTGTCGATCCCGCCCGGGCTCCTGGTCGACGACTCGATCAGTGCGTCGCTCAACTACACCGATCGACTGTGGACGCCCGGAGCCGACGGAAGCCTCGTCACCCATGTGGTTCGGCGGAAGATGGCGCCCGACGAGGGGCCCGACGACGTCCAGGCGCACGCTCGCGCCGAGCTGGTTCCTTTCAAGCTTGAAGTCGGGGTCGACGCTGCGACGCAGAAGCCGATCGCGCACTTCGACCTGACGCGCTTCTCGTCATGGGCCAAGCAGGGTCAGCCGGCGCTCGTCACGTTCGGTCCCGACCGCCGGCCGGAGCAGCTGAGCCTGCCGATGATCCTCGGTACCTACGTCCTGATTCGCCTGAAGGCCTGAGCGATGCCGGTGCGCGGACAAATGCACGACATCGTGACGCTGGGTGAGGTGCTGGTGCGGCTCGCGATCCCGTCGCCCGCCCGCTTCGAGACCGCCCGCCAGCTCGACCTGCAGATCGGCGGCGCCGAAGCGAACGTGGCGGCCGCGTGCGCTCGACTCGGGCTCAGTTCCGCCTGGATTTCCGCCCTGCCAGCCAACCCGTGGGGGGAGCGGGTCCGGCGTGAGCTGACCGGTCACGGAGTCGATTGCGCCTACGTTCAGACGGCGGAAGGCGCGCGGATCGGAACCTACTTCCTCGAATACGGCGTACCACCGCGCCCCGTGCGAGTCCTCTATGACCGCCGCGATTCCGCGTTCGCCAAACTGACAGCGGCGCAGGTCGATTGGGAGCCGGTGCGCCGCGCGCGACTCGTGCACCTGACCGGCATCACGCCGGCGCTCGGCGCGTCTGCCCGAGGGCTGGTCGAACGGGCCTTTCACGAAGCGGCGACGGTCTCGTTCGATGTCAACTACCGCGCGACACTGTGGTCGCCCGGGGAGGCGCGAGCCTTCATCGAGCCGGTCCTGCCGCGAGTGCGGTACTGCTTCATCGGTCAGGCGGAGGCGCGCACAGTCTTCGGCCTCTCTGGTGGGCCGGCGGAGACGCTCGAGGCGCTCGAGCGCATGGCGCCCAAGGCCACCATCAGCTTGCAACAGGGCGAAGAGGGCTCTACGGTGCTCGACGGCGGGCACATCGTCCGGCCGCGCATACGGCCCGTGGTTCAGATGGTCGATCCGATCGGCGCGGGCGACGCCTACGCCGCCGGGTTTCTCTGGGCCGTGCTGCGCGGACGCGACCTCCAGGAAGCGGTCGACGCGGGCACGGCTGTCGGGGCGCTCAAGTGCTCGACCTGGGGCGACATCGCGCTGGTCAGCCCGCAGGACGTCGCCGACGTGCTGGCCGGCGGCCCCGACGTGCGCCGTTGAGGTTCACCCAAGTCTGACACGCCTGCTATAGTCGAGACGGCATGGCGGGTGAGCGCATCCTCGACGGCCTGAACGACGAGCAGCGCCAGGCCGTCACCCACGATGCCGGCCCCCTCCTGATCGTCGCCGGCGCGGGCACCGGCAAGACCACCGTCATCACGCGGCGGATCGCCTGGCTCATCGCCCAGAAGAAGGCGCGCCCCGAAGAGATCCTTGCCCTCACCTTCACCGACAAGGCTGCGGCCGAGATGGAGGAGCGCGTCGACACGCTGGTGCAGTACGGGTACGCCGACGTCGAGATCTCGACGTTCCACGCGTTCGGCGATCGAATCCTCCGCGAGCACGCGCTCGAGATGGGGCTTCAGCCCGACTTCCGGGTACTCAACCGGGCCGAGCAGGTCATCTTCTTCCGCGATCGCCTCTTCGAGTTTCCGCTCGTGCACTACCGCCCGCTCGGCGATCCGACCCGCCACATCCGGGCGCTCATCACGCTCGTCAGCCGCTGTAAGGACGAGGACATCTCGCCCGAGGAGTATCTGGCCTACGTCGAGCGCCTGGCCGCCGAGGTCAGCGACGCCGCCGACTACGAGGAGGCGCGCGAGCGAGTCGCGCAGCAGCGCGAGCTGGCCGCCACGTACGCCAAGTACCAGGAGCTGATGACCCGCGACGGATGCGTCGATTTCGGCGATCAGATCGTGCTCGTGCTGAAGCTCCTGCGGGCCCGGCCCAACGTGCGAGCCGGGCTCCAGCGCCGTTTCAAGTACGTCATGGTGGACGAGTTCCAGGACACGAACCACGCGCAGTTCGAGCTGGTGAAGCTCCTGGGCGCGCGCCACGGCAACGTCGCGTGCGTCTGCGACGACGACCAGGCGATCTACCGCTGGCGCGGTGCCGCCATCTCGAACGTGCTGGCCTTTCTCGACCGCTATCCCGAGGCGCGGCAGGTGGTGCTCACCCAGAATTACCGGTCTCACCAGAAGATCCTCGACGCCGCCTACCGCCTCATCATCAACAACAACCCGGACCGCCTCGAGGTGCGCAACGGGATCAGCAAGCACCTGACCGCGGTCCGCGAAGCGGACGGTCCGGCGCCGGTGCACCTGCGCTACGAGACCGGCACGCAGGAAGCCGACGCGGTGGCGCGCGCCATTCGCGACAACGTGGACGGCGGGCGCTGGCGCTACGACGATGTGGCCGTGCTCGTTCGCTCCAACGACGACGCGGACCCGTTCCTCCGCTCGCTCAACCTCCAGGGCATTCCGTGGACGTTTTCGGGTAACTCCGGACTCTACGGACGGCCCGAGATCCGGCTGCTGATCGCGTTTCTGCGCGCGCTGGTCCACACCGACGAATCGGTCAGTCTGCACTACCTGGCGTCCTCGGAGCTCTATCAGGTGCCGGTCGTCGACCTCACGCGCTGCTCGACCTTCGCGGATCGCCGGCATCTCCACCTCTTCGACGTGCTGCGCAAGACCGAGACGATCCGCGAGCTCCGCGACGAGATCGGCGAGGAGGGGCACTCGGCCATCCGCCATCTCGTCCAGGACCTCGAGCGGTACATGGAGCTCGGCCGCGAGATGCCGACCGGCGAGCTGCTCTATCTGTTCCTCAAGGACTCCGGCTGGCTCGGGCGGATGTACCGGGAAGAGACGGCCCGCGATGTTGCCGAGAGCCGGAACATCGCGAAGTTCTTCGATCGGGTGAAATCCGCCTCGCGAGCGCTCCGCTACGACAACGTCCGTGAGTTCGTGAAGCACCTGAACGAGCTGATCGAGGCCGGTGAGGATCCGGCGGTCGCGGAGGCCGACGTCGAGACGGCGGCCGTTCGCGTCCTCACCATTCACAAAGCCAAGGGTCTCGAGTTTCCGGTGGTGTACCTGGTGAACCTGGTCCAGGAGAAGTTCCCGCTGCGGCGCCGGCGCGACCCGCTCGAGCTGCCGGTTGCCCTCATGAAGGACGTGGTGCCGACCGGCGACTATCACCTGCAGGAAGAGCGCCGTCTCTTCTACGTCGGCATGACGCGCGCGCGGCGTGAGCTGTTCCTCACGAACGCCGGCGACTACGGCGGCAGCCGTCAGCGCAAGACGAGCCTGTTCGTGCTGGAGGCCCTCGACCTGCCGCGCGACGCGAGCCGGCCATTCAAGATCCGCCCCGTCGAGGAGATCGAGCACCACGCGCCGCCCGCGGAGATCGACGACCCCATCCTGCAGCCGCTGGCGCCCGACACCGAGCTGAACCTCAGCCACAAGCAGATCGACGACTATCAGACCTGTCCGCTCAAGTACTTCAACGTCCACGTCCGGCGCATCCCGATCCGCCGCCACCATGCGGTGGCCTACGGCGCCGTCATGCACAAGGTGGTCGAGTACTACTTGCAGCGCCGGGTCGTCGGTAACTACACGCCGCTCGACGATCTGCTGGCCGTGTACGACCGCGCGTGGGCGGGTGAGGACATCATCCACGATCGCCCGGGCAGCCACGAGCCGGCCGAGGGCTTCCTGACCCGCGAGCACGAAGAGGCGCGCAAGGCGGCCGGGCGCGAGGCGCTCCGGCGGTTCTGGAATCACGAGGAAGCCGAAGGTACCAAGCCGACCTGGGTGGAAAAGGAATTCGCCTTCGCGATCGACGCGAACCGGGTGCGCGGGCGCTACGACCGGGTGGACGAAGACCTCCTGGGCGCGGTCATCGTCGATTACAAGACCACCGAGATCACGCGCCAGAAGGATGCCGACCGCCGCGTGGCCGAGAGCCTCCAGCTGAAGATGTATGCACTGGCCTGGCAGGAGATGACCGGCACGCTGCCCCAGCGGCTCGAGCTGCGCTTCATCGACTCGAACGTCGTGGGCCGCCACACGCCGACCGCCGCCGACCTCGAGAAGGCGGTCGCCGCCGTGAAGTCAGCCGCCGTCGGCATCCGCGCCCGACGCTTCGACGCCACGCCGTCCTTTGGCGCCTGCCGCAGCTGCGCCTATAACCAGATCTGCCCGTACACCGCCACGAGGGACTGAGAGTGAGCCGCCATGCCGGGCCGCCCCGCCACGGCGAATCGCCGCCGGTCCCCGAGCCGACATATGCGGAGCGCGCGCGGACCCTCGCGTACCTCGGGCGCAGCGGCGCGCTCGCCACGCTCTCGCGCAAGCATCCGGGGCATCCGTTCGCGTCGGTCATGCCCTACGCGCTCGATGCGCACGGCCAGCCGCTCCTCCTGATCAGCGCGATGGCGATGCACACCCAGAACCTCCAGGCCGATCCGCGCGCGAGCCTGCTCGTGACGCAGCCGATCGCCGAGGGCAGGGAGCCGGGCGATCCGCTAGCCGCCGCGCGACTCACCCTCATGGGCGAAGTGCGCGTGGTGTCGGGCGGCGAGGTCGCGGCGGCGCGCGAGGCTTATTTGGCCCGCCACGCGCGGGCCGCGTACTGGGTCGACTTCGACGACTTCAGCTTCTGGCGCCTCGACGTGAGCGACCTGTACTTCGTCGGTGGGTTCGCCGCGATGGACTGGGTGACCGCGAGCGCCTATCGCGAGGCGCGGCCCGACCCCCTGGCCGACGCCGCCACCGGCATTCTCGACCACATGAATCGTGATCACGCCGACGCGCTCATCGCTTACGCCCGCCACTTCGCGGGCGAAGCGGCCGATGAGGCGACCATGACCGCCATCGATCGGCTGGGATTCAGGCTGCGAATCCGCGCCGGTGAGCGGCTGCACGGCGTGCGCATCGCGTTTGCGCGCGAGGTGAGGACCGCGGGCGAGAGCCGCACCGTTTTGATCGAGATGCTCGCCCAGGCGCGCGCGGGCCGCTAGCGCGGCGGCATCTCCGGCGGCCGATCCTGCCGCTTCAGCGCCCGCGGGTGCAGGACGTCGATCGCGTAGCCCACATCGAGCGGCTCACCTCGCCAATCGGGTATTGCCGTCCGCGCGTAGAGCGCCGGCCCATTCTGCTCGTGGCGCGTCCGCATCGCCCAAACCGGATCTGCGGGAAGATTGGACGGCAGCGGTACGTCGGGAATGATCGAACCGTCGGGTCGCTTGAAGTGAAGCGCGCCATCCAGCTGGCGCTCGACCTGATAGCCCTCTTCGTGGACCGCGCGGTGGTGCCGGCGACAGAGCAAGGTCAGATTCGAGAGCTTCGTGGGCCCGCCCTGAGCCCAGTGATGGATGTGGTGAGCCTGTCCAACACGTACGCCGCAGCCCGGGAAGCGACATCCGTTGTCCCTGTGGAGCAACGCCCTCCGGAGAGCGGGCGGGATTGTGCGGGTCCTGGCGCCGGCCTCCGTTACGCGCCCGTCCGCGTCATGACGCATCACGACGCGCGTGGCATCGCAGGCCAGGCGCTGAGACGTTCCAGCTGGAACGCGGCGACCGTCTTCGAGCACGGATTGGCCGGGCTGGGCCGCGTCGGCCAGGACTGGGGCATCGATGTGGACCACGACCTGGTAGCGCTCGCCCGGGGCGCCCGGATCGATGCCGTGATGAAGCGCGGTCTCGGCCAGCAGCGCGAGCGCGTCGGCTTGCTGCTGCTCCATCGTCGGCTGGTCGGGTTCCGGTTCCTGCTCGCGCTGCCGTTGGCAGAGCGCCTCTCGGGCGGCCTCCAGTGCCTTCAAGAGGAGGGCGCCCACCTCCGGAGCCAGGCGCCCACGGATCTTCACCATGCCGTCTTCGTCTGGATACACGTGCAGCGCCCGGCCGATGTGCTGGCGAGTGGCGTCCTGCGCCTCGGCCTTGGCGTCCATTCGCCGCCAACCGCGAACGATACGCTCGACATGCTCGGCCGTACCGGCCCGGCCCACCGCGAGCAACCGCTCTTCGGTCTCGGGCGTGGCTACACGGGTCAGCTCGCGGACCTTGGAGTACGAGAGCTCGCCGCGCGCGAAGGCCTGGGACAGGAGCGGGAGCGTGCCGAGGGAGCAGGCCACGCGGACGTGCTCGCGGGCGGCGCCGGGGGCAAACCCCACGCGCCAGGAGAGCCAGGCGGCGCACGAGCGAAAGCCATTGCTCCAGCCACCGCGCCTGTCGAACTCGCGAATGAGATCGAGCAAGCGTGAGGTGGCCGCATCAAGATGAGCGGACAGCTCGGCGATCTCGTCGCCGAGTCGATCGAGGTCTGACGAAGCATTTTGCATGGCGAGTCTCCTTCTCCTGGGGCGACTCTATACCCGGGTTTTAGAGCCACCGCCGTGGCTCGAGGAGCGGCGATTCAAGCGCTGTCCCCGGGTTTTGCGACCGAGGCCGGTGCGAGCCGATCTATGGGCCTCGGTGACCCGCTACACGGGTCATTCCCCGCGTGCTTCCGACAGCGGGCAGCCACTCGCTCCGGAAGCTGTCAAGTGTCGAAATAAGAAGACCCCGGGCCGCTTGACACCGGCCCCCCCGCCCGCATACGGTGAGCGGCGCCGGCTCATCCATCTAGCGAGCTGAGGGAGCCAGGAGGTCGTCATGGTCCGCATCTCCGTGCTCTACGCGACGTCGGAAGGCAAGAAGTTCGACCACGATTACTACGTCAAGACCCACATGAAGCTCGTGCGGGACCGCCTGAACAGCTTTGGGCTGGTCCGCACCGAGGTGGACAAGGGTCTGGGCGGCGGCGCGCCCGGGGCGCCGGCGCCGTACGTGGCGATCGGCCACGTCTACTTCAACACGCTCGGCGACTTCCAGAAGGGGATGGGCCAGCACGGCAAGGAGCTCATGGGCGACGTCCCCAACTTCACCAACATCCAGCCACAGGTCCAGGTCAGCGAGATCATCGGATAACCCACATGGCATACGACGTCATCGTCATCGGCGGCGGCAATGCAGCGATGTGCGCGGCGCACTCGGCGCAGGAGCACGGGGCACGGGTGCTCGTGCTCGAGAAGGCGCCGGAGGCCTGGCGCGGCGGCAACGGGTTCTTCACCGCCGGCGGCTTCCGCTTCGCCTTCAAGAGCTTCGAGGAGCTGTGCGATCTGGTCGGCGACCTCTCCGACGAGGAGAAAGCCTCGATGGAAGTCGACCCGTACACCGAGGAGCAGTTCTACGACGACGTCATGCGGGTCACCGAGGAGTGCTCCGATCCCGACATGGCGATGCAGCTCGTGCGCGAGTCGCTGCCGACCATGCGCTGGATGCGCGACCGGGGAATCCGCTGGATCCCGATGTTCGGCCGGCAGGCCTACAAGGTGGGCGGGAAGTTCCGCTTCTGGGGCGGGCTCAACCTGGAAGCGGTCGGCGGCGGCCCCGGGCTCATCGACATGCACTACCAGGCGGCGTCGAAGAACGGGATCGAGGTGCGCTTCGAGGCGAAGGCGACGCGACTGGTAACCGACGACCGGGGCGCCATCACCGGCGTGGTGGTGCGGACGGCGGCCGGCACCGAGACCGTCGAGGCCGGCGCCGTTGTGCTCGCCTCCGGCGGCTTCGAGGCGAACCCGGAGATGCGCACGCGCTACCTCGGGCCCAACTGGGAGCTGGCGCGCGTTCGCGGCACCCCGTACAACACCGGCGACGGCATCAAGATGGCGCTCGACATCGGCGCGCTGCCCTGGGGCCACTGGAGCGGCTGTCACTCCGTGCAGTGGGACCTGAACGCGCCGTGGCACGGCGACCGGAAGGTCGGCGACAACTTCCAGAAGCACTCCTATCCGCTCGGGCTCATCGTCAACCTCAAGGGCGAGCGCTTCGTCGACGAGGGCGCCGACTTCCGCAACTACACCTACGTGAAGTATGGGCGCGCGGTCATCGGTCAGCCGCGGCGCACGGCTTTCCAGATCTTCGACCAGAAAGTCCTGCACAACCTGCGCGAGGAATATCGGATCCGCGAGGTCACCAAGGCCGAGGACATGACGCTCGAGGGGCTGGCGCGCAAGCTCGAGATCGACGTCGACGGGTTCGTCGCGACGATTCGCGCCTACAACGCGTCGCTCAAGGGCGGCGACTACAATCCGGCCGTCAAGGACGGCAAGGCAACGCACGGGATCACGCCGCCCAAGTCGAACTGGGCGCTGCCGCTCGACACGCCGCCGTACGTGGGTTTCGCGGTGACGACGGGTATCACGTTCACGTTCGGCGGCCTCAAGATTAGGGCGGACGGCCAGGTCATCGACTGCGAGCAGCGGCCGATTCCCGGGCTCTTCGCGGCCGGCGAGCTGGTGGGCGGGCTCTTCTATCACAACTATCCCGGCGGCGCCGGGTTGATGGCGGGCGCCGTCTTCGGGCGCATCGCCGGTCGCTCGGCCGCTGGTGCGGGCAAGAAAGGGTCGAAGCGCTAGAGCTCGCTCGCCGCTTCCGGATGGCGCGCCCGCATCGCGGCGTGGACCGCGTCGAGGAACCATTCCGGGAGCAGCACGCGGTACCTGGCCAGGAAACGCTCGAACTGAGCGTCGAGGACGTAAGTAACGCCGTAGTCCTCGGCGTGGCGACACGAGCGCCCGTACGCCTGCACCAGCGCCTTCGCCGTCTCGAGCGCGTACCACCGCGGGTCGCGAGCCTGCCGGGCGGCCGTCCACGGATCGCCCAGGTCTGGGTAGGGCATCTTCGTCACCACCTGGAAGCGAAGAAAGTCGTCCGGGAGATCGACGCCTTCCCGCAGTGACGGCGACACGAGCACCGTCGGCGCCGGCGAGGCGCGGTGCAGCTCGAGGGCGCGTGCCTTTGCCTCGGCAGACTCGACCCAGATGATCCGCCGCGCCAGCGCCGGGCCGCGCGCCGTCAGGTCCGCGACGAGCCGCCGGCCCGCCGCGTAGGACGGCGCGTGGATCAGCCCCTTCTCGCGTGGGTGCTCGGCCAGGATCGCCGCGATCTCGGCGAAGAGCGCCGGCTCCAGCCGGGCCAGCGTCGCCTTCGCGAGCGCGCCTACGGGTCGGTACTCGATGCGCCGCTGATCGAGCGGAAACGGCGAGTCGCTCGAGAACGAGCGGACGGTGCCCTCGTCGAGGCCTAGCGGTTCGGCGAGCGCGCTCCGATGGCCGAGATAGGCCGACGAGAGCACCACCAGCTCTGCCGACTCCGTCAAGAGCTCGCGCGCCATCGACGTGACCGTGAGGGGCACCAGCTCGAGCGTGGCGCCCGGCTCCGGCGGATACCGCACGACCCACTCGCGATCCTCGGCGTCCACGAAGAAGCGAATCCGCGCCAGGGCGGCCTCGAGTGTCTCGCGCTCGGCCAGAAGCTCCTGCTCGGCCCGGGAGGGCGGCATGTTCAGGAAGTGCTCGGGTGAGACAAAGGGCGGCCGCAGCCCCTCGAGGGCGCGATCGAGCGACTCGAGCTGCCTCTCCATGCGCTCGAGGTGTTCGCCCAGCAGGCTTCGGTAGTCCTCGGCGTCGTCGAGGCGCGGGAGCGGCCCGCCGAACCACGCCGCGCTCTCCGCGGGCGGAAAGGCGACTGTGAAAACGTTGACGAGCTGCCCCTCGAGCCCGTGCGCCTCGTCGACGACGAGCAGGCGCCGCTTGCGAAGCTGCTCGGCGCGCCAGTACCGGAGCGTCGCGAAGTACGACAGGTTGGTACAGAACACGGGCCCGGCGAGCGCCGCGGCCTTCGCGCGTGCGTAGGGGCACTGGCACACGGGCCCGCGCGGCCGGCGGCACATGCCCCGCGAGGTGAGCACCACCTCGTCCGGGTACAGCTCGCACCGATAGTTATCGCGGCCCTTGACGAGCTGCAGGCCGGTGCCGAAGTCGCGCTCGTACTGGTCTTGCAAGAGCTTCTGGGACGTCAGCAGGTAGGCGTCGCCGCTCCAGTGGGCGAGCGCCATCGCGATATGGCTCTTGCCGACTCCCGGCGGCGCCTCGACGATGAAGACGCGCGGCGCCGCCGGGTCGTCGAGCGCTTCGGCGATGGCGTCGGCCAGCGACGTCAGGAGCCGAGCCTGCTCCGGGCGCGGCGTGAAACCGGGGTGAAAGTGCGCGAGCAGATCGACTCGATCCATCACGCGTGCTGCGGCATGGTATCACGCTGGCTCTCACGGGTATCATCGGGGCGTGCCCGACCGGGCTCGCGTTCTCCTCGAGTTCTCCGCGGGCGGCGTCGTCCTCGATGCCGAGGGCCTCGTGTTGCTCATCCGCGCCCGCGACCTGCGCGGCCAGCCCGTCTGGACCTTGCCGAAAGGCGCGCTCGCGCAGGGCGAGACCAGCGCCGACGCGGCGCTCCGCGAGGTGCGCGAGGAGACCGGCTATCGATGCGAGCTGGAGCGGGAGCTCACTCCCGTGACCTACTGGTTCCGGCGCGACGGCCGGCAGGTGAAGAAGACGGTCCGCTGGTTCCTGATGCGGCCGCTCGAGAAGGTCGGCGATCACGATCACGAGGTCGACGAGGTCCTGTGGACCGACAAGGCAGACGCGCTCGCGCGTCTGCGCTATGATTCCGACCGCCGCCTGATCGGCGCCGTCACCTGATCGGAGGACGACGATGAAACGCTCAGCCGTGTTTGCGACCCTTGGACTGGTTCTCGTACTGGCCGGAGCGGCCTCGCCGCAGTCCAAGCCCCTCAAGATTCGGCTCGGCGTTCATGCCTCGATCATGGGCGCCGCCGACGTCATCGCCATCCGGCAGGGCTACTTCAAGCAGGCCGGGCTCGAGGTCGAGTCGCGAAAGTTCTTCCTCGGCAAGGAGGGCCGCGACGCGATGATCGCCGGGGCGATCGACATCAACGCGACCGCGCCAACCCCGTTCCTGATCGGCCTGGACAAGGGTGTTCCGTATACCTCGGTGGCCGTCAACTCCATGATCTGCGCGGCCACGCATATCGTGACGCTCAAGAGCTCGGACATCAACAGCGTGAGCCAGCTTCGCGGCCGCAAGATCGGCCTGCCGAAGGGGACGATCACCGAGTACGTCTTCCTGACCCGCACCGCTCCGAGCCACGGTCTCAAGCCCGGTGACTTCCAGGTCGCGAACATCCCCGATCCGAAGGACATGACTCCCAGCCTGATCGCGAAGGCGATCGACATGGCCTCGCTGGGGGAGCCGCACAGCTCCATCGGCGAGTACGACGGAACACTCCGGGTCGTCGAGGACTACTGCAAGTACGATCCGCTGCCGTTCATGCTGACGGTGACGAACAAGGCGATCAAGGAGAACCCGGACGCGGTGGTCGCCTACCTGCGTGGCTGGCTGCGCGCGATCAAGCTCCTGAAGGATGAGCCGCAGAAGGCGGCCGCGGTCTATGTGGAGGAGCAGAAATCGCTGGGCCGCGAGATTCCCGTCGCCGTGATCGACAAGGCGCTCCAGCGCATGAAGTGGGAGGCTGACCTGACGCCGGCGATCGAGAAGTATCTGGTCGACCAGGCCAGGGATCTCGTGGCGGGCGCGGGCGAAGGGCGCATCAACGCGATGCCCGACGTCGCGAAGGCCCTCAACCGCGACTTGCTGGCCCGGGCGAAGGCGGCGCGCTAGCGCCGGCTACTGGGGAAAGAGCCGGTCGCCGTTCTTCCAGGCGATCGACTCGGCGACCTCGCGCGGGAGCTGGGCGAGCCACACCTGCACGTCGCGGTGGTAGTCGCGAATGATTTCCCAGCGCGATGTCACCCAGGTGTCCGTGCCGACCAGGAAGCGGTCGGGGAACTTCACGAAGACCGCGCGCCACTCGGGATCGAGCGTGCCGCCCGGCGCAACGTCGGTGCGCAGCGCGAGCTCGACCCAGAGCTTCGGGAACCGTTCGAGGAGCTTCCCGACGGTCGGCGCGGAGGACGACATGCCGGCGTGGGCCCAGAGAAAGCGCACCTTCGGATAGAGCGTCAAGAGCCGCTCGATCGCGACGTCGTCGACGTGCGCCTGCAGAAAGAGATCGCGCTCTCCCGCCAGCTCGGCGATCCGCTTGACGGTAGGGCCGCTCACGTCCGCCGCGCCCAGGTGGAACTCGCCGATGCCGCGATAGATGCCGCGCTTCAGGCGCTCCTCGACGTAGGCCTGCACGGCGGGGTCACTGTGCCAGCTCCCCATGTCGCCGCGCGTCCGGTAGGGCCGAAGGAACGGCACGATGCCCTTCGGCGCCTTCTCGTAGAGCTTCAGCGTGCCGTCGTCGGGTGTACTCGAGACGATCGCCCGGCGCACGCCGGCGGCGGCGAGGATCGAGAGCGCCCGCTCGGGCGTATAGGTGTCCCAGTCCGGGCGGCTGTAGTGAATGTGCGCGTCGAAGATTGGAAACTGGGCGGCGGCCGGGACCGCTGCGCCGAGGATGGTTGCGAGTGCCCACAGCAGGACTCGTTTCATCCCGGGATCGTATCACGCCGCGGATGACGGGCGGCAGACGCGACAGGGCCGGTAGCCCACACTCGCCGCGTCCTCCACCGAGGCGAAGACCACCCGGTTCACCTCCCGCACCCGCTGCTCGTGCGCGCAGCCGCGCCGGCAGACGATCCGCGTGGACGTGCACCCGATAATCGCCGGTGTCGAGCGCTCGAGCCGCAGGAGCTGGGTCTTCATCTCGCCCCCGAACGCGTAGTGGCCCCACGTCCCGTCGCCGCGGATGATGCGGTGGCACGGGACGATCACTGGCACCGGATTGGCGCCGAGCGCGTTCCCGACCGCGCGCGCGGCGCGGGGATGGCCCACCCGTCGAGCGAGCGCCGCGTACGAGTCGACCTCGCCGAACGGAATGCGGCTGGCCTCCGCGAGCACGCGGGCCTGGAACTCGCCCACGCCCGCGAGGTCGACCGGCACCGTGAAGAACGTCCGGTGCCCCGCGAAGTACTCGTGCAGCTCACGACCGGCGCGCTCGGCATGCGCGCGCGCCTGTGCTGAAGGGCCGTGGAAGCCGCGTCCAGGATGGAGACGGACGACGCCGCGCTCGGACGCTTCGATCCTGAACTTGCCGACCAGCCTCTCGAGGCCGACGCGCTCGGCCCGAAAGGCCCGCAGCACTCGCGACGCGAGCGCGCGCGGCGCCTCGGGGGCGAAGAACTCCTCGAGCATCCCATCGATTCGATCCATCTCTATTCCTCCAGTGCCTTTTTCAAGATTGCCTTGCCGCGGGCGAGCTGACTCTTGACCGTGTTGACCGAGATGCCCCGGATCGCCGCGAGCTCTCGGTACGAGAGCCCGTTCACGTAATGGAGCGCCAGCAGCACGCGCGCCTCGCGCGGCACCGTGGCGAGCGCCCCTGTCAGGTCCACTCGGTCGACCTGCGTTCCCGCGCGCCCGGGCGGGAGGGGCTCGGGCGGAACCCGGCGCCGGCGGCGCAGCTCGTCGATGCAAACGTTCGTCAGCACGCGATAGAGCCACGTCGACAGCGCCCAGCGAGGCGCGTACGACTCGCGGGCCTCGAACGCCTTGAGCAAAGCCCTCTGGACCGCGTCCTCGGCGTCGGCACGGTTGCCGAGAAGCCGGTGCGCGACCGTGTAGAGTCGGGCGGCGTACTCCTCGCTGGCGCGGGCGAACGTCCGGGCGTCCATCTCGAAGAGTTATACGGGGGACGGCCCGCGATGGGTGGAAGCCCGCCGGAGGGCCTCCCACACGCTGGCCGCCGTGAGCGGCACGCGTGACACCTCGGCGCCGCGCTCGATCAGCGCGTCCTCGACCGCGTTGGCGATGGCCGGGACCGGCGAGATGATTCCGCTCTCGCCGACGCCCTTGATGCCCATCTCGTTGCGCGCCGACGGAAAATCGAGGGCGATGACGTCCAGGGACGGCACCTGGTCGGCCCTCGGGACGCCGTACTCCATGAGGGAGCCGGTCAGGAGCTGGCCGTCGTCGTCGTAGATCAGCTCTTCGGCCAGTGCCGCGCCGATGCCCTGGACGATCCCGCCGTGTAGCTGGCCCTCGACGACCATGGGATTGAGCGGGCGGCCGCAATCGTGCACGGCCGCGTAGCGGAGGAGCTGGAGCGCGCCGGTCTCGACGTCGACCTCGACGGCGCACGCATGCGCGCCAAACGCCCATGTGACCGTCTCCGGGCGAAAGAACGCGCAGGCGTGGAGCCCCGGCGCGCCCTCCCGCAGGAGTGTCGGGCTCCGGAGCGAGGCACGCGCCAGCGCGCCGAGCTCGATCCGGCGCTCGGCCAGGCCGGTGACGTGCGCGACGCCTTGCGCGAGCACGACGTCTGCCGGCGCGCACTCGAGCATCTCGGCGGCGACCAGCCGCGCCTTGCGCGCCACTTCGCGCGTGGTGCGCTGAACGGCCGGCCCCGCCACCGCGGCGACGCGGCTCGCGATGGTCCCGTTACCGTAGCCGAGCACGGCGGTGTCGCCGCCCACCACGACGACCCGGTCCGTGTCGACGCCGAGCTCGGCCGCGCACACCTGGGCGAGCGTCGTCTCGTGCGCCTGCCCTTGCGAGGACACGCCGATCTGGAGGTAGACCATGCCACTCGGATCGATCCTGACGTCGGCGCCCTCGAACGGGCCGATGCCGGTGCCTTCCAGATAGGCCGACAGCCCGATGCCGATCGGCGTCGACGAGCCGCGGTGAGCCTGCTGCACGGTCCGCCACTCGCCGTAGCCGAAGCGATCGAGCAACCGGTCGAACGCGGCGCGGTAGTCGGCCGGGTCGTAGACGATCGGGACGCCGTCGCGGTACCGGAGTCCGGTCGCGAATGGCATCTCGTCCAGGCGGATGAGATTGCGCCGACGAAGCTCGGCCGGATCGAGGCCGACCGCGCGCGCCGCGCGGTCGAGCAACCGGTCGAGCACGTAGGCGCCCTCGGGTCGTCCGGCACCGCGGTAGGCGGCGGTGAAGGACTTGTGGGTCACCACGTTCAGTGCCGTGCCCTTCAGGTGGGCCACGCGATAGGGTCCAGGCAGATGATTGATCGTGTTGAGAGAGATCACATCGCCGATCACCGGATAGGCGCCGCTGTCTCGCGTGAAGGTCGTCTCGATCGCGGTGATCGTCCCGTCCTGCGCGACGCCCAGCCGAGCCTGGTGGTGCTGGTCGCGGTCGGGTGCCGTTGCCAGGAAGTGCTCGCGGCGCACCTCGATCCACTTCACCGAGCGCTTCAGGCGGTGGGCGACCGCGGCTATAAGGACGTCCTCCGGATAGACGTGACCCTTGGCTCCGAAGCCGCCGCCCACGTCGGGAGCGATGACCCGCACCTGCTCCTCGGGAAGGCCCAGCGTTGTGGCGATGGCCGCGCGAACCGCGAACGGCACCTGCGTCGAGGTCCACACCGTGAGCCGTCCGTCCGGCGCGTCGGGTTGCGCCACGATGCCGCGCGGCTCGATCGGCATCGCCGCGACGCGGGGGACGGTCAGCCCTCCCTCGACGATCGCGTGCGCCTGCGCGAGGCCGCGCGTGACGTCACCGACCGAGCCCGTCGACGGGCCCGCGACGTTGTCGGGCCATTCGTCGAAGACCCGCGCCGCACCCGGCGCCAGCGCCGCCTCGGCGGTCGCGACCGACGGCAGCGTCTCGTATCGCACCTTGACCGCGTCGGCGCCATCGGCGGCCCCGTACGCGTCGTCGGCGAGGACCACGGCGACCGTCTCGCCCGCGTGGCGCACCTTCGGCCCGGCGATCACAGGCTGGGCGTAGGCGCGGAACTTCGGCGTCGCCACGAGGGGAGGCACCGCGGCGGCGCACTCGGGCAGATCGGCGACCGTGAGGATCGCGACGACGCCCGGAAACGCGCAGGCTCGGCGCGCGTCCACTTCTACGACGCGCGCATGGGCGTGCGGGCTCCGCACGATCGCCGCATGGACGAGACGAGGCAGCCGCACGTCGTCCACGAAGCGGCCGCGGCCGGTGAGGAAGCGGCGATCTTCGCGGCGTTTGACGGACAGTCCGATAGGCGCGGTCATCGTGTTGTGGCAGTATAGGCGCGGATCAGGAGGTCACATCTATGAACTACCGGCCGGTCGAGGGCTGGGGGCGCCTGCCCGACGGATGGTCTTTCGTGGAGGCGACGAGCGTCGCCGTGGATGTCAAGGACAACGTCCATGTCTTCAATCGCGGCGAGCATCCGGTCATCGTGTTCGATCGCGATGGGAATTTTCTCCGCTCGTGGGGCGAGGGCGTCTTCCGCCGGGCGCACGGGATCACGATCGGCCCTGACGGGACGATGTGGCTCACCGACGACCTGCACCACACCGTCCGGCAGTTCACCCCCGAGGGCAAGCTGCTCTTGACGCTCGGCGACCCCGACAAGCCGTCGGCGCTGCACGGCGGCAAGCCCTTCAATCGGCCGACGCACGTGGCGCTCTGCCCGCGTACGGGCGACATCTACGTTTCCGACGGCTACGGCAACTCACGCGTTCATAAGTACGATCCGAAGGGACGGCTGCTGTTCTCGTGGGGCGAGCCCGGCACCGATTCCGGGTGCTTCAACATTCCGCACAACATCGCGACCGACGCCGAGGGGCGCGTGTACGTCGCGGACCGTGAGAATCACCGGGTCCAGGTCTTCGACGAGAAGGGGCAATACCTCACCCAGCTCAACAACCTGTTCCGCCCGTGCGGGCTCTTCGCCGACCGGCGCGACGGTGGTCTCTTGTTCGTCGGCGAGCTGCCGCCGGACCTGGCGGTGAGCGCCGAGGTGCCCAATCTCGGGGCCCGCGTGAGCGTGGTGACCTTGAAGGGTGACCGGGTCGCCCGCATCGGCGGCCGCTTCCGCGGCGAGAAGCCAGGTGAGTTCATCGCGCCGCACGGCTGCGTCGTCGACTCGCGCGGCGATCTGTACGTGGCCGAGGTCTCGTGGACGGCGCGCGGCAAGTCACTGAACCCGCCGCGTGAGATCCGGTCGCTCCAGAAATTCGCGCGGCTATGACCTTGACGGCGGAGCGGCTTCTCGACGCGCTGGCGCGGTCGGCGGCCACCCGCTACGGGGGCGAGATCGTGTCCGAGCTCGAGCACGCGCTCCAGTGCGCCGAGCTGGCGCGGGAAGCCGGCGCTGACGACGATCTCCAGCTCGCCTGCCTCCTCCACGATGTGGGCCGCTTCGCGGTCGATCAGTCGCTCGTCTCCGATACGACGGAACGGACAACCGTCGAGACGGGCGCGCGCGGGCATCACGAGGTCGGGGCCGACCTGCTGGCTCCGTGGGTGCCGGAGCGGGTAGCCTGGTGCGTGCGCATGCACGCCGACGCCAAGCGCTATCTGTGCGCGACCGAGCCGGCGTACTTCGATCATCTGTCGCCCGTTTCCCAGCGCACGCTGAGAATGCAGGGCGGCGTCATGTCGGCGGCTGACGCCGCGCGCTTTGGGGCCCATCCGTGGCTGCGGGACGCGCTGGCGTTACGCCGGTGGGACGATCTGGCGAAGGTGAAGGGTAAGCCGACGCGATCGCTTACCGAGTGGGCACCGGCGATCCGGCGCTACGTGTCGTGAGCCTCCTGGGCGAGACAGAGATCGCCGAGGAGCTGGCCCGTACTCCGGGCTGGAAGCGGTCCGGAAAGGCGATCGAGCGGCTTTATCGCTTCCGCGATTTCGGGGAGGCGATGGTGTTCGTCAACTGGGTGGCGGCGATCGCCGAGCGGGCGAATCACCATCCGGACATCACGATCCGCTACAACGAGGTCACCATCTCCGTGTGGACCCATTCCGACGGCGGAATCACGCCGAAGGACTTTTCGCTCGCGCGCTGGATCGACGCGCTGTAACTGCTGGAGCGCCGGCGCCCGCCGGCGCTCGTCCCCGATCTTCGGCTAGACGCGCGCCAGGAACGCCATGACGGGCGGCTTCGGCGCCGGCTGGTAGCGGCACTTCAGATCCGTGCGCTCCAGGATCTCGACGTAGGTACCCATCACCATGCGGTAGTAGTGCGGGTGACGTCCGGCCGGCCCGCCGTTGTACTCGGTCAGCGCGTCCTTGATGTTGGGCTTCCGGGTCATGATGTCGCGGAGATACGCCATCGCGTACCGCGTGCTCACTGCGGGAATCGCCAGGTCACCGAGATCGCGCGGACCTTGAGCCTTGAGGTTGGGCCGCTTGAAGGGACCGACGATCGACTCGAACAGCGCCGCGGTCGAGGGCAGGGTCTGGTACAGGCCGACCTCGCCGGCGGCGCCGACGGCGTCCTGCTTGAACTCCGACTCCACTTCCGCCTGCGCGAGCGCCAGGCAATGGTCGATCTTCGTCCGCTCGCTCTCGGCAATCAGCACTTCCGGAAAGCGCTGGAACGCCTTGATGGGCGCGGACGGGTTCTTCTCAGCGATGTACGCGAGGACTGCCCGATTCAACCGCTCTGCGTTCGCCTCGTCCGCCACCGCCAGCACCTGGCGCGTCAGCATGACGCCCCCGAGAGCCAGCAAGCCAACCAGCGTCACGCTCGCGAGCACTTTGTTGAGACGTCGCATACAGCCCTCCTTACTGTATTTCGCTCCGCGGTCTGAATCTTCGCTGTATCAGAAGGAAGGTGAAGCTGAAGTATAGCGAGTATTGCATATGCCGATGGACTACGCAATAGGATGGTGATTCGTTCCGGATATCCACAACCGGCAGGGGCATTCGGCGGACGCCGGAATGCTGATGCCACGCAGACTTACCGGGAAAAGGACGACAAAATCAACGAGGTCGCGGGGGCAGGCGCCGGGGCGGGATCGTGCGATGAAACTCGGTCGGATCATTGTCGGTCTTGCCGCCGACGGCCGTGCCGCACTCGGCGCAGACGTAGTCGTATTTGTTGCCCGAAGGGAGGACCAGGAGGAGCTTCTTGCGCGCGGGCGTCGCGCGCCGGCAACGCGGACAGAAGAGGCTCGTCGCCTCGAATTCCTCGAAGCTGTCCTGGGGCCGGGCCATCGTGCGAATTTTACACCGGGGCCTATAATGCCGGCACGATGTTCCGGCCTCGCCTGGCCCTCAAGATCACGCTGCTGATCGTGGCGGTCATGATCCTGGGCTTCGGGATCTCCACGATCGTGACCATCCAGCGCGAGTCGGCGGCGCTCGTCGAGCAGAACAAGCAGGCCATCCGCCGGCTCACCCAGGCCGTCGTGGCCAGCATCGAGGCGGCCATGCTCCAGGAGCGTCCCGACGTCACCCGCACCCTCCTCCAGGAATTGAGGGACCTGAGCTCGCAGCCGGCGGAGTCCGCCTCGCCACTCCAATCGCTGACGATCTACCGCCGCAACGGGGTCGAGGCCTTCACGGACATGGCGACCGCCAAGGAGGTCGCGCGCACCGCCGGGCTCTCCGACGAGGTCATGAAGAACATCTCCAAGATGGAGCGGGCGCCCGGAAACACGATGTCCGGCCCGCTCTTCACCCAGGCGGTCTCGAGCCTCAAAACGCAGGAGTCTATGGAGGTCGAGAACGGGGTCTCGGTCTTCACGCTCCATTACCCCGTCATCAACAAGGAGAAGTGTCAGGGCTGTCACGGGAGCGACCATCAGGTGCGTGCGGTGGTCCGTGTCGCGACGTCGATAGAGCCGGTCTTCGCCGAGGTCCGCCGCCTGCGGAACCGGCAGCTCATGATCGCGGCGCTGACGATCCTCTCGGCGGCGGCCGTCCTGACGATCGCCATGCGCTCCGTCGTCGTGCGCCCGATCGTGGCGCTCTCGGCGGTCGCCCGGCGGGTCGGGGACGGCGACTTCCAGGCGCGCGCCGCCGGCGGCGCCCGGGACGAGATCGGCGAGCTGGGCGGGGCGTTCAACGAGATGACCTCGCGCCTCGCCCGGGCCCACACCGAGCTCGAGACCAAGAACACGGAGCTGGCGACCGCCCTCCAGAGCCTGCAGGAGTCCCGGCAGCGTCTCGAGCTGCTCGAGCAGCTCAAGGGCGAGCTGTCGAAGTTCGTCCCCGACGCGGTCAAGAAGCTGCTCGAGCAAAACCCCAACGCCACCGAGCTCGAGAAGCGCACGGTCGAGGTCTCGGTGCTCTTCCTCGACATCGCGGGGTACACGAAGCTTTCCGAGCAGCTCGAGGCGCGACGGCTCAACCAGCTCGTGCAGACCTACTTCTCGAGCTTTCTGGAAATCATCCAGAGCCAGCACGGCGACGTGAACGAGACGGCCGGCGACGGGCTGATGGTCATCTTCCAGTCCGAGCGCAGCTCGACCGACCACGCGCTGAACGCGACGCGGGCCGCCTTCGCCATCCATCAACGCACGGGCGCCTTGAACGAGGAGTACGGTGGCGTCTTCCCGTCGATCCAGCTCCACATGGGGATCAACACCGGCGAGGCGCTGGTGGGTGCGACCAAGCTGGGCACCGGAGCGGGCCAGCGGTGGACCTTCACGGCGACCGGCCCCACCACCAACGTCGCGGCGCGCTTCGCGGGCTCGGCCCAGGGCGGTGAGATCGTCGTCGGCCCGGCCACCGCCGGGCGCATCCGCGCGGCGTTCGTGCTGGAGAGCCTCGGCGAGAAGACGTTCAAGAACGTCTCGCAGCCGATCCACGTCTACCGCGTCATCCCGCCCGGTATCTACGAGAAGATCGTGTAGCGTGGCCACGCGGATTCGCGTCGGGATCAGCGCGTGGGCCGATCCGGCGCTCATCGAGGCGGAAACCTTCTACCCCCGGAAGTCGATGACGGCCGAGGCGCGACTCCGGTTCTACGCCGGGGTGTTCGATGTCGTCGAGGTCAACAGCTCCTACTACGCGATTCCCGATATCCGGAACACGATGCGGTGGGTCGATCGGACACCGCCGGCCTTCCTCTTCCACGTCAAGGCGTACTCGCTGCTGACGGGCCACCACCCACGGCCGGAGACCTTGCCAGCGGAGGTGACCGCGCTGCTGCCACGGCGGCCCCGGCAGACGCGCCGCGGTGAGATCGACGCGTCGAGCGTTCCGACCGAGGCGATCGATTGCGCCTTCGGGCTCATGCGGACCGCCGTCCAACCGATCGCCGAGGCCGGCAAGCTCGGCTACATCCTGTTCCAGCTCGCGCCCTGGGTTCACTTCGAGACGAGCCGCCTCGAGTATCTGGCCTCGCTGCGGCAGCGGCTGCCCGGGTGGACGATCGCGGTTGAGTTCCGCCACCGCTCCTGGCTGCCCGATCACACCGCCGAGACCCTGCGGGCGCTGGGTGACGCGGGGCTGGCCCACGTGATCGTCGACGGCCCCGAGGGCCTTGCGGTGCCGCGGGTGACGACCGTCACGGCGCCGACGGCGATCTTCCGCATCCACGGCCGCAACGCGCAGGGCTGGCTCCAGCAGCTCAGGGGGGAGGACCCGGCCGTCCGCGAAAAATACGACTACCTTTACAGTGAGGGCGAGCTGCGTGAGCTCTTACCGGAAATCGACGGCGTCGGCGCGGAGGCCGAAGAGGTCTTCATCTCATTCAACAACAACAACCGCGACTACCCGGTCCGGAACGCGCTCATGATGAAGCGGCTCCTCGGTCAGCCGACACCCGCCGACGGCGCGACGGGCGATTTATTCACCTGAGGCTCTGGTAGAATCAGATTCCCATGCCGGAACTGCAGCTTCGTGGCGGCGAGGTCGACGGGCTCCGCCTCCACTATGTGGTCGAAGGTCGCGGCCCCGCGGTCATCCTCGTGCACGGCCTCGGGGGCTTCGCGGAGACGTGGCGACACAACATCGGCCCCCTGGCCCGGCGCGCGACGGTCTACGCCCTCGACCTTCCCGGATTCGGCGCCTCGGCCAAGCCTCGCTCGCGCTACCGCCTGGCGAACTTCGCTGGCGCGCTGCGCGGCTTCATGGACGGGCTCGGGCTCGCACAGGCGTCCCTGGTCGGCCACTCCCTCGGCGGCGCCGTCTCCGTCACGTACGCGCTGATGCATCCGTCTCGCGTCGAGCGGCTCGCGCTCGTCGGCGCGGTGGTCCCCGGGTGCGGCTACGTGCCGTCGTGGGCGTTCCGCGTCATTGCGCTGCGCGGTCTCGGCGAGCTCGTCTCGTGCTTCGCGTGGCGGGGTCTCTACAAGGCGTGCCTGGCCCGTTGCTTTCACGTTCCCGACCGGCGCGAGATCGACTTCTTCGTCGACTACTGCTTCGTCGCCCGCACGGAGCCAGTTGCGCGCGCCGCGTACCTGACGACGCTTCGCGATGTCGGGATAGACCTGCAGACGCACGCGCACGACTATCGCCGCGCGATGGCCACGCTCGAGCTTCCGATGCTGCTCATCCACGGCCGGCAGGATCGGGTCGTCCCGGCGTCGCACTGCGACGAGGTCGCCTCCATGGTGTCGCACGCATCGGTCCGCCGGGTCGACGCCTGCGGGCACTTCCCACAGATCGAGCACGCGGAAGCGGTGAATGGTTGGCTCGTAGACTTTCTGGTCGGGCGACCGGCGCCCCGCTAGCAGAGCACCCCATGGACGAGATCAGTCCTCAGGATTTGAAGGCCCGCCTGGCCGGAAGCGATCGACCGTTGCTCCTCGACGTGCGCCAGGACTGGGAGACGCGTCTGTGCCGGCTCGAGAACGCCGTCCACATCCCGATCGAGGAGATCGAGGTGCGCGCCGACGAGCTGAATTCCGACGACGAGATCGTCGTGTACTGCCATCAGGGCGTCCGGAGCGCGGCGGTCGCCGACTATCTGCGCCAGCGCGGCTTCAAGAACGTCAAGAACCTGCTCGGCGGACTGGACTACTGGGCCCGAACGGTCGACCCGGCGATGCGCCGGTACTAGTGGCGTCGCCGCTTTCACTTCAGCGGGCGGGGGACACCGTCTGGTGCACCCTCGATCGCCCGCCGCTCAACCTCTTCGATCCCACCCTCATCCAGGCCATGCGCGAGTCGTTCGACGCGCTTGCCGCCGACCGCTCGACGCGCGTGGCGATCCTCGTCGGGAGCGGCCGGGCGTTCACCGCCGGCATGGACGTGCGCGTTCTGCGCGATCTGGATGTCGGCCGGGCGCGAATGTTGATCAGCGAGCTCCACGACGCCATCGCCGCAGTGCACCGGGCCCCGTTCCCGGTGATCGCGGCCGTCAACGGCGCGTGCCTCGGCGCCGGCTTCGAGCTGGCGCTGGCATGCGACATGCGCGTGGCGGCGGCCAGCGCCGTGTTCGGCCTGCCCGAGGTGCGCGTGGGGGTGCCTTCGGTCATTCAGGCGGCGCTCCTGCCGCCGATGATCGGACCCGGCCGCGCCGCGGAGATGCTGCTGACCGGCGCGTCGATCACGGCGGCGACGGCGCTCGAGTGGGGCCTCGTGAACCGCGTGGTGGCGGACGATCGCGTGCGCGCGGCGGCCGACGAGCTGGCGACGACCATCTTGCAATCGGGGCCGGACGCGATCCGACTCCAGAAGGAGCTGATCGTGCGCTGGCGCGAGAGCGACCTCGCGAGCGCCGTGCGCTACGGGATCAACGCGTTCGCGACCGCATACGCGACCGGCCAGCCGCGTGAAGGAATGACCGCCTACCTGGAGAAGCGCCGCCCGAACTTCGGAGCGTGACCCGATGCAGGTCAAGACGATCACCGTCGACCTCTGGGGCACGCTGCTGTTCGACGGCCCGTCCAGCGACAACCGCTACAAGAAGCGTCGTCTGGCGGACATCGCATCGCTGCTGGCGGCCGCGGGCGTGACCGTATCGACGGCGGCGCTCGACCGCGCCTACGACGAGTCGGGGACCTATCTCGGCCGGGTCTGGGCGACCCATCGTGACGTACCGGTCGACGACCATATCCGGGCGATCCTGGCGGCGATCAATCCGGGCCTGCCGAAGCATGTCCCGCCGACGCTGATGACCTCGCTGATCGAGGCCTACTCGCAGCCCATTCTCGTCGTCCCGCCCGCCGTCGACGACACCGCGCTCGCGGCCCTGGAGTCGCTCAACGTCGGCGGCTACACGCTCGCGCTGATCTCGAACGTCATGCGGACACCCGGCGTGTCGCTTCGACGGCTGCTCGAGCGGTTTCGGCTGCTCAGATACTTCCAGCACACGACGTTTTCCGACGAGGTGAGAATTCGAAAGCCGGCGCCGGAGATCTTTCATCTCACGCTGCGAGCGGTGGCCGGGGCGCCCGAGACGTCCGTCCACGTCGGCGACGATCCGATCCTGGACGTGCAGGGTGCCCAGGCGGCGGGGATGCGGGTGGTCCAGGTGACCTCGTCGAGGACGCGCGGGCCGCGTCCCGATCTCACGATCTCGCGGCTGGCGGAATTGCCTGAGGCGATCGAGCGGCTGGAATCGTGATCAGACGGTGTGCGTGGTCGTGAGCTTGCCGGGAATAACGAGGCCGATCTCTTCGAAGTAGCGGCGGATCGGATCCGTGATGCGGTCGGCGTACGCCTCGAGCACGCGATACGAGATGCCGCGATGGTAGGACGCGCTCCTGAAATCGCCGGTCCGCCAGCCGAGCACCTTCGCGGTCCGGGTCTTGCGGTTGCGCAGCACGAGTCCGAACGTCCCGAGCCCGGAGACCCAGTGATCGGGGTTGTGCAGGTTGAGCTCCGAGCACAGGCCGGTCACCTGCCACTCCGGTGCGAATTCGGCCAGAGCGAGCTCGACCAATCGCTGCACCTGCTCCGGGAGCAACATGCTGCCCTCCTCAAAGGATGCCGCACACGAGGCACAGCAAGTCGAGTGCCACGGCCACCCGCAGAGCGAACACGGGGCCGAAATCCACGGGTTTGGCCCGGCGCGACCTGAGCGTCGCCCCTGCGGAGCCATGCGCTTTCGTCCCGCGGGTGTCAGCGTGCCACCATCTCGCGGACACTTTGGCCCCTGGCGCATTGCGGCAACGGAGGTAAGATATCGGGGCGATGGACGTGGCGGAGCTCAAGTCGAAGATCCGAGACATCAAAGACTTCCCGACCGAGGGAATCCTTTTCAGGGATATCACGACGCTCCTCAAGGACGGCCCGGCGTTCGCCGCCGTCGTCGACAGCTTCGTCAGCCGCTATCGCCAGGAGCGGGTCGATGTGGTCGTCGGCGTCGAGTCGCGCGGCTTCATCATCGGCGGCGCGCTCGCCCATCAGTTGAAGGCAGGCTTCGTACCTGTTCGCAAGCTAGGCAAGCTGCCGGCCAAGACCATCGAGGTCGAGTACGAGCTCGAGTACGGCCGCGACGCGCTCGCCATCCACGAGGACGCGATCAAGGTCGGGCAGCGCGTCCTCGTGGTGGACGATCTTCTGGCCACCGGCGGCACGATCGCGGCGACGTTGCGCCTGGTCGATCAGCTGGGCGGGCGCGTCGTGGGCGTCGCGTTCATGATCGAGCTGGCGTTTCTCCACGGCCGTGACAAGCTCAAGGAGCATCAGGTCCATTCGCTGATCGTCTATGACTAGTAGAGTGTCGTCCATGGCTCGAATCGCGGCCTGCGCCGTCGCACTCATCCTGGCCGGCGTGTGGGCCACTGCGGCCCGCGCCGACGAGGCGAAGGCGCCGATCAGCGCCGCCCTGCTCCTCAACATGGTTTCGCCATCGACGGGGGAGTCGCGCGAGGCCGCGTTCGATCGCGCCATGAAGGAGCCGAGTCCTGGCGCCCGGTCGGGATTCCCCGAGGGCCAGGTGCAGCCCGACGGGAGCGTCCGCTACGGCTCCACGGTGATCACGGTGAGAAACCCGTGCCCGCCGGGCACGTTGCACTACGAGCCGCCGCCTCTCCCGGGCCGCGTCGTCCGCAAGTAGTCGCTTCCTCCTCATGCCCATCACCAACGTCGGAGTCGTCGGGTGCGGTCTCATGGGCTCCGGCATCGTGCAGGTGGCGGCGCAGGCCGGATTCCAGGTTCTCTTCGTCGAGGCCGACGACCAGCTGGTCAAGCGCGGGCTCACGCGGCTCTCCGAGACGCTCGAGGGGCTCGTGAAGCGCGGCAAGATCGAGGAGCACGACCGGGACGCCGCGGTGGGGCGCATCGCCGGCACGACGCGGCTCGAAGATCTGAAGTCGTCCGATCTCGTCGTCGAGGCGATGACCGAGAATCAGGCGCTGAAGAACGAGACCTTTGCGAAGCTCGACCGGATCTGTCCGCCGACCACGATTCTGGCGTCGAACACCTCCTCGTGTAACGTCACCGCGATGGCAGCGGCGACCAAGCGCCCCGGCCAGGTGCTCGGCCTGCATTTCTTCAACCCCGTCCCGCTGATGAAGCTCGTCGAGGTCGTCCGCACCATCCTGACGGACGACGCGTCGGTGACCACCGCCCTCGAGTGGGTGCGGGCCGTCGGCAAGACGCCGGTCCAGGCGAAGGACTCGACCGCGTTCATCGTGAATCGGCTCCTGGTGCCGTACCTGCTCGACGCGATCCGCGTCTACGAGAGCGGGCTCGCGACGCTCGAGGACATCGACGCCGCGATGAAGCTCGGCTGCGGCTATCCGATGGGCCCGTTCACCCTGCTCGATCTCGTGGGACTCGACACGACCATGTACGTCGCCGAGGTGATGTTCGAGGAATTCCGCGAGCCTCGCTACGCGCCGCCGCCGCTGCTCAAGCGCATGGTCATGGCCGGCCAGCTCGGCCGGAAGACCAAGCAGGGCTTCTACCGCTACCCCACTACGTAGCCCGTCCGCGGCGCGCGAGCGCGAGCGCGCTGCCCGCGCCGGCGACCAGCAGGGGCAGTCCGACCCACCACCGCTGTCGCTCCCGAGCTCGGACCCGCAGCGATTGAATGACCATCCGATCGCCGGCCAGCAGCTCGGCTCGCCCGGCGAGATATTGCCGGGCCCGCTCCTGCATCTCGTCCGACATCGGCCGGGTACCCCACTGCGCCTCGCGCTGCATCGCGCGAACGCGCTCGAGCTCGGCGGCGCTGCGCCGCGCGCCTTGGACGCTGTCGCGGTACGTCTCGCGCTCGTCGGCGTCCAGGAACAGCGTACGGCCGCCGGGCACCGCCGCTTCGAGCCCATCGAGCCACCAGTGGTCGATCTGCGGCGCGAGCAGCAGCAGGAGTCCCGCGAGCGCCCCCGCCGCGCACAGGGCGATCGCGACACCGCGGAGCGCGTCCGGGCCGCCCTGCCGGGTCGCCAGCGCGAGCGAGCGCGCGGCGAGCCCGAGGCCGATACCCGCCAGCACGACGCCGAACGCGACGACCACCGTGGCGCCGGTCGGCAGATCCCACGCCCACGACGCTGCGAGCCCGCCCACACTCACGAGCGCTCCGAGCGCCCATCCGAGCGCCAGCCGAGCTCGCACCGACCGCGTGAGGATCGCCGCGGCGCTGGCGGGCACCACCAGATAGGCGAAGACGAGCAGCACACCGGCCATCCGCACCGAGCTCGTCACGACCACGCCGAACGACGCGTAGAACACGAAGTCCCAGAGACGCACCGCGCGCCGCGCGCCGGCGCCGTCCGGGTCGAAGGAGATGTCGAGCAGGGGCCGGCGAACGAGCCAGTGCAGCGCGCCGATCGGCGCGTAGAGGAGGGCCAGCGTGCCGACCTCGGCCGGCGTGACGGTGAGGATGCTCCCCACGAGGATCTGCTTGATGTGCTCGCCGCTCTGCGGCGCGCGGTCGACGACGAGCACCGCCGCGGCGGCCGACACGGCATAGACGATCCCGATGATCGCCTCCTGGGGTAAGGGCGCCCGCCTCGCTCGACTGCTGGCGAAGAGCGCGGCCCCGCCGAGCGTGAAGAGGAGCGCGTAACCGTACGCGGCCTCGCTCTGGATCGGGTGGCCGGCGAGAAACGCGATGGTCACGCCGAGCGCCGCGACCTGGGCGAGGGCCAGGTCGACGAAGATGACGCCGCGCGCGAGCACGTGGAGCCCGAGATAGACGTGGATCGCCGTTAGGACCAGACAGGCGAGCAACGGCGCCCAGAGGAGCTCCACCATCAGGCTGTCCTCAGGGAGAGCCGGCCAGCGCCCGGGTGAGGCGCCGCACGTTCACCTCGAACAGGCCCGGGTAGTCGCGCGCCTCCGGATCGCCTCCCACGGAGGGGACGAGCGTCACGAGTCGCGCGCCGCTCCGCGCGGCCACCTGGCTCGCGATCGACGCGTTGGACGACGGCTCGGCGATCACGAGCTTCACGCCGGCCTCCTTCATGCGTGCCGTCAGCTCGGCGAGTGACGCCGCCGACGGCGGGACGCCGGGCGCCGGCTCGATCGTCGCGACGACGATGAGGCCGAAGCGGCGGGCGAAGTAGGGCCAGCTGTCGTGATAGGCCACGACGCGCGTGCCGTGATAGGGCGCCAGGGTCGCGGTCCACCGCGCCAGGTCCGCATCGAGCCGCTCCAGCAGGCGGGTGCGGTTTCGCGCGAACGTCTCGCGCTCGCTGGGTCCGAGGCGGGCGAGCGCGTCCGCGATCGCCTGCGTCATCGGGCGGGCGTTCTCGGGGTCGAGCCAGTAGTGGGGGTTGCCGAACCCGTGGACGTGCACGCCGCGGTCGCTCCGGACGCGAGGCGTCTCCGACTGGAGCACGTCGATTCCCCGGGAGAGATCGAGATCGCCCGGACCGTCGGGAGCGAAGCGAGGATCGTTCACGACGGCGCGAACGCGCGCGAGCCATAGCTCATGGTCGAGTCCAATGCGTACCAGCAGGGCCGCCGACCTCAGCCTGGCGAGCTGGCCTGGGGTGATCTCGACCGCGTGCGGATCGTGAAGCGGCGGGGCCAGGCTCTCGACCGCGACGCGCTCGCCGCCCACCGCGGCGACCAGCGCCTTGAGATCCGTCGAGGTCGTCACCACAGCGATCACGTCCGGCGCCGCCGCGGCCCACGCGGGCGCGGCGGCGGCCAGGACGAGGCCGAAGGCTCGGAGCAACTACGACTTCTTGGCGAAGATCGACTTCGGGATCATGCAGTGCACGCCCTTGCGGACGTCCACCACCTGCGTGACGCGGCAGTCGGCCGCCATCGAGGCCAGGGAATACGCCTCGTAGCGACTCATCGGGACGACCTTCTGCTGCTCCAGGAAATCCACGGCCTCGCGGACGGCGTTGACCATCGCCTTATTGAGGTCCTCGTCGAATCCCATGGCGATCCAGTGGGTCTTCGTCTCCACCCGTGGCCACTCGAGCTTCATGTCCTTGCGTACGATGAGCTGCATCGCGATCTCGCGATAGGAGCACTCGAGCGCCGTGAGGTTGACCTCGCCGTTGCCCTGCCGGCAGTGCGAGTCACCGGTCCACACGAGCCCGCCTTTCAGGAAAATGGGAATGAAGATCGTGGCGCCTTCCTGCAGCTCGTTGAGGTCCATGTTCGAGCCGTTCTTCCAGGGCCGCAGCGTCGAGACCGGCGCCATCGGGTCGGTCGATCCGCCCTTGCGCGGCGACGGATCGTTGGGGTCGATGCCCACCGCCAGCGTGCCGGGGAACGGCCGGAGATCGAGCGTGATGCCGGGCTTGAACTCGGCCTGACGCTTCTTGAGATCGAGCGTGAAGAACTTGATGAACCCGTCGGGCATCTCGGGGGCCAGGGCGCCGATCGTTGGGAAGTCCTTGCCCGGCAGGTTGAAGTTGATGCCGAACGCCTTCGGAACGACTTTGACGATGCGAATCTCCATCACGTCACCGGGCTCGGCGCTGTTGACGTAGATCGGGCCCGTCATCGAGTGCGGCCCGCCGCCTGGGTTCGCGCGGCGCAGCGCGACAAGCTCGTCCATCGTGATGCCGGGCCGGACCTTGTTGTGCGAGTGCATCATCGTCTCGACCGCCACGATGTCCCCCGAATCGACGGTGAGCTTCGGCGGCTCCTTCGGGTCGAGCCACCCCCACTGCACCGTTTCGAGCGTGGCGGCCAGGGTGTGGCGCTTGCCCATGACGGGCGGCGCCGAGCTCTTCTTCGCCTCGCTCGCCGGCTGCGCCAGCACGTAGAACGCCGCCGAGCCGATCACGATCAGCGTGGTGAGAGCCGTGACGATGCGCCTTGTCGTGTTCACCATCGCCATTGCGCGCCTCCTTAAGCGAGCGAGAGCCGAGGGACGCGCAATGATCGGGCAGGAGCGCGGGAATCGTCAAGCGCGCCGGCCGGCGGCGCGCGCGAGATGCGAAGCGCGATCGGGGCGAGGAACCCCGCTCAGCGCCCGAGCGCCGGCGCGGTCCGGCGCTCGGCGGCGGACCGGTGCGCGGGCGTCGGGGCCAACGGCACCAGGCGTGTGTAGCGGCCGCGCAGACTGTCGAAGGCGCGCGAACGCCACATGCCGTGACGGTGCAGGCCGTAGCGCGCCAGCAGCGCGAGGATGCGCAGACCGTAGACCGTCGAGTCCTTGAAGCTCGCGGAGGAGGCCTCCGGGAAGTAGCGCGTCGGTACCGCGATCTCGGCGATGCGGTAGCCCGACGCGACGACCTGCGTGACGATCTCCTGGTCGAAGATGAAGCCGTCCGAGTTCAGCGCCAGGTTCACGTTCTCCAGCACTTCACGGCGGAAGGCTCGGTACCCCGTGTGGTACTCGGACAGCGACAGACCGAACATCCGGTTCTCGAGGCTCGTGAGGAAGCGGTTCGAGAAATACTTCCACCAGGGCATCCCCTGGGCCAGCGCCGAACCGCTCTTCAGTCGCGAGCCGAACACGACGTCGGCCTCCCCACGTACGATCGGTTCGATGATCTGCGGAACCAGCCGCGGGTCGTACTGATAGTCGGGGTGCACCATCACCACGATGTCGGCGCCAGCCCGCAGCGCCTCCGCGTAGCACGTCTTCTGGTTCGCGCCGTAGCCGTAGTTGCGGTTGTGCACGAAGATCTCGAGGCCGAGCTGCCGCGCGACCTCGAGCGTCCCGTCGGTGGAACCATCGTCCACCAAGATGACGAGGCTGACGGTGTCCTTCGGCAGCTCTTCGTATGTCATGCGGAGCGTTCGCCCCGCGTTGTACGCCGGCATCACGACGACGACCTTCTCGTTTTGCATGGCGCCTCGTTACTGCAGCGTCGATGCCAGACTACCGGCCATCGAAATCTCGCGCACTTGAGGTGCGTGGCGAGGATATCCGGAATCTCCGGCTACAAAAATTCGTCCGGGCGAGTGACGAGAACTGTCATCGTGCTTGCGGAGTCCCCGATAATGCTTTCGGGAGAGAATGTTCTCTAGAGCGAGTGAGTCGGCGATGCGCCACGACTTCTACCTGACCGACGAGCAACGTGCCATGCGAGATCTGGTGCGCTCGGTCTCGCGCGACCGGATCGCCCCGCTGGCCGCCGACGTGGACGAGACCGAAGCCTACCCCGCCGAGCAGCTCGAGCTCCTGGGCAAGCAGGGGCTGATGGGGCTCTACATTCCCGAGGCGTACGGCGGCAGCGCGATGGGCGCCCTCGCGTTCTGCATCGCGGTCGAGGAGATCGCCTGGGCGTGCGCGTCCACCGCCGTCATCTACCTCGTCCAATACGCGGGCGGTTGGCCAATCGTGGCGGCCGGGAACCAAGAGCAGAAGCGCCGCTATCTACCGCGCCTGGCGTCGGGCGAGATCACCGCGGCGTTCTCGGTCTCGGAGCCGGGCGCTGGCTCGGACGCCGCCTCGATGTCGACGCTGGCCATCCGCAAGGGCGACCGTTACGTGCTCAACGGCCAGAAGCTCTGGGTCAGCAATGGGAGCCGGGCGAACGTCATCACACTCTTCGCCACCGTCGACCGCGGCCGCGGCCGGCGCGGCGTGACCGCCTTTCTTGTCGAGCCCACGTTCCCTGGCTTCTCCGTCGGCAAGCTCGAGCGGAAGATGGGCATCCGCGGCGCTCCGACCGTCGCGCTCCATCTCACCGACTGCGAGGTTCCCGTGGAGAACCGCCTGGGCGAGGAAGGGGAGGGCTTCAAGATCGCGCTTCGCACCCTCGACGGCTCGCGCCCCGCCGTGGGTGCCCAGGCGGTGGGTATCGGCCAGGCAGCCCTCGACGCGGCGGTGGCCTACGCGAAGGAGCGCCAGCAGTTCGGCCAGCCGATCGCCTCCTTTCAGGGTCTCCAGTTCATGCTCGCCGACATGGCGATGCAGGTGCACGGCGCGCGGCTCCTCGTTCATCATGCGGCGTCGCTGCTCGACCGGGGCACCGGGTCGACAGCATTCGAGTCATCGATGGCCAAGTGCTTCGCCGCCGACGCCGCCATGAAGGTCACGACGGACGCCGTGCAGATCTTCGGCGGCTACGGCTACACGCGCGAGTACCCGGTCGAACGCCTCATGCGGGACGCGAAGATCACCCAGATCTTCGAGGGCACGAACCAGATCCAGCGCCTCGTCATCGCCCGCGAGCTCACCGGCCGGTAGCGGGTGCGGGCGCCGCCCCTTCCGTAATTTGACGGCGGGGCCGTCCTAGTGTTAGATGTCTAGACATCCTGACAACAGGAGGTTTACCCGGCGTGAACTATCGGCCCGGAATTCCGCGGTACCTCCAGATCGCCGACGCCATCCGTGCCGACCTGCGCGAGGAGGGCGAGCGGATCTCCTCCGAGCACGAGCTATGCGCCCGCTTCAAGGTAAGCCGGCCGACGATTCGACAGGCCCTGGACGTCCTCGTCCAGGAAGGGCGCCTCTACCGGCACGCCGGCCGAGGCACGTTCGCAACGCCCTCGGCCGGGGGAGATCGGAAGCTCAGGGTAATCGGCTCGGTCGGCGACATGATGGCGCTGGGCGACGAGACCGAGTTCAAGTTCGTGTCCCGCGGTGTCGTGCTCCTCCCGGCGAACATCGCCCGGGCGCTTCGCATGCCGCCGCGTTCATCCGCTCACTGCATCACCTTCGTCCGGATCGCCGAGAGCGGGCCCTTCCAGCACGTGACCGCGTACATGCCGCTGTCGATCGGGGCCGCCGTGTCCGAGGAAGATTTACAGAAGACCTCGCTGATCGGCGCCATCGAGCGGCACCTCGGCATACCTATCAAGCTCATGGAGCAGGTCGTGGACGCGGCCCTCGCGCCGCGTCAGGTCGCCGAATTATTACAGATACGCGCCCGCTCCCCTTTGCTCTTCTTCGAGCGCACCTACTTCGCGGCGAGCGGGGAGCCGGTCGAGTACACCAACACCTGGCAGACGTGCCGTCGTTACCCTTATCGGATCGTTCTTTCGCGCTCGGACCGGCGGAACTAGCGCCTCCTCATGTCGTACCGGATCGGGTTCGACGTCGGTGGAACCTTCACCGACTTCGTGCTCCAGTCGCCCTCCGGTGAGCTGCGCGCCGCCAAGCGACTGACGACCTATCCGGATCCGTCCGAGGCGTGCCTGGCGGGCCTCGACGAGCTGATCGCGCAGAGCGGCGTGGCGTGGGCCGACGTGGCCCAGGTGATCCACGGCACCACCCTCGGCTCCAACATCGTCATCGAGCGCAAGGCGCGCGGCGTCGGGCTCTTGATGACGCGAGGCTTCCGCGACGTCCTCATCATCGGGCGCGAGCGGCGTCATCAGGTCTACGACCTCCAGATCGAGAAGCCGGCGCCGCTGATCCGGCGGCGGTTGATCGGCGAGGTGGCCGAGCGCGTCCTCGCCGACGGGTCGGTGCGAACGCCGCTCGACGAGGCGGACGCGCGGCGGGCCATCCGCGAGCTGGCCGCCCGCGGGGTGACGACGCTCGCGGTGTGCCTGCTTCATTCCTATCTCAATCCCGCGCACGAGCGGCGGCTGGCGGAGCTGGTCGCCGAGGAGGCCCCGCACGTTACGGTCACGCTATCGCACGAGGTGGCGCCGACGTTTCGCGAGTACGAGAGGGCGTCGACGACGGTTGTGAACGCCTATGTCATGACGGCCGTCGGCGAATACCTTCGAGGCCTCGCCGCCGCCGTCGCCCGACGCGACTACCGCGGGCGGCTCTTCGTGATGCAGTCCTCCGGCGGGGTGGCGACGGCCGAGGCCATGCAGCGGCATCCGGTCAGGATGATCGAGTCCGGTCCCGCCGCGGGCGCCCTGATGGCGGCGGCCTACGGTGAGCTCACCGGGCACGGCGACCTCATCGCCTTCGACATGGGCGGGACCACTGCGAAGCTTGCGCTGATCGAGCAGGGCCGACCCGCCACGACGACCGCGTTCGAGCTGCACCGCGTGAAAAACGCGCCCGGCAGCGGGCTGCCGATGAACATCCAGGCGATCGATCTCATCGAGATTGGCGCGGGCGGCGGCTCGATCGCGCACGCGCGGCTGGGCGTCATCGCCGTCGGTCCAGAGAGCGCCTCGTCGACGCCGGGTCCCGTCTGCTACGGGCGTGGCGGCGTCGACCCGACGGTGACGGACGCCGATGTCGTCCTCGGCTACGTCAATCCCGACTACTTCGCCGGCGGGGCGATGCGGCTCGAGGGCGGCTCCGCGGCGCGCGTGATCGAGGAGAAGATCGCGCGGCCTCTTGGTCTGTCGCTCGAAGGCGCGGCATGGGGCATTCACGCGATCGTCAACACCAACATGGAGCTGGCCACGCGCATCGTGTCGATCGAGCGCGGCCGCGATCCCCGCGACCTCACCCTGGTCGCCTTCGGCGGCTCGGGTCCCGTCCACGGCTGCCGGCTCGCCCAGGCCCTCGGCATCCCGCGGGTGATTCTGCCGGCCTCCGCCGGCGTCACGGCGGCGATCGGGCTCCTCGCCGCCGAGGTGCGGTTCGACGTTGCGCGAACGTACGTCCGTCGTCTCGATGCCGTCGACCCCGAACACCTCACGACGATGTACGCGGAGATGACCGCACAGGCGATCGAGGTCGTCCGAGAGTCGGCCGTCGCGGGAGACGTGACGGTGGTGCGCTCGGCGGACGCGCGCTACGTCGGACAGGGATACGAGGTGGCAGTGCCGGTCCCGTCTGGCCACCTGGACGCCGCCGCCCTCGCCAGGATGCGCGCGAGCTTCGACGAGATCTACGCCGCACGGTACGGCTACGCGAGTCCCGAAGAGGCCGTCGAGATCGTCACCTGGAAGCTTGCTGGCATCGGCGGCTCGCCGCGGATCGCCCTGGCGAAGGCCGTGGCGCAGAGCGGCGAGGGAAGCCGCAAGGACGCGCGTCGGGCCTACTTTCCGGAGACGCGCGGCTACGCCGATACGCCCGTGTACGACCGGTATGCGCTCGCGCCGGGGACATCGCTCACCGGTCCGGCCATCGTCGAGGAGCGCGAATCGACCACCGTGATTCCACCGGGAGTGACGGCGACCGTGGACGAGTACGCGAACCTGCTCGCCGAGGTCGGTTCGCGATGAGCGCGCGGAGCTTCGGCCTGGTAGTCGGACTTCTGCTCGTTTCGCTCGCGGGAGCGGCGGGCGCCCAGCCGTCGGTGAAGATGGCACGCATCGGTCTCATGTCGGTCGGCACGGATCCGGCGCGGCCCGGGCCCCAGTGGTCGGCGTTCGTCGAAGCGCTCCGCGGTCTCGGCTACACGGAAGGCGGGAACATCGCGATCGAGCGGCGCTTCGCCGGCGGCAAGTCCGAGCGCCTTGCGAGTTTCGCGGATGAGCTCGCCCAGCTCAAGGTCGACCTCATCGTCGTGACCGGACCGCGGGAAGTCGAGGCTGCCCATCGGGCGACGACGACGATTCCCATCGTCACGGTCGTCGCGCCAGACCTGCTTGCGGCCGGATATGTTGCGAGCCTGGCTCGACCGGGTGGAAACATCACGGGCCTGACCGGGAGCGCCCCCGGGGTCGGCGAGAAATACGTGGAGCTGCTCCGCGAAGCGGTGCCGTCCGCCACGCGCATGGCGGTCATGGTCACGCGCCAGCCGCCCCCGGGCGTTCTCCAGGAGATGCGGGACGCGGCCCGGACGCTGAACGTGACGCTGCCCGCGCCGACGATCATGCATGGTCCGGATGAATTCGAGCCGGAGTTCGCCCGGGCGAAACGCGAGGGGGTGGGCGGCCTCATCTTCCCCAGCGACGGCGTCACCAACCTCCATCGCCGGCGGCTCGTGGAACTCGCGGCCAGGTATCGCTTGCCCGCGATCTATACGCAACGAGAGAGCGTCGAGGCGGGCGGGCTCATGGCGTACGGGCCGAGCTTCGTCGATTTGCATCGGCGGGCGGCCACGTTCGTCGCCAAGATTCTCAAGGGATCCCGGCCGGCCGACTTGCCCATCGAGCAGCCGACGAAGTTCGACCTGCTCCTCAACCTCAAGACGGCCAGGGCGCTCGGCGTCACGTTCCCGGCGACGCTCCTGGCACGCGCGAACGAGGTCGTCCAGTGACGCGGACACTCGATCCGATCACGCTCGGCGTCGTCTGGGGTGCGCTCCAGTCGATCGCGGTCGAAATCGGGACCACCGTGCACCGGACCGCGTACTCCGAGCAGGCGCGCGAGGGGCAGGACTTCTCGGTGGCGGTCTTCGATCCGGAGGGCCGCATGGTCGCCCAGGGCCCCTATTCGCCGGGCCACATGGGCGCGATGTCGTCCGCAGTCAGGAACGCCCTCGCCGCGCATCCGCGCGACGCGCTGCGGCCGGGCGACGCAATATTATTGAACGACCCGCTCCTCGGCTCGGGGCATCTGCCCGATTTCTTCATTACCCAGCCGGCGTTCCACGAGGGCGAGCTCGTAGGCTTCGCGGTGAACATCCTCCACCATACCGACGTGGGCGGGTCTCGGCCGGGCAGCCAGGCCGTCGAAGGGATCTTCGACTACTTTCAGGAGGGGCTTCGCATCCCGCCGACCAAGGTGTGGCAGGAATACCGGGAGCACGAGGGCATCGTCGCGATCATCGCGGCGAACACCCGCACGCCCGAGAAGGTGCTCGGCGACCTCCGCGCCCAGCGGAGCGCGCTGCGCGTCGGCGAGCTCAGGCTCCAGGAGCTGGCGGCGCGCTACGGCCGCGACGTGCTCCGCGGCGCCATGGACGAGATCGTCGCGCGAAGCGAGGCGAGCATGCGCGCCGCCATCCGCGCGATCCCGGACGGCGTCTACCGGTTCGAGGACTTCATGGACGACTACGGTCCCGGGACCGAGCCGCTCCGTGTCGCGGTCGCGGTGACGGTCGACGGCGACTCGATCCTCATCGACTACGAAGGATCGAGCCCGCAGACCGCGTCCGGCATGAATTCCTACATCAACTACACGCGCTCCTACTCCTACGCCGCGGTGAAGTGCCTGACCGACCCGCTGGGGCCGATGAACGAGGGCGCCCTGCGGCCCATCACCGTGAAGGCCCCGGAGGGCTCGTTCCTCAACCCGCGGCCGCCCGCGGGCGGCGGACCGCGCGCCATCATCTGTTACCGGACGTTCGAGTCGGTGCTGGGCGCGCTCGCCGCGGCGCTGCCCGATCGCGTGAGCGCCGCCGCCTCCCACATGGCCAACCCGACCTTCGGCGGCTGGGACCGGGCGCGCCGGCGGCGGTTCGTCGCGTACGAGCTCGTGCTTTCCGGGACGGGTGCCCGCGCTACCCGGGACGGCTGTGAGGCGATGGCGTGGGCGTTCAACGCCTCGAACATTCCGGTCGAGGCGCAGGAGGCGAACCAGCCGATGCTCGTCGAGCGCTTCGAGCTCATCGGAGATTCGGGTGGCGCCGGCCAGTACCGCGGCGGCTGCGGGATCCGCCGCGATCTCCGGTTTCTCGCCGACGAGGGAAAGCTGACGAATCTTTCCGACCGGCAGCGGTTCGCGCCGTACGGGCTGGGTGGAGGCAAACCGGGCAAGCTCGGGCGCACCGTGCTCAACCCCGGGCCGGCGGAGGAGATCATCCACGGTAAGCAGTCGCGCGAGTTCGCCTACGGCGACGTGATCTCGTTCCAGCAATCGGGCGCCGGCGGCTACGGCGATCCGCTCGAGCGCGACCCACGCCGGGTTCTCGAGGACGTGCTCGACGACTACGTATCCGTCGAGGCCGCGCGCCGCGAGTACGGCGTCGTGATCGTCGCACGCGGCGCCGATCTATTGATCGACGAGCCCGCCACCGACGCGCTGCGCCGGGCGCTCCGCGCGTGATCACGTTCACCCCCGAGCAGGAGCAGTTCCGCAAGACGGTCGCCCGGTTCGTCGACGCCGAGGTCGTGCCGGAGGCCGAGGCGATCGACCAGCGCGCCGAGTTTCCGATGAAGCTCTTCAAGCGGATCGGAGAGCTCGGCTACCTCGGATTGCGCTATCCGGAGGTCTACGGCGGCGCCGGCGCCGACATGGTCACGTACTGCCTCTTCGCCGAGGAGCTGGCGCGCGGGTCCCTGTCGGTGGCCGCCACCGCCGCAATGCAGTCCCTGATGGGGACGCACTTCGTCTACAAGCACGGCTCCGAGGACCTGCGCCGCCGCTATCTGGTGCCGGCCCTCCGAGGCGATCTGATCGCGACCTTCGCGCTGACCGAGCCGAACGCGGGCTCCGACGTCGCCGCCATCACCACACGGGCGGAGCGCCGGGGCGATCGCTACGTGCTGCGCGGGACGAAGACGTGGGTGACGAGCGCGCCGGTCGCCGACCTCCTGACTGTCGCCGCCAAGACCTCGGACGAGCGAGGCATGAAGAACATCGCGCTCTTCCTGCTGGACCGGAGCACGATGCCCGGCATCACGCTCGGCAAGTCGATCGACAAGATGTCGGTGCGCGCCTCGGTTACCGGGGAGATCCTCCTCGAGGACGTCGAGGTGCCCGCGGAGCATCTCCTGGGCGGCGAGACCGGCGGCGTCGAGAAGGTCGGCGGGATCCTCTCGGAGATCCGCGTAATGACCGCGGCGATCTCGGTGGGGCTCGCCCGCGCTGCGTACGGGGCGGCCGTCCGCTACGCGCGCGAGCGCGTGGCCTTCGGCAAACCGATCGCCGAGCATCAGGCGATCGGGTTCAAGCTGGCCGACATGCTAACGTCGCTCCACGCGGCGCTCCTGATGACGTATCAGGCCGCCGCGCACCTCGACGCTGGCCGGGTCGTCACGCGCGAGGCCGCCATGACGAAGCTCTTCTCCTCGGAGACGGCGGTGCGAATCACCGACGAGGCGGCCCGTATCTTCGCGTCGTACGGCCTGGCCAGCGAGTATCCGGTTCAACGATATTTTCGGGACGCGCGATTCCTCTTGCCCGGCGGGGGCACCTCCGAGATCCTGCGCGTCATCATCGGGCGCGATCTCGACTGGGAGCGGGCAACGGCGTTCGACTGACAGCCCGCGCGGCTCCGGCGACGGGACGCGCTATGCTGCTCATGCGGAGGCGGACATGAGAAAGGTCGCGCTGGTCGGCGCCGGGGTCTCGAAGTTCGGGGTACGCAAGGCGAGCTATCGAGACCTCATCTGGGAAGCCGGCAAGGCCTGCTTCGACTCGATTCCCGCGGTGAAGCCGCGGGACGTCGAGGGCCTCGTGGTCGGCTCCGTCATGCCGGAGCGAACGGCCTTCCAGTCCCACATCGCCTCGATGGCCGCGGAGGCGCTCGGCATCCGGCCGAGTGCCCTCAGCGCCCGCACCGAGCACATGTGCGCCTCGGGGACCGTCGGCATCCGCTACGCCTACGCGTTCATCGCGGCCGGCCTCGCCGACCTCGTCATGGTGCTGGGCGTCGAGAAGCTGAACCAGCCGAGGGGCGACGAGGCAATCCTGAACATGGGGACCGGCGTCGACCGCGAGTGGGAGGCGGCGTTCGGGCTCACGGCGCCGCCTTGCTTCGCGCTCGCGGCGCAGCGGCACATCGCCGAGTATGGCACGACCGAGGAGCAGCTCGCGATGGTCGGCCTGAAGAATCACACGCATGCGTCGAAGAACCCGAACGCCCATTTTCAAAAGGGCGCGACGCTGGATCAGATCCTGTGCTCACGGATGATCTCGACGCCGCTCAGGCTCTTCATGTGCTCGCCGATCACCGACGGCGCCGCCGCGGTGCTGGTCGCCTCCGAGGAGCGCGCCCGCGACCTCACCGAGCGGCCCGTGTGGATTCGCGGCACGGGTCAGGCGCTCGACGGATTCCAGCTGACCTCGCTTCACGAGGATTATGCGCGGTGGCCCGCGCTCGAGCGCGCCGCGCAGAGCGCCTACCGCCTGGCGGGGGTGACGCCGGCCGACGTGGACGTGGCCGAGGTCCACGACTGCTTCGCGATCGCCGAGATGATCGCGTACGAGGAGCTGGGCTTCTGCGACAAGGGCGAGGCGGGGCCGTTCGTCGCCGCCGGGCGGAGCGACTACGGCGGCGACGTGGTGGTGAACCCGCGGGGCGGGCTGATCGGCTGCGGCCATCCGCTCGGCGCCACCGGCGTCGCCCAGGCCGCGGAGGTGTTCGCGCAGCTCCGCGGCGAGGCCGGCGCGCGTCAGGTTCCCGACGCGGCCGTCGGGCTCACGCACAACAACAGCGGCATGGGCGAGCACGTGGTCATGATCTACGGGCGCGAGGCCCGCTGAGCGAACTATGAGCTTGAATCGGGTCGCCGTGCTCGGGCCCGGACGGATCGGCCGTCAGATCGCACTCACGTTCGCGCTCGGCGGGTGGCCGGTGGCGCTGGTCGACCTCAAGGACCGGACCGCCGACGGGGCGGCTGCCGTGTTCGCCGACGCGCGCCGGGAGATCGCGCGCGACCTTCGCCTCATGGCCGAGGAAGGTGTGATCTCCGCCGGTGAGATCCCGCCGACGCTCGCGCGGCTCGAGAACCGGCGAGGGCTCGACGGGCTCGAGAGCTGCAGCTTCATCCAGGAGGCGCTGCCCGAGCTGGTCGATCTCAAGCGCGAAGCGCTCGCGCGCGTGTCGGCCCGGGTGGCGCCCGAGGCGATCATCGCGTCGACCAGCTCGACCATCTCTCCCGGGCATCTGGTCGACGCCATCGAGGGCGGCGATCGCTTTCTGGTCGTGCACTGGCTCAATCCCGCGCACATCATTCCGCTCGTCGAGGTGGTTCCCGGCCGGGGGACCGACGCCGGCGTCGTGCAGCGGACCCTCGCGCTGCTCGAGAAGCTCGGCAAGACTCCCGTGCGCTGCGCCGATTCACCGGGCTTCATCGGACCCCGGATGCAGGCGCTGCTCATGAACGAGGCGGTGCGGCTGGTCGAGGAGGGCGTGGCGACGCCAGAGGACGTCGATCGCGCATTCAAGGCCGGCATGGGGTTCCGCTACGCGACGGTCGGCATCTTCGAGTTCATCGACTGGGGCGGTGTGGACATCCTGCATCGCGCCAGCCGGTTCCTGGCGACGGCCCTCGGCGACGATCGCTTCCAGCCCGCGCGGCTGGTCGAGGAGAAGATCGCCAGAAACGAGCTCGGATCGAAGACCGGGCGCGGATTTTTCGACTACACGGGCGACCGGCGCGAGGCGTTCGAGAGCGCGAAGGTGCGGGCCCTGCTCCGCCAGCTCCGCCGCCACCGGAGCGCCTGACGTGTCCTACTTCCGCGCCACGGATCCGTTCCCGCTGGAGTCGGCGGACCACACCAAGCTCCACGAGTTCTATACGCGGCTCGCCGCCGGGCGCCTGGCGACCACGCGCTGCGCCGCGTGCGGACGCCTGGCCTGGCCGCCGCGCGGGTTCTGCGGGGAGTGCGGCTCCGACCGCTTCGACTGGACCGATCTGTCGGGTCTCGGGACGATCCACGCGTTCACCGTCCAGGAAGCGGGCCTGCCGGCGGGCTTCGACGGGCCGCGCGTCTTCGCGATCGTGAAGATCGACGGCCTGCGGGTCTTCTCGATCCTCGTCGACGCCGAGCCGTCGTCCGTCGCCGTCGGGCAGCGCGTGCGGCTGGTCCCGCTCCGGGTCGCCGACGACCCCGGCGGGAGCGCGCGCTGGCTGCCGGCATTTCGACCGGCATGAGGGTGCTCATCGCGAAGCCGGGGCTCGATGGACACGACCGAGGCGCCAAGGTCGTCGCGTTCGCGCTCCGCGACGCGGGAATCGAGGTCATCTATTCGGGGCTCAAGCGGACGCCCGATGAGATCGTGCAGGAAGCGATCCAGGAAGACGTCGACGTCGTGGGGCTCTCGGTCCTGTCCGGCGCGCACATGCTGCTGGCGCGGCGCGTGCTCGACGGGCTCCGGGCGCAGGACGCCGCGGACATCGCGGTGGTGGTGGGCGGTACCATTCCGCCGCGCGACGTGGAGTCTCTAAAGCAGTTGGGCGTCCGCGACGTCTTCCCGATGGGCACGCCGCTCCCCGAGATCGTGAAGGCGTTCCGGCGCGCCGAGCGCCCGGGGAGAGAGGGAAGAGAGGGAGGCTAGGGATGAAAGAGCTGAGAGCACACGCCGGCTTTCCGATCGCGCCGGCCTACGGGCCCGAGGATCTCGCGGGCGTCGACTTCGAGCGCGACATCGGCCGGCCGGGCGAGTACCCGTTCACGCGCGGCATCCATAAGCACATGTACCGCGAACGCCTCTGGACGATGCGCCAGTACGTCGGCTTCGGCACGCCGGACGAGACCAACGCGCGCTTCAAATACCTCATGGCCCATGGCCAGGACGCCCTGAACGTCGCGTTCGACCTGCCCACCCAGCTCGGGCTCGATTCCGACGACCCGAAGGCCGAAGGCGAGGTCGGCCGCGTCGGCATGGCGGTGGACACGCTCGCCGACATGGAGGCGGCCTTCGCCGGCATCCCACTCGACCGCGTGAGCGTGTCGCTCACCATCAACGGCATGGCGGCACCGATCACAGCCATGTATTACGCCGTCGCCGAGAAGCAAGGCGTGGCGCCCGAGCGCGTCGTCACCACGCCGCAGAACGACATCCTGAAGGAGTTCATCGCACGCGGCACCTGGATCTACTCCGTCGATCCCTCGCTGCGACTGGTCGCCGACTTGATCGAGTACTCGGCGCGGCACTATCCGCGCTCCAACCCGGTGTCGGTGTGCGGCTATCACATCCGCGAAGCCGGCTGCACCACGGCGCAGGAGATGGCGTACGGCCTGGCGATCGCCGCGGCGTACGTCGAGCTCATGCTGGCGCGGGGGATGGCGGTCGACGACTTCGCGCCGCGCATCTCGTTCAACTTCACCGCTTGGGGAAAGATCTTCGAGGAGGTCGCAAAGTTCCGGGCCGGCCGGCGTCTCTACGCGCGCATGCTGCGCGAGCGGTTCAACGCGACGAACCCGCGCTCGTGGATGTTCCGGAGCCTCATCGGTGGCGGCGGCTCGGCCTTCGCCGTGCAGGAGCCGGAGAACAACATCGTGCGCGGGGCCTACATCGCGCTGGCCGCCGCCCTCGCCGGCGCCCAGACGATGGCGCTGCCGACCTACGACGAGGCGTACACGATTCCGTCCCCGAAGGCCCAGCTCATCGCGCTCCGCACGATGCAAATCTGCGCCGAGGAATCGGGCGCCGCCGACACAGCCGATCCTCTGGCCGGCTCGTACTACGTCGAGGCCCTCACGACCGCGATGGAGAAGCAGATCCTCGACGAGCTGGCGCGCGTCGAGCGCATGGGCGGCATCGTCGAGGCCGTGAAGAGCGGTGCGATCCAGGCCGAGGTGGCCCGCCAGGCCTACCTGTACGAGCAGCGGATCGTGTCGGGCGAGATTGCGAAGGTCGCGGTCAACTGTCACGTCGGCGAGCGGCCGGTCGAGGCCGACCGAGACGTCGAGCTCTACTCGTTCGATCCGCGGGCGACCGAGGCCCAGGTGGCGAAGCTCGCGCGGATCCGCGCCCAGCGGGACAATGGCGTGGTCAATGCGGCGCTCGACCGGCTCGCCGACGAGGCGCGCGGATGCCAGAACCTCATGGACCCGATCATGGAGGCGGTCAAGGTGTACGCGACCCTCGGCGAGATGGCGCAGGCCATGATGCGCGTGTTCGGCGAGCACCAGGAGGCAGTGAAGCTCTGACGATGGCGCAGTCGTTCACCATCGTCGGCAAGTCCACCCCGAAGCGAGACGGTCCGGACAAGGTGACGGGCCGCACACGCTATCTTCACGACCTCGAGCTGCCGCGCCTCGCTCACGGCAAGATCTTGCGAACCCGCGTACCGCACGCGCGAATCGCCCGCCTCGACGCCAGCCGGGCCCGCGCCCGGCCGGGCGTGCTCGCGGTGGTGACCGGCGACGACGTCTCGCAGCATCCCTTCGGCTTCGCCAAGGACCAGCTTGCCCTGAAGCGCGGCAAGGTGCGCTGCATCCGCGACGAGGTCGCCGCGGTCGCGGCCGAGACGCCGGAGATCGCGGAGGAGGCGCTGGCGCTCATCGACGTCGAGTACGAGGAATTGCCCGCGGTGTTCGATCCCCTGAAGGCCCTCGAGCCGGGCGCGCCGCTGGTGCACGAGGAGCTCACGACCAACCGCCATCACCTTCGCTATCAGTTCCATCACGGCGACGTGGACCGGGCGCTTGCCCAGGCGGCCGCCATCGTCGAGGACACCTACCGGCTCGGCTTCGTAACGCCGGCCTGCCTGGGTACGATGGTCGCGATCGCCGACTGGGACCCGGCCGGCAACCTGACGATGTGGACGACGACTCAGGTGCCGTTCCTCTACCAGCGGGACCTGGGCGAAGCGCTGGGAATCGGCGGCGACCGGATCCGCGTCTTGCAGCCCGCGGTCGGGGGCAACTTCGGCCGCGGGCTCGATCTCTATCCGATCGACGTCATTGCTGCGCTGCTGGCGCGGGCGGCGCGGCGCCCCGTGAAGATCGAGTTCGATCGGGTCGAGGAGTTCCTAGCCTGTCCCACTCGAGAGGCGTGTGCTATCCGCCTGCGCACCGCGGCCGATCGCGGGGGACGCCTCCTGGCGCGCGACGCGCACGTGACGATCGACGGCGGCGCCTACACCTCGTGGGGCTCCACGACGCCCTACGTGATGCTCTCGACGGTCACCGGGCTCTACCGTGTGCCGAACGTGCGCTTCGACACGACCATTGCCTATACGAACAACCCCTACTCGGGCTCGATGCGCGGCTACGGCAATCCCGAATCCACGTTCGCGGTCGAGTCGCAGATGGACGATCTGGCCGACCGGCTCGGCATGGACCGGCTCGAGCTGCGGCGGCTGAACGCGCCGAAGCCCGGCGACGTGAGCCCCCAGGGATTCGTGCTCACGTCGTTCGCAATGCGCGAGTGCCTCGACGCCGCGGCCGCCGAGATCACCCGAAACCCCCCGCCGCCGGCGCCCGGCTGGAAGCGCGGCATCGGTTACGCGGGCATGTTCCACGTCGGGGGTGGCGCCCGCATCTACCGCTCGGATGGCTGCGGCGCGATCGTGAAGCTGGACGACTTCGGCAAGGTGACGCTGATCACCGGCGCCAGCGAGATCGGCCAGGGCTCGGAAACCGTGCTGGCTATGATCGTCGCCGAGACGCTGGGCGTGCCGCTCGAGCGCGTCGACGTGATCAACTCTGACACCAGCGTCCGCCCGTGGGACGTCGGCACGCACGCGAGCCGAACCACGTTCATTGCCGGCAACGCCGCCAGGCAGGCAGCCGAGAAGGTGAAGGCGCAGCTGCTCGATGTGGCTGCCGCACAGCTCGAAGAGCCGGCGGCGGGCCTCGACGTGAAGGGCGGCTGGGTTTTCCCCCGGCGCGACCCGCAACGCCGGTTACAATACGAGGCCGTCGCTCGGGCCGGGCACTTCCGGGGCGGCGGCCGCATGCTGGTGGCCGAGGCGTTTTACGATCCGCCGACGACGATGCTTGACAAGGATTTCCAGGGGAACGTGTCCGCGGCGTACACTTCGGCGTTCCAGGCGGTGCTGGTCGACGTCGACCCGGAGAGCGGTCGGGTCGTCGTTCGCAAGGTGGCGTCGGCCCACGACGTGGGCCGGGCGCTCAACCCGGCGGCCGCCGAGGGACAGGTGCACGGCGGCATCCACATGGGCCTCGGCTACGCGCTCTCCGAGCAGCTCGTCGTCGAGCGGGGACAGGTGGTGACCCAGACCTTCATGGACTACGCGATCCTCAAGGCCGACGACATGCCGGAGATCGAAGTCCGCTTGATCGAGACGGTCGACGCCGAGGGGCCGTTCGGCGCCAAGGGACTCGGCGAGTCTGGCGTCATCCCCGTCGCGGCCGCGGTCTGCAACGCGATCAAGGACGCGACCGGCGTCCGATGCAACGAGCTACCCGTCACGCCCGAGCGCCTCCTGGCGAGGCTGGGTGCGGCGATCCGCAGTAGGAGTTGAAATGAAGCTCTTCGAAGGCGTTCGCGTCCTGGATCTCTCGCGCATGCTCGCGGGGCCGTACGGCTCCATGCTGCTCGCCGACCTGGGCGCCGAGGTGATCAAGATCGAGGATCCCGACGGCGGCGATCCGATGCGCATGATGGGCCCGCCGTTCCTGCCCGACGGCGAGTCGGCGTACTTCCTGGCCATCAACCGGAACAAGAAATCGATCGCGCTCGACCTGTCCCGCGACCGCGGCCGCGAGGTGATCTATGATCTGGTCCGCCAGGCCGATGTCGTCTGGGAGAACTTCCGCCCGGGCATCATGGAGCGCCTAGGTCTCTCGTACGCGAAGCTCTACTCGATCAATCAGCGGATCATCGTCTGCTCCATCTCGGCATACGGGCAAGAGGGGCCGTATCGCGAGTGGCCGGCGTTCGATCTCGCGCTGCAGGCCATGGGCGGCGCCATGTCCGTCACCGGCGAGCCTGGCGGGCGACCGGTCCGCATGGGACTGCCCATGGCCGATCTGGCCGGCGGGCTCTTCGGCGCCTTTGCCCTGGCCGGCGCCCTCTTCCGGCGCGAGCGCACCGGCGAGGGCGGCCGCATCGACCTCTCGCTCCTCGACTGCCAGGTCTCGTTGCTCACGTACATCGCGCAGTACTTCTGGACGAACGGCCGCGTCCCGACACCGCTGGGCTCCGGCCACGCCTCGGTCGTGCCGTATTCAGCGCTCCACACGCGCGACGGGAATCTGATCGTCGCCATTTTCGCCGAGAAGTTCTGGGGCGCCTTCTGCCGCGCGGTCGAGCATCCGGAATGGGAGCGTGACCTCCGCTTCGCGACCAACCGCGACCGGGTTCTCCACCGCGACGTGCTGATGCCGCTCGTCGAGGCCGCCTTCCGCACCCGGACGACGGCAGACTGGCTCGAGCGCCTGCAGAAGCTCAACGTGCCGGCGACCCCGATCCTGACCGTCGATCGCGTCCTGTCCGATCAGCAGGTGATCCAGCGCGGGATGGTCGTCACCATGGATCATCCGCTCTACGGCAAGACCCGCACGCTCGGCACGCCGGTCAAGATGGACGGCGCGATGGGGCTCGAGGTGAGTCCGGCCCCGCGTCTGGGCGAGCAGACCAACGAGATCCTCACCGAGATGCTCAAGTACTCGAACGTGAAGATCGCCGAGCTGCGCGCCACCGGAGCGATCGCGTGACCAACCCGTGAACATCGCGATCCTCGGCGGAGGCAACGGAGCCTTCGCGACCGCCGCCGACCTCGCCCTCGCGGGCCACGCCGTGCGGCTCTGGATCCGATCGGCGGCGGCGCTGGCGCCGCTGGCCGGCGACTCCACAATCGCGCTGACGGCCGAGGGACGGCAGGGCAAGGCGCGTCTCGCGCTCGTCACGGCCGACCTCGCAGCGGCCATGGCGGGCGCCGAGGTCGCGATCGCGCCGTTGCCCGCGACGGGCCACGACGACCTGGCCGGACGCCTGGCGCCGCACGTGAACGCGGGTCAGATCATCCTGCTTACCCCGGGAACGCTCGGCAGCTATGCGATGGCGCGCGCGCTCGCGCGCAAGGGCGCGAAGCTACCCTTCGCGCTCGCCGAGACCGGGACGCTGCCGTACCTCGCGCGCAAGACCGGCGCCACGACCGTGTCGGCGCCGGTGCGCGCGGCGAATTTGCCGCTCGGCGTCTTTCCGGCGTCGCGCGCCGAGGCGACGCGGGCACGCCTGGCTGAGCTCTTCCCGTCGATCCGGCCGTGCGCCGACGCGCTCGACGCCGCGCTGACGAACGCGGGCCCAGTCATCCATCCGCCGCTCGTGCTCCTGAACGCTGGCCCGATCGACGGCGGGCGCTTCGACGTCCACGCCGCCGGCACCACGCCGAGCGTCCGCCGTCTCATCGAAGCGGTCGATGCCGAGCGGGTCATGACGCGGGAGGGCTGGGGATACCCGGCGCCCCACTACGAGCTCGCCACCTACTACGACGAAGCACGCGCGACCGCAGGGCTCTACGGGGCGGGCGCTCGCGCGAAGCTCGTCGCCAGCGGCCTCTGGAGCGAGATCCTCACGTTCGATCACCGGTACGTCACGGAAGACGTGGCCTTCGGCCTCACGCTCCTCGAGTCCGCCGCCCGCGCCGCGGGAGTCGAGACGCCGGCAATCTCGGGGCTCCTCCTGATTTTTCGGGCGCTGCTCGGGCGCGAGCTCTCCGGACGGGGCAGGGCACTCGAGCACCTGGGCCTCGGCGACTTCAGCCGTCGCGAGATCCGCGCGTTCCTGCGCGAGGGCTGGGATTCGCCGATGTGGGCGAAGGTGCTCCGCTGATCACGCGCTCGGTCCTCCTCCTCCTGCTGGTCGTCGCGCTCGACGCTGGCCGCACCGCCGCCGAGCCGGGTGTCCCCGACGCCGAGATCGTGCTGGGCGCTTCGAGCTCGCTCTCGGGCCCGCTGGCCTTTACCGGCGAGCAGATCACGAAGTTCGGCGTCGACCTCTACTTCGCGGTCGTCAACGAGGCCGGCGGCGTGCACGGGCGGAAGCTCCGGACCGTCTTCTACGACGATGGCTACCGGCGTCAGGACGCGCTCGCCAATACCAAGAAGCTCGCCGAGCAGGACGGCGTCTTCGCGGTGATCGCGCCCCTGGGCGAGCCGGCGCTGGTAGCGCTCGAGTACCTCGAGCAGCGCAAGGTTCCGCTGCTGTTCCCCTATCAGGGGTCGCCGGCGACGCGGGGCCGGCGGTACGTGTTCCCGGGCATGATGCTGAACGATCGCGCGTCCCGGATGACGGTCGACTATCTGGGCGGAACGCGAAAGTACCGGAAGTTCGCGGCTCTCTATCAGGACGACGCGTACGGCAAGCCGTTCCTTGCGGCCATCGAAAAGGACCTCGGACGATTCGGGCTCAAGCTGATCGCGACCGAGCCGGTCAAGCCGGGCGCCGCCGACGTGAGCGCGCAGGTGGCGAGGCTCAAGGCCGCCAGACCGGATGTGACGTTCCTCGTGCTGGTGCCCGGACCGGCCGCGCTGGCGCTGCGCGCGCGCCAGAAGATCGGCTGGACCGACACCCTCATGGTTTCGACCGGTCCGCTCACCGACGAGAAATACCTGGCCCTCGCCGCCGATGCGGCGAACGGCGTCGAAGGGCTCTCGTACTGGCCCGATCCGGCGACCTCCGACCTGCCGGGCGTCGGACGCTACCGCGCGTCCATGCTGAAGTACTTCCCGAAGAACGAGCCGAATCGGCATTCGCTCGCCGGATACTTCGCCGGGATGCTTTTCGCCGAGGCCGCGACGCGCGCGGGCCGCAGCCTGACCCGTGAATCGTTGATCACCGCGCTCGAGTCCATCAAGGGGTTCGAGAGCGGCATTCTCCCGCCGCTCACGATCGGCCCCGACCACGAAACGCAGAAGCACGGGATCTGGGTGCGCATCGAAAACGGACGCTTCAAGCCGCTGACGGACTGGCTCAAGTCCGAGTAGGACCCGCGGCGATGTGGCAGCCCGAGCTCGAGGCGCTCGAGCGCGAATCCCTTGAGCGCGTCGTCGTCGAGCGCATGCGCGCGACGCTCGGCCGCGTCTTGAAGGAGCCGGCGTGGGCGCGCCGGCTCGCCGGCGTCGATCCCAGGGACTTCGTTCGCATCGAGGACTGGCGCAAGCTGCCATTCCTCACCAAGGACGAGCTGCGCGACGCCTACCCTTATGGGCTCGCCTGCGGGCGCGCCGGCGGCTTCGTTCGGGTCCAGATGTCGAGCGGGACCACCGGCAACCCCATCCTCAATCCCTACACCGCCGCCGACGTGGCCCAGTGGGGCGAGGTGATGGCGCGCTGCTACACCGCCGCGGGCGTCGGCCGCGACGACGTCATCCAGATCACGCCCTCGTTCGGCCTCTTCACCGGCGGCTTCGGCTTTCACTACGGTGCCGAGCGAATCGGCGCGATGGTGATCCCAACCGGAGCCGGCCGCACCGCGCTGCAGCTCCGGCTCATGCGCGATCTCAAGACAACGGTGGTTGCTGCGATCGCCACGTACCCCTTGCGGTTGATCGAGGCGGCGCGCGAGGAGCGCTTCGACCTCGGCTCGCTCTCGCTGCGTGTCGGCATCTTCGGCTCCGAAATGTGGTCCGACGAGCTCAGGGCGCGGATCGAGCGCGAGCTGCGCATCCGGAGCTTCGACATGATCGGCATGACCGAGACCGGTGGGCCAGGGCTCGGCATCGACTGCGCCGCGCGCGCCGGCATTCACGTCTGGGAGGACCACTATCACCCGGAGATCGTCGATCCGGTGTCGGGCGCCGTCCTGCCCGACGGCGCCGAAGGCGAGCTGGTGGTGTCGACCTTGACCCGCGAGGGGCTGCCGCTGGTCCGATACCGGACTCACGACCTGACGCGCGTCGTCTCGCGCGCCCGCTGCGACTGCGGGCGTACCGGCCTCCGGCTCGACCGGCTGCGCGGGCGGGCGGACGACATGGTGATCTACAAGGGCATCAACTTCTACCCGCGCCAGATCGAGACGACGATCCTCCGCCACGCCGGTGTCAGCCACGAGTACCAGATCGTGCTCGACTCGGAGGGCGGCGGCGAGCGGATGGCCATTCACGTCGAGGCCGAGCCCGGGTGCGATCCGGCAGTGGCCGCGCGGATCCGGCGGGAGCTCTCGGAGCTCCTCGCGCTGAGCCCCGAGGTGCGCCTGCGCGCTGTCGGCGACATCGAGCGGCCGCAGGGCAAGGCGGTGCGCGTCGTCGATCGCCGTCCCCGGCAGTGAGCGGCCTCCTCTCGGGGATCACCGTGCTGAGCCTCGAGCAGGCGACGACCCTGCCGTTCCTGACGTACCGGCTCGCGTGCGACGGCGCGCGGGTGATCCGTATCGAGCACGCTGAGCGCCCGGACCCCAACCGGTTCGTCGGCCGCGACGTGCTCGGCGAGCCCGGCATGCGGAGCTACTTCCTGCCGAACAACTGCGGCAAGGAAGCGATCACACTGAACCTCGGCCTCGCCGACGGCCGCGCCCTCCTGCGCGAGCTGATCGTGAAGCTGCGCGTCGACGTGTTTGCGTCCAATCAGCGCGCGCGCAGCTACCGGAACCTCGGGATCGAGCCCGCCGAGCTCCGCGCCGCGAAGCCCGATCTCATCTGGCTCGGCATCACAGGGTTCGGCCCGGAGCACGACGAGGCGGCGTACGATCCGGTGCTCCAGGCGCGCGCCGGCTTCATGGCGTTGACCGGCGACGCCGCGGGTTCGCCGATGGCCTTCGGGCTGCCCATGGTCGACCTGGGTGCCGCCGAGCATGGCTACAGCGAGGTGGTCAAGGCGCTGTACCGCCGCGCCACGACGGGCGAGGGCGCGCGCATCGACGTGTCGATGCTGGCGAGCGCGGTGTCGTGGATGGTCTCGCCCGTCGCGCTGGCCATGAGCCTCGGCGAGCCGGTCACGCGCAAGGGCAACCGGCACCAGTTCTTCGCCCCGGTGGACGTGCACAAGACGCGCGACGGCCACGTGTACCTGGCCGTCGGGAACGACCAGCAGTGGGCGGCGCTGACTTCGCTGCCGCGCTTCGCGGCTCTCGCGCGGCCCGAGTACACTGCCAACGCGGGCCGCATCGCCGACGTGGAGCGGCTGGGCCGCGAGCTGGCCGCCTGCTTCGCCGATCTCACGACCGACGAGGCGCTCGAGTCGCTCCGCCGTGCCGGCATCCCGGTGTCCCGCGTCGGCACGCTCGCCGACGTGGCGGCCGACCCGCTCGTCGCCGATCGGCTCGTCGAAGTCACGGACCCGCGGTCGGGGCTCCGGCTGACGCTGCCGAGGCCGCCGGCCGGTGACGTGCCGGCGCTGAGCTTTCCGCCACGGCTCGGGGAGCACAATGAGAAGATCTACGGCGAGGCGCTCGGGCTGTCAGCCGAGCGGCTGGCGGATCTACGTCGGCGGCAGATCGTCTGAGCGATTCGAGCGGCCGATACGAAGGGGGCTTGTCGTGAACGACATCTTCTATCTGACGGAAGAGCAGCGGATGATCCGCGATCTCGCGCGCAAGGTCGCGCGCGATCGCATCGCGCCGCACGCCGCGCACTACGACGAGACCGAGAGCTATCCGACCGAGTCGATGCGCGCGCTGGTCGAGTCGGGCCTCTTCGGAATCTGGGTGCCGGAGGAATACGGCGGGACTGCCATGGGGTGCCTGGCGCTGTCGCTGGTGGCCGAGGAGCTCGGCTGGGCGTGTGCCGGGACGACGACGAACTTCGGCGCCCACCCGCTCGGGGGCCTGCCGATCCTGCTCGCCGGCACTGAGGAGCAGAAGAAGAAGTACCTGCCCCGGCTGGCCACCGGCGAGTTCATGGCGGCGTACTCGCTCTCGGAGCCCGGCTCGGGCTCGGACGCGGCGAGTCTCCGCACCACCGCGGTGCGCAAGGGCGACCACTACGTCCTCAACGGGTCGAAGCAGTGGTGCTCCCACGGTGATCATGCCGACGTCCTCACGGTGTTCGCGACCGTCGATCCGGCCAAGCGGGCGCGCGGGATCACCGCGTTCGTCGTCGAGAAGGGGATGCCTGGATTCTCCGTCGGCAAGAAGGAGAAGAAAATGGGGATCCGCTGCTCGCCGACGGTCGCGCTCCATTTCACGGACTGCGCCGTGCCCGCGACCCAGCGCCTGGGCGAGGAGGGCGAGGGGTTCAAGATCGCGATGCGCACGCTCGACATGACGCGTCCGATGACCGGCGCGATGGCGGTCGGCATCGGCCAGGCGGCGCTCGACGCCGCCGCCGCTTACGCGAAGGAGCGGCAGCAGTTCGGCCAGCCGATCGCCGCGTTCCAGGGTATCCAGTTCATGCTGGCAGATATGGCGATGCAGGTCCACGCCGCGCGGCTGATGGTGCACCACGCCGCGCGCCAGGTCGACGCGGGTATCCGCGGCAACACCTTCGAGGCGTCGATGGCGAAGTGCTGGGCCGGCGACGCCGCTATGAAGGTGGCGACCGACGCGGTCCAGATCTTCGGCGGCTACGGCTACACGCGCGAATTTCCGGTGGAGCGCTACATGCGTGACGCGAAGATCATGCAGATCTACGAGGGCACGAACCAGATCCAGCGAATGATCATCGCCAAGGAGCTTCTGGGGGGAGGCGCATGAAGAGCACGCATCGACTGACGCGGCGGGCCTGGCTGAAGGCGACCGCCGCCGGCGCGGCCCTCGCGGGCGTTCCGCTCCCGCTGCGCGCCCAGCCGCGGACGTTCAAGATCGGCGCCGTCCATCCGGTCACCGGCGCCCTGGCCGAGCCCGGGCAGGCGTGCCGGCTGGGCGCCCAGATGGCGGTCGAAGCGATCAATGCGGCAGGCGGCGTCAAGTCGAAGGGCGGGATCCGCCTCGAGCTGATCGTCGGCGACACGCAGACCAAGCCCGAGAACGGCCGCGTCGAGGCCGAGCGCCTCGTCAACCAGGGCGCCCAGATGCTGCTGGGCTCGTTCGACTCGGGCAGCACCAACGCCATGGTCTCGGTCGCCCAGCAGAAGCGCGTGCCGTTCCTCATCGACATCGCGGCGGCCGATCCCATCACCGCGAACGTCGCGAAGTCGGTGAAGGAAGGCCAGCAGAAGGTCCAGTATGTCTACCGGAATTTCCCGACCGGCTCGAGCTTCGGGCGTCGGGCGGTCCAGTACTTCGACGAGATCTTCAAGGAGGCCAATGCGACGCCGAAGCGCGTCGTCCTGATGTACTGCAACGATCTCTTCGGTCAGAATCAGGCGCGCGGGTTCCAGGCGGCCCACAAGGCGGCCAACCCGTCGTGGGAGATCGTGGAGGCCATCCCGTGGCCGGAGCCACCGTCCGACCTCTCGACCGAGGTCTCGAAGGCGAAGGCCGCGAAGCCCGACGTGATCGCGCCGATCACTCGACCTGCGTCGGCGCTGCTCCTGTTCCCTGAGATTCGCAAGCAACGGATCGAGATGATGGGTATCGTCGGCCCGGGCAGCCCCGGGCTCTACGAGGCGGGTCAGCTGGCCGCGCTCAAGGACGATCTCGAGTACGTGCTGACGAGTGTGCCGTGGGCGAACTTCAAGAACCCGAAGACCAACTCGGTCGGCGACGACTACCGCAGGCGCTCGGGCGGCCGCACCTTCGACACCAACTCCGGGTACTCCTATGACGCCGTCTTTGTCATCGCCGACGTCCTCGAGCGCGCCGCTAGCCTGGCCGATCCCGACGCGATCGTTGCCGCCATGAAGGCGACGAGCTTCTCCGGCGGGCTCATGCAATACGCCGGCCCGGTCACGTTCAACGAGCTCGGGGACAACCCCAACGCCGTCCCGACGATGATCCAGATTCTCAACCAGAAGCCGGTCGCCGTCTGGCCCCGAGACGCCGCGCTTCAGAAGTTCGTCTTCCCGCGGCCACGCGCATAGCTCGCCCCAAGGTGGCGGCCGCGGGCGGCAGGTCCTGGCGAGGTTAGCTCGTGGATCTGACGCTCGTTCTGCAGGGGTTGGTCAGCGGGCTGCTCTTCGGCGGGGTGTACAGCCTCATGGCCGTGGGGCTCACGCTGATCTTCGGGGTCATGCGCGTCGTGAACTTTGCCCACGGCGACATGATGGTGTGGGGCATGTACCTCGCGTACCTCCTGGCCGCGCGGGCGGGCATCGATCCCTACCTCGGCTTTGTCCTTTGCGC
>JBKPCO010000149.1:0-7025 GCA_046727415.1 Candidatus Methylomirabilota bacterium
ATGGCGGGGATGAACGTCGAGGAGAAAGAGGACATGTGCCGCTTCATCCTCGACGTCAACCAGGAGTTCGGCACAACCATCGCGCTCATCGAGCACGACATGGGCGTGGTCATGGATGTCTCCGACCGGGTGGTGGTCCTCGACTACGGACGCAAGATCGCCGACGGCCCGCCGGCGGAGGTCCGCAAGGACGCGGCGGTCCTGGACGCGTACCTCGGAGTCGCTCATGACGCTTGAGCCAGGGCGGCTCCACTGATGGTCGACGTGCTGTACGCGGTGCTAGTCGCTCCGTTCAAGGACATGGCGGGCTCGCCGGCGTTCCTGGTCGAGGTGCTGATCGGCGGCCTGTTCGCGGGCCTCATGTACTCGCTGGTCGCACTCGGCTTCGTGCTGATCTTCAAGGCCTCGGGCGTGTTCAACTTCGCCCAGGGGGTGATGGTGCTCTTCGCGGCCCTCACGCTCGTCGGCCTGCTCGAGCGCGGCGCGCCGGTGCTGCTCGCTCTCGGCCTGACGACCGCCGTGATGGTAGGGCTGGCCTTCGCGATCGAGCGGATCGTGCTGCGTCCCCTCGTGAACCAGGAGCACATCATCCTGTTCATGGCCACCATCGGCCTCAACTTCTTCCTCGAGGGATTCGGGGAGATGCTGTGGGGCGCCAACGTCAAGAAGCTCGACATCGGGATCCCCGATCGCTCGTTCATCGTCCGCGGCGTGCAGATCAACGAGCTCGAGCTGACGGCGGCGGTGACATCGGCGGTGCTGGTCGCGCTGCTGGCGCTGTTCTTCCAGCGAACGCGCATCGGCCGGGCCCTGCGTGCGGTGGCGGACGACCACGAGGCGGCGCTGTCGCTCGGGATCCCGCTCAAAACCATCTGGGTCGTCGTGTGGTCCGTCGCCGGGGTCGTCGCCATCGTGGCCGGCCTCATGTGGGGCGCCAAGAGCGGTGTGCAGTTCAGCCTCTCACTCATCGCGCTCAAGGCGCTGCCAGTCCTCATCCTGGGCGGCTTCGAGTCGGTGCCGGGCGCGATTGTCGGAGGGCTCATCATCGGCGTCGGCGAGAAGCTGGGCGAGGTCTACTGGGGACCGCTCGTCGGCGGCGCCATCGAGAACTGGTTCGCCTACGTGCTGGCGCTGGCCTTCCTGCTCGTGCGGCCTCAGGGCCTCTTCGGCGAGCGCATCATCGAGCGGGTGTGACGTGATCTACCGGGAAGCGGGCCAGTTCAAGAGCTCCTACGCCGGCGACCAGGCCATCTTCCCCATCGTCCAGGATCGCGTGGTCGTGGCCGCGGCGGTGGCGGCGGCGTTCGTTGTGCCGCCGCTCGTCGCGAGCGAGTACTGGCTCCAGGCCGTCCTCATCCCGTTCCTCGTCTACGCGCTCGCGGCCCTCGGGCTCAATCTTCTGACCGGGTACGCCGGGCAGCTCTCGCTCGGCACCGGCGGGTTCATGGCCGTCGGCGCCTACTCGGCGTTCAAGCTGGCGACGGCGTTTCCGGGCCTCAGCATCATCGTGGTGTTCCTCTTGGCGGGGCTCGTCGCCGCGGCCGTGGGGATTCTCTTCGGCATCCCGAGCCTCCGGATCAAGGGCTTTTATCTGGCGGTGGCGACGCTGGCCGCGCAGTTCTTCCTGATCTGGCTCTTCAACAAGGTGGCGTGGTTCACGAACTACGCCTCGTCCGGCACCATCACCGCGCCGGACCGGACCTTCTTCGGTGCCCTCGTCACCGGCCCGAACTCGACGCCGTCGGCGCGGTACCTCTTGGCGCTGGGGCTGGTCGCCGTGTTTGCCCTGGCCGCCAAGAATCTGGTGCGCGGCCGCGTCGGACGGTCGTGGATGGCGATCCGCGATCGCGACATCGCCGCCGAGATCATCGGCGTGCGCCCGCTGCGCACGAAGCTGCTCGCGTTCGCCATCAGCTCGTTCTACTGTGGGGTCGCCGGAGCGGGGCTCGTCTTCCTCTACCTCGGCACCGCCGAGACGCTGGCGTTCGACATCAGCATCTCGTTCCTGGTCCTCTTCATGGTCATCATCGGCGGCCTCGGCAGCATCCTCGGGTCGTTCCTCGGCGCCGCCTTCATCGTGCTGGTGCCGATCGTGCTCAGCAACGCGCCGCACCTGGTCGGGCTCGTGCTGCCCGTCGCCCTGCAGAAGCAGATCGAGCTGATGGTCTTCGGCGGGCTGATCATCTTCTTCCTGATCGTCGAGCCGCGCGGGCTAGCGCGGCTCTGGCAGATCACGAAAGAAAAGCTGCGGCTGTGGCCGTTTCCTCACTAGCCGCCGACGAAAGGAGAACGCCATGAACATACGACGGAAGATGTGGCTCGCGGCACTGGCGGCGCTGGTCATCGCGGCGCCCACCCTGGCGGCCGCCCAACCCAAGGAGCTTTACCTCCCGCTGCTCGTCTACCGCACGGGCCCCTACGCGCCGAGCGGAATTCCGATCGCGGACGGCTTCGTCGACTACTTCACGCTCTTGAACGAGCGCGACGGCGGCATCAACGGCCTCAAGATCGTGTGGGAGGAGTGCGAGACGCAGTACGACACCAAGCAGGGCGTCGAGTGCTACGAGCGGCTGAAGGGCAAGGGCCCCGTGCTGGTGAACCCCTACAGCACCGCCATCACCTACTCGCTGATCCCCAAGGCGCCGGTCGACAAGGTCGTGGTCTTCTCGATGGGCTACGGCATGAGCGCGGCGTCCGACGGCCGGTGGTTTCCCTGGGTATTCAACTTCCCCACGAACTACTGGAGTCAGGCCTCGGCCGTCATTCGCTATATCGGCCAGCAGGAAGGCGGTCTCGAGAAGCTGAAAGGCAAAAAGATCGTCCACATCTTCCACAACAGCGCCTACGGCAAGGAGGCCAACCCGACCCTCGAGGAGCTCTCGAAGAAGTACCAGTTCGAGCTCTCGCTGCTGGCGGTCGACCATCCCGGGCAGGAGCAGAAGGCGACGTGGCTCCAGGTGCGCCGCATCAACCCGGACTGGATCTTCATGTCGGGCTGGGGCGTCATGAACCAGGTCGCCATCAAGGAGGCGGCGTCCATCGGCTTCCGGATGGACCGGTTCATCGGCAACTGGTGGTCGGCCAACGACTCGGACGTCGTTCCGGCCGGCGAGGGCGCCAAGGGCTACAAGGGCGCCACGTTCCACGCGCCGGGCACCGGCTACAAGGTGCACGCCGAGATCCAGAAGTTCGTCTACGACAAGGGGAAGGGCTCTTCGAAGAAGGAGGGGATCGGCGCGCCGCTCTACAACCGCGGGCTCGTCAACGCGATGCTGTCGGCCGAGGCCGTCCGCACGGCCATGGCCAAGTTCGGCAACAAGCCGCTCACCGGTGAGCAGATGCGCTGGGGCTTCGAGAACCTGAACCTCACCGAGCAGCGCCTGGATCAGGTCGGCATGCGCGGCTTCACCCACCCACTCAAGGTGACCTGCGAGGACCACGAGGGGAACGGCCCCGTTCTCATCCAGCAGTGGGACGGTAAGAAGTGGAGCGTCCTCACCGACTGGATCGCGCCCATGCGCGAGGTGGTACGGCCGAAGATCGAGGCGGCGGCGGTCGACGAGTCCAAGAAGCTCAACTACACGATGCGCGACTGCGCGAAGGAGAAGTAGCGACGCCGGTGACGGGCGACACGCCGCGGCCGCTCCTGTCGGTCGGCAACATCGAGGTCATCTACGACCGCGTGATCCTCGTGTTGAAGGGCGTGTCGCTCATGGTGCCCGAGGGGGGCGTCGTCGCCCTCCTAGGGGCCAACGGCGCCGGCAAGTCGACGACGCTCAAGGCCATCTCCGGCCTGCTCAGAACGGAGCGTGGCGAGGTGACGAAGGGCGGGATCGAGTTCCAGGGGCGGGCGATCCACCGGCAGGGCCCGGCCGAGGTCGTCAAGCACGGCATCGTCCAGGTCATGGAGGGGCGGCACGTCTTCGAGCACCTGACCGTCGAGGACAACCTCCTGACCGGCGCCTATACGCGACCGAACGGCCAGGAAACCCGGAAGGACCTCGACGTCGTTTACCATTACTTCCCCCGGCTGCGGGAGCGGAGGGGCTTCAAGGCCGGCTACATTTCCGGAGGCGAGCAGCAGATGGTGGCGATCGGCCGAGCGCTGATGGCACGGCCGCGGCTGATGCTGCTCGACGAGCCCTCGATGGGGCTCGCGCCCATGCTCGTGAAGGAGATCTTCGACATCGTCGGGCGGCTCAATCGGGAGGAGGGGGTGGCGGTGCTCCTGGCCGAGCAGAACGCCACCATGGCTTTACAGGTTGCTCAACACGGCTATGTTATGGAGAATGGCCGGATCGTACTGGACGGAGATGCGAAGACGATCAGCCAGAACGAGGACATCAAGGAGTTTTATCTGGGCCTGACGGGCGTGGGGCAGCGCAAGAGCTATCGGGACGTCAAGCACTACCGCCGACGAAAGCGGTGGCTGTCGTGAGCGCGCTCCTCGAGATTCGCGAGGCGTCGAAGGCGTTCGGCGGTGTGCAGGCCGTCACGCGCGTGTCGCTCGAGGCCCAGAAGGGCGAGATCCTCTCCGTCATCGGTCCCAACGGCGCCGGCAAGACGACGGTGCTGAATATGATCAGCGGCTTCTATCATCCAGACAGCGGCCGCATCACGCTCGAGGGGCAGGACATCACCGATCTCGCCCCGAGCCGCGTGGCCGAGCTCGGCATCGCGCGCACCTTCCAGAACATCGCCCTCTTCCGCGGCATGACCGTGCTCGACAACCTGATGCTCGGCCGCCACGTGCACATGAAGACCGGCGTGCTGGGCGCCTTCGCCTACTGGGGCCTCGCCGAGAAGGAAGAGGTTCAGCACCGCCGGCGCGTCGAGGACATCATCGACTTCCTGCGCATCCAGGATCTGCGGAGACGGCCGACCGGCTCACTCGCCTACGGGCTGCAGAAGCGCGTCGAGCTCGGCCGCGCCCTGGCGCTCGACCCGAAGATCCTGCTCCTCGACGAGCCCATGGGCGGCTGCAACCACGAGGAGAAGGAGGACATGGCGCGCTTCATCCTCGATGTCAACGAGGAATGGGGCGTCACCGTGATCCTGATCGAGCACGACATGGGCGTGGTCATGGACATCTCCGATCGCGTCGCCGTGCTCGACATGGGCCAGAAGATCGCCGAGGGCACGCCGGACGAGGTGCGCGCGAACCCGCGCGTCATCAAGGCCTATCTCGGCGACAGTAAGAACCCCGGCTCCGGAGGCTCCCGTGGCTGAGATCACGCTCTCACGATTGCTCCTGCGAAACGCGCGCGATCTTCGCAACCGGCCGGCGATCCGCGAGAAGGACCGCGGCATCTGGCAGACGTGGACATGGGGCCAGTATCACGACCAGGTGCGCGACTTCGCGCTCGGGCTCGTCGCGCTCGGGTTCAAGCGAGGCGAGCGGCTGTCGGTCATCGGCGACAACCGCCCGCGTCTCTACTGGGCGCAGGTGGCCGCGCAGTGCCTGGGCGGCGTGCCGGTGCCGGTTTTCCAGGATTCGATCGCCAAGGAGCTGGCGTTCGTCTGGAATCACGCCGAGTGCACGGTGATCGTGGCCGAGGACCAGGAGCAGGTCGACAAGGTGCTGGCGCTCCGCGACCAGCTCCCGAGCCTCCGCCTGGTGGTCTACGACGATCCGCGCGGCATGCTCCACTACAAGCACGACTGGCTTCGCTCCTATCAGTCGATCCAGGAGCTCGGGCGCGAGTTCGGCGCCAAGCATCCCGGCGCCTTCGAGGCCGAGGTCGAGAAGGGCAAGCCGGAGGACGTCGCGATCATCTGTTACACCTCGGGAACGACCGGCAACCCGAAAGGCGTCATGCTGACGCACGCCAACGCACTCGCCCTCGCCGAGGCGTTCCGCAAGGCCGACGACATCCACGCGGACGACAACGCCCTCGCGTACCTGCCGATGGCGTGGGCCGGTGATGCCGCATACACCCTGTTCCTGAGCCTCGTGGTCGGCTTCTGCGCCAACTGTCCGGAGAGCCCTGAGACGGTGCAGCGCGATCTGCGCGAGCTCGGACCGACGACGGTGCTGGCGCCGCCGCGGATCTGGGAGAACATGCTGACGGGCGTGCAGGTGAAGGCCGCCGACTCGCCCGCCTTGAAGCGCTGGATCTTCGAGCGATTTCGCGCCGCCGCCGAGCGGGCCGAAATCCTTCGCGCCGACGGCAAGCCGATCCCGCTCGGGCTGCGACTAGCCTGCATGCTCGGCGAGGTGCTGGTCTACACGCCGATCCGCGACCAGCTCGGCCTGCGGCGCACGAAGTGGGCGCTCACGGGCGGCGCGCCCCTCGGCCCCGACACCTTCCGCTTCTTCCGGTCGATCGGCGTCAACCTCAAGCAGGTCTACGGCTCCACCGAGACGACGGGCCTGGTGTCGCTGCAGCCGAGCAGCGAGGCGAACCCGACGACCGCCGGCCGGCCGTGCCCGGGCATCGAGGTCAAGATCGCGGAGCGGGGCGAGGTGCTCGTGCGCGGGCCCGTCATCTTCAAGGGCTATCTCAAGAACGAGGACGCCACGCGTGAAGTCATCGACCCCGAGGGCTGGTTCCGCACCGGCGACGCGGGCTTTGTCGATCCGCGCGGTCATCTCGTCATCATCGATCGCGCCAAGGACGTCGGCGCTCTCCAGGACGGGACGCCGTTCGCCCCTCAGTTCATCGAGAACAAGCTGAAGTTCAGCCCGTTCATCCGCGAAGCGGTCGCCTTCGGCAACGAGCGCCCCTTCGTCACCGCCATGATCGCCATCGACCTCAATACAGTGGGGAACTGGGCCGAGCGGCGCGGGCTCGCCTACACGAGCTACGCCGACCTGAGCCAGAAGCCCGAGGTGCGCGAGCTCATCCGCGAGGAGATTCGCAAGGGCAACGAGACCCTGCCGGAGGCCTCGAAGCTTCGCCGGTTCCTGCTCCTGGCCAAGGACCTCGAGGCCGACGACGCCGAGATGACGCGCACCCGCAAGGTGCGCCGGCGCTTCGTGGCCGAGAAGTACGCGCCGGTCATCGACGCGTTCTACTCGGGCG
>JBKPCO010000150.1:0-12626 GCA_046727415.1 Candidatus Methylomirabilota bacterium
GTTGGGCGCCGCGGTCGTCGCGGCGGGGGGTGCGGGCTGCTGAGCCGTCGCCACGAGCGTCGTGGCGCCCAGCACCAGCAACGCTGCCAGTGCGAGAGTGAGTCGCTTCACCGTTAATCCTCCCTTTCGTCTACAGGGCGCTCTCGTCGCGCTCGCCTGTGCGAATCCGAACAGCCGTCTCGACCGGATGAACGAAGATTTTGCCGTCGCCGATGTTGCCGGTCTTGGCCGCCGCTGACATGACCTCGGAGACCTTGTCGACGATGCGATCGGGCACAACGACCTCGATTTTGATCTTGGGGAGGAAATCCACCGTGTACTCGCCGCCTCGATACAGCTCCGTGTGTCCCTTCTGCCGACCAAATCCACGGACCTCCGAAACGGTCATGCCGATGACACCGATGGAGGTGAGCGCCTCCTTGACGTCGTCGAGCTTGAAAGGCTTGATGATTGCCTCGATCTTTTTCATCTGAGATCCTCCCGGCGCGTTCGGTCAAGCAACCGCCATGCCCCGAGGGTGCCCGCCGAGAAGCCCCTGAAATGAAAGGCTTTAAAGGGAACTCCCGGACAGCTCCGGTCGCGATTTGCCTAACGAATAGGCAGGCGGGGCGGTACTGCTCGCGATTCGAGCGTTGCCGGGAGCCTGGTCAGGCCCGGCGCTGGGGAATGCCGTGCTTGCGCATCTTCGAGTAGAGCGTCGGGCGGCGGAGGCCCAGCAGCGCGGCCGCGGCTTGCTTGTTCCACCGCGTCGTGTCGAGCGCTTTCAGAATTGAAGCGCGCTCGATCTCCTCCAGGGAGCCCGCGGGGACCTGCGAGGGAGCGACCGCCGACGGCCCGGCGCCGCCCTCGCGCGCGGTGTGCTGGAGCTGGTCGGGCAGGTCCTCGAGGGTGATCGTCGGCCCCCGCGTCACGAGCACCGCGCGCTCGATGGCGTGCTGGAGCTCGCGGACGTTGCCGGGCCAGGACCACGCGAGCAGACGCCGGTACGCTTCCGGATCGATGCCCTCCACCGCGCGCGCGTGCTTGGTCCGGTAGCGCTCGAAGAAGGCCCGCACGAGGATTGGAATGTCCTCGCGCCGCTCCCGCAGCGGCGGCACCACGATGGACACGGTGTTGATCCGGAAATAAAGGTCCTGACGCAGGCGTCCCTCGCGGAGCGCGACGTCCGGGCTCAGATTGGTGGAGCTGATCAGACGGAAATCGACCTGCACCGCCTTGGCGGCTCCGAGACGGCGCACCGTGCGCTCCTCGAGGACGCGTAGGAGCTTGGCCTGGAGGTCGATCGGCATCTCGGTGATCTCGTCGAGCAGCAGCGAGCCCGTGTCCGCTTCCTCCAGGAGTCCCACCTTCTCGGTGGTCGCCCCGGTGAAGGCACCGCGCGTGTGGCCGAAGAGCTCGGATTCGATCAGGTCCTTGGGCAGCGCGGCGCAGTTGATCTTGATCCACGGCCCGCCGCGGCGCCCGCTGCGCTCGTGGAGCGCATTGGCAAGCAGCTCCTTGCCGGTGCCGCTCTCGCCGACGATCAGAACGTTGGCGTCGGCGTCTGCGACCGCGATGACCGTCTCGAGGACGCGCTGGATACCGGGCGCGCTACCGAGGATCTCCGAGTCGGTCGCCTGCTCGCCGAGCCGGCGCCGGAGGTCAGCATTCTCGGTGACGAGCTTGCGGTGGTCGAGCGCGTTGTCGATGAGGCTCAAGAGCTCGTCGGGGTCGAACGGCTTTTCGAGGACGTGGAAGGCGCCGGCGCCCTTCGTCGCCTCCATTGCTTTGCGCACGGAGCCGTAGGCCGTGATGATGATCACCTCGATCGCCGGATCGCGCCGCTTGAGCTCCCGCGTGAGGTGAAGCCCGTCGCCGTCGGGCAGCATGAGGTCCACGACGGCGGCGTGCGGATCGCTGTGGGCGACCGCGCCGAGGGCCTCCCGGACGCTGCCGGCCGTGCGCACGCTGTAGCCCTCGCTCTCGAACGTCAGGCGAAGCCCGTCGGCGATCGTCTTCTCATCGTCCACGACCAGGATGGAATGACTGCGACGAGACGTCATCAGAGACGCGCTGAGTCGGTGACGGGCTCGAGCGGGAGGCGCGCCTGAACTTTGGTGCCGTGGCCCAGCCGGCTCGATACGGTGAGCTCGCCCGCGTGCAGGTTGATCACCGAGCGGGCAATCGACATGCCGAGGCCGGTGCCGTCGGGCTTGGTGGTGAAGAAGAGGTCGAAGGCCCGCGCGAGTGTCTCCTCCGTCATGCCGGGCCCGGTGTCCTCGATGGTGACCGTGACGGTTCCCGACGCGGCGGCGTACGCGGTGGAGACGGTCAAGCGGCCGCCGCCCTCGAGCGCCTCGAGCGCGTTGAGGATGAGGTTCAGGAACGCTTTGCGCAGCTCGCGCGCGTCGAGCTGCGCGGTGGGCACCGTCGAATCGAACGCCCGGACGATCTCGATGCCGTCGGTCGGCCGTCGGGCGCGCGCCAGCTCCAAGCACTCGTCAAGCAGCGGATGGAGCGCCGTCCGCTCCCGGTGCAGCTCGGGCGGCCGGCCGAACGCGGTGATCTCGGAGACCACGCTCGCCAGGTGATCGACCGTGGTCGCGATCTTTCCGGCGAGGTCGCGGGCATCAGTGTCGCCCGTCCGGATGAGGCGCTGCTCGAGGTGGCGTACGTAGAGCCGGAGCCCTGCCAGCGGGTTCTTGATCTCGTGGGCGACCTGCGTGGCCATGCGCCCGAGTGCGGCGATGGCGCCGCTCCGCAGACGCTCGAGATCGAGCGTATTGCGAATGGCGATGGCCGCCTGCGACGAGAAGAGCGCCAGGATCTCGAGGTCGTCCTCCATCGGCTCCAGACGGGCGGCGGTCTCGATCACCAGCGCCCCCGCCGGGCCGCGCTGGACGACCAGCGGCGCCGCCACGACCGTGCCGCTCTCGCCCTGCTCCAGGGAGCCCGACGTGGTGATCGGCACGCCCTTGTCCATCGCCGCAGTCGCGGCCGTCTCGAGCCGCTCCCAAGACGGCGGCGGCGATCCCGCGCTCGCCATCGGCACCAGCCGGCCTTCCTCGAGCTGGAACACCACGCAACGGTCCGCGTCGGTGGCCTCCACGGTAGCCTGGGCCACCGCATCCAGCACGCGCGACATGATTCCGGAGGAGGCGAGCGCCTGCCCGACCGTCAAGAGCCGCTCACGATCACGGGCCCACCGGCGCGTCGCGAGCGTGCGCGCGATCTTGGAGCGGAGCTCGTCGCGTACGAAGGGCTTGGTGAGGTAGTCGAAAGCGCCGCGGCGTACTGCCTCGACCGCGGTCTGGATGGTGCCGTGCGCGGTCATGATGAGTACAGGCAGGCGGGGTTGGCGCTCGTGCAGGGCTTCCATCACGCGCATACCGTCCAGCGGCTCCATGCGCAAATCGAGGAGCGCGAGATCGAAGCGCCCGGCCTCGACCGCCTCGAGCGCCTTGCGCGGGTCGCTCGTCGCCGTGACGTCGAAGCCCATCGCGGATAGACGCATCTCCAGGACTTCGAGGATTGCCGGATCGTCGTCCATCACGAGGACCTTCTGTTTCACTTGCGCCTCTCCAGCTGGAGGTCGATCTGCTTGAGCCGCTCGAGATCCGCGCGCAGGCGCTCGGCCTCCTGGCGCACGCGCGCCAGGTCGCCCTCGCGTTTGGTGAGCTCCTCGCGCAAGCGCGCGAGCTCGACCTGGAGCCGTCCGAGCTCCTCGCGTGTCGTCAGGACCGAGGCGACCGCGTCACGGCTCGCCCGTGCGCGCGGCGCATTGGAGCTCCCTGAGTACTCCGCGAGGTAGGCATCGTAGGCCGTGACGGCCGAGCGGTATTCGCCGTCGGCGGCGAGCCGGTCGGCTCTGGCAAGCATCTGCGCCGAAGGGCTGGCGAAGGGACCGGTGGCGCAGCCGGCGAGCAGCGCCGACGCCACGGCGAGCCATGCGCCCCTCATGCGCGCGGAAGAAGCACGGTGAAACGACTCCCTTTTCCTTCTTGCGACTCGACCGTGACCCGGCCCGCGTGCGCCTGGGCGACCCCGCGCACGATGGCAAGGCCGAGACCGGTCCCACCGCGGTCGGCGTGCGCCTGACGGTACGGCTCGAAGACGTACGGTAGCTCGCCCACCGGAATCCCGATGCCCGTGTCCTCGACCTGGATCTCCAGCTCGGAGGCGCTGGACACCAGCCGCACGACGACCCGCCCGCCGCTCTTCGTGAACCGGATCGCGTTGCCGACGAGGTTCACGACGATCTGCAGGAGGCGCTCCTCATCGCCCGAGAGCCAGAAATCCTCACCGAGTTTCTCACGCTCGAGGATCACGCCCGACTGATCGGCGGTCGGCTTGAGCTCGTCGACCGCCCGGGTCACGACCTTGTTGAGGTCGAGCCGCGCCCGCTGGATCGGCAGGACGCCGGCCCGGAGGCGCGATACCTCGAGAATCTGGTTGACCAACCCCAGGAGTCGATCCGATCCCGCGGCGATGATCTCGACGAGCCGCCGCTGCTTGTCGGTGAGCGTGCCGGAGACCCTCTCGCGCAGGAGATTCGCGGCTTCCCGAATGGACGTGAGCGGCGACCGCAGCTCGTGCGACATCGAGGCGAAGAACTCCTCCTTCGTCTCCTCCAGGCGCCTGAGCTCGCGCGCCATCGCGTTGAACGATCGGGCGAGCTCGCCGATCTCGTCCTTGCTGTCGACGACGATCTGCTCCTCGAACGATCCGGCGGCGACGGCCGCCGTGGCTGCCGACAGCGTTTGGAGCGACTGGGTCAGCCGGTGCGCGATGAGCCCGCTGCCAACCAGCGCCAGACCGATCGCCGCCCCGAACGCCACCAGCACCCCTGCCCAGGTCCGGGCCTCCAGGCGCGCGACCTCGGCCTGAGCCTTCAGAACGTCGGCGTGCATCGACTCGGTCAGGGCCTCGAGCGTCGCCTCGACGCGCTCGGCCAGCGCCCGCGAGGCGCCCTCCGACAGCGCGATCGCCCGCGTGCGCTCACCGCGTCCGACAAGCGTCTGGATCTGCCCAACCGTGCCGCGGTAGCGCTCGAAGGTCTCGGTGGCCTCTTCGAGCAGGCGGAGCTCGTCGTGGCTCGTCGCGAACTCCTGCAGGCGGTCGAGGTTGGTCCGCAGGCGCTCGCCCCGCTCGCTCCAGGCCGCTATGAAGCGCGGATCGTGGAGCACCAGGAAGCGGGCCTCGAGCCGGACCAGCTGCGGGACCGCGTCGCGCGTCGAGGTGGCCAGGCGGAGGGCCGGCACGGTTCGCGTGGTGATCTCGCGGTTCACCGACGCCAGGCGCCCGACGGCGCGCAGGCTCAGGACGCCCACAACCGCGAGCACCACGACGACCAGTGCGGACGTCAAAAACATCTTCGAGGCGAGCCGCATGGTCCTCTTCTTCGCGAGAGCGCGCCGCAGCCGGCGAGGCCGCCGGAGCCAGTTGAGTCACCGTGAGTTTGCCGGTCAGCCGTCGCTGATCGTCGAAGACCTCGACCTCGACGACGAGCGTGGTACGACCACGATGGACGATCTTGGCCTCGGCTGTCAAGGTCCCCTGACTCGTGTTTCGGATAAGATTGACGGATAGTTGGAGCGTCTTTCAGAAATTCCTCGGGCGTCACCGGCGACGTCATCCGCGCGCCTGGGCGGCGTGCTCGGAACGATGACACCAGACGGTGAGGATCGACAGCGCGGCGGGCGTCACTCCCGGGATGCGCGAGGCCTGCCCCAGGGAGCGCGGCCGTATCTCGCCGAGCCGCTCGCGGATCTCGGTGGAAAGACCAGGCACCACCCGGTAGTCGAGCCCATCGGGGATCAGCTGCGCCTCGAACTCCTTGAAACGTGCCACGTCGTCGAGCATTCGCCGGATGTAGCCCTCGTACTTCGCCGCGACCTCGACCTGCCGGGCGACCGCGGGCTCGGCGACCGCGCCCGGATCGACCCGTTGCACGTCGGCATAGGTCGTGCCGGGCCGCCGGAGCAGCTGGAGCATCGGCAGGCCGCCCACGCGCGTCGTCTCGAGTCGCCGGATCTCGGCCGCCGATTGCACGCGTCGGCGCTCGACCGCCTCGTGACGCTCGCGCGACACCAGGCCCAGCCGGTAGCCGTACGGCGAGAGGCGCAGATCGGCGTTGTCCTCGCGAAGCAACAGCCGGTACTCGGCGCGCGAGGTGAACATGCGATACGGCTCGAGGGTGCCCCGGGTCACCAGGTCGTCGACCAGCACCGCCATGTAGCATTCGGAGCGATCGGGCATGAACGGCTCGCGCCCGAGCACGGCGCTGGCGGCGTTCACGCCCGCCCACAGCCCCAGCGCCGCCGCCTCCTCGTAGCCGGTGGTGCCGTTGATCTGTCCGGCCAGGTAGAGGCCCGGTGCCGACCGACACTCGAGCGTCGGCGCCAGCTGAGTCGGGTGGACGAAGTCGTACTCGATGGCGTAGCCCGGCCGCATGATCTCGGCGCGCTCGAGGCCCGGGATGGAGCGTACCAGCGCCTCCTGCGCGTCGACCGGCAGGCTGGTCGAGATGCCGTTGGCGTACACCTCCTCGGTGTCGAGTCCGTCCGGCTCCAGGATGACCTGGTGGCGCTCGCGTTCGGCGAAGCGCTTCACCTTGTCCTCGATCGACGGGCAGTAGCGCACACCGGTGGCGTCGATGACGCCCGAGTAGAGCGGAGAGCGGTCGAGATTCGCGCGCACGACGTCGTGCGTGGCAGGCGTCGTGTACGTGACGTGGCACGCAACCTGTCGGAGCGCCAGGCGCTTGGTCGCCCAGTGAAACGGCCACGGCTCGTCGTCGCCCCACTGCTCCGCCAGCCGCGCGTAGTCGATCGTCGAGTGTCGAAGGCGCGGGGAGGTACCGGTCTTCAGCCGTCCGAGCGTGAGCCCGAGGTCCGAGAGCGCGCCCGAGAGGTCGATCGCCGCGAACTCCCCGGCCCGGCCCGCGCTCTGACGGTTGAGCCCCACGTGGATCAACCCACGGAGAAACGTGCCTGCTGTCACGACGACGGCGCGCGCCTGATACGCGACGCCGAGCTGATCCTCGACGCCGACGACGCGCCCGCCGGCGACGATGAAGCGCGCTGCCTGGCCCTGCCGCACCTCGAGGTTGGGCTCGCGCTCGACCGTCTGCTTCATCGCCGCTCGGTACCGCGCGCGATCGCACTGGGCACGTGACGCGCGCACGGCGGGACCGCGCGACGCGTTGAGCGTCTTGAACTGGATCGCGGCGCGATCGGTGACGCGTCCCATCTCGCCGCCGAGGGCATCGATCTCGCGAACCAGGTGGCCCTTCGCGGTGCCGCCAACGGCGGGATTGCACGACATCTGGCCGATAGCGTCGAGGTTCATCGTGAGCAGCAGCGTACGGCATCCCATGCGCGCGGCCGCCAGCGACGCCTCGCATCCGGCGTGGCCGGCGCCGATGACGACGACGTCAAAGAATTGCATTCCGCTTAGTGATACCATATCGGCCGTCCTGTTCCAGGAATCCCCTTTCTCGGAGGAAACGTCGTGGAGTTCGGGTTTTCGCTTCCGGGTCGCGGGCCGCTGGCCGGCCTCGACGTCGTCCTCAAGATCGCCGAGAAGGCGGACGCGCTCCGCTACAACTCGCTGTTCGTCACCGATCACATCGTCATGCCGGTGTCGTCGGCGAAGTCGGTGTACCCGTACACCACTAGCGGACAGTTTCCGGGCGGACTGGCGCAGGACTACCTCGAGCCGCTCGCGATGTTGAGCCATCTCGCGCACGCGACCACCCGCGTTCGGCTCGGTATCAGCGTCCTCGTGATCCCGTACCGCAATCCCCTCCTCGCCGCCAAGATGCTGGCGACGACGGACGTGCTCTCGAAGGGCCGCGTCATCCTCGGCGCCGGCGTGGGCTGGCTGCGCGAGGAGTTCGAGGCGCTCGGCGCCCCGCCGTTCGAGGAGCGCGGGCCGGTGACCGAGGAATACATCCGGCTGATGCGGGCGGCGTGGACGACCGACCCGGTCACGTTCGAGGGCAAGTACTGCTCGGTCCGCGACATCCACGTGCTCCCGAAGCCCGCGCAGCGCGCCGGCATTCCCGTCTGGATCGGCGGCCACACGGGCGCGGCGCTGCGGCGGGCCGGCACCATCGGCGACGGCTGGCATCCGATCGGCATGCGGCCGCCGGCGCTCCTGGGCCCGGACGAGTACGCGGCGAAGGTGAAACAGATCCACGACTGGGCGCGGCGGGCCGGGCGCGATCCGAAGTCGATCGCGCTGACCATTCGCGTGCCGATGGAAGTGCGCGGCAAGCGCGCCAAGGCCGCCTCCGGCGACCGCCCGCCGTTCCAGGGCACCGCCGACGAGGTCGTCGCCGACGTCCGGCGCTATCAGGCGCTCGGCGTCACACATTTCGTGTTCGATCACACCGTGCAGGAGCTGCGTGCGGTGCTCGCGAACATCGACCGCTTCGCGCACGATGTGAGACCGCAGGTATTGCGAGCCGCAGGCCGTCGCGGGGCTGGGGCCCCCGCCGGCCGAGGCGAGCCTACAAACAGAGTCTTACGCGCGCCGGCGAAGAGCGCGTCCGCGAAGAAGGCCAGCAGCCGGAAATGATCTCGCATCAGGCGGCATCCGAGCTCATCGAGACGCCGGCGGCGGCACTCGGCGACCTGCTAGCGCGCGCCGGAGAGCTACGCGATCGCGGCCGCGGCAAGACGGTCACCTTCTCGGCCAAGGTCTTCGTCCCGCTGACCACGCTCTGTCGCGACTACTGCGGCTACTGCACGTTCCGCCGCGACCCGGGGGAGCCCGGCGCCCACACGATGACGCCCGACGAGGTCGTGGCGCTTGCTCAGGCGGGCGGCCGGCTCGGCGCCAAAGAAGCGCTGTTCTCGCTGGGCGACAAGCCCGAGGCGCTGTTCGCTGCGCATCGCGAATTCCTCCGGCGGCACGGCTATCGCACGACGCTGGCGTACCTGCGCGCCGTGTGCGAGACCGTGCTGAAAGAATCCCCGCTGCTGCCTCACGCCAACCCCGGCGTCATGGTCGAGCGCGACCTCGCCGCGCTGCGCGAAGTCAACGTGAGCATGGGGATCATGCTGGAGACGCTCTCCGAGCGCCTCCTCGAGCGCGGCATGGCGCACGACCGGGCGCCCGACAAGGTGCCCGCGCGCCGGATCCGGACCATCGCGCTCGCCGGGAAGCTGGGCATCCCGTTCACGACCGGCGTGCTGATCGGCATCGGCGAGACTCTCCGCGAGCGCGTCGATGCGCTGGTCGCCATCCGTGATCTCCACGAGCGGTATGGACACATCCAGGAGGTCATCGTCCAGAACTTCCGGGCCAAGCCGCGCATCCCCATGCGCGACGCGCCTGAGCCATCGGTCGACGACCTCCTGCGGACTCTCGCGGTGGCGCGTCTGGTGCTCGGGCCCGACATGAACATCCAGGCGCCGCCCAACCTGTCGCCCGACGTTTATCCGCGTCTCCTGGCCGCGGGCCTGAACGACTGGGGTGGGATCTCGCCGCTCACGCCGGACCACATCAACCCCGAGAAGCCCTGGCCTCTACTTCCCGAGCTCAGGCGCTCGACCGAGAGCCAGGGCTTTCGGCTGCGCGAGCGTCTGGCGATCTACCCGGAGTTCGCAACGCGCGCCGAGTTCCTGGACGAGCGGCTTCGCGCGCGCGTGGCAGCCCTGATTGACGAGCACGGCCTCGTGAAGGAATCGTATGAACGCTGGCGTCGCTGGTAGCCTCCTCACCTCGCTCGACTGGGTCTCGCGCGAGCTCCGCCCAATCCTCTCTCGCGCGCTGGACGGCCACGAGGTAGCCGTCGACGAAGGCGTGGCGCTCGCGCGCGCCAGCGGCCGTGATCTGCACGCGTTGACGCTGGTGGCCGACGAGATGCGGCGGCGGCAGGTCGGCGACGTGGTCACCTACGTCGTCAATCGCAATATCAACTTCACCAACGTCTGCATCAAGCACTGCACGTTCTGCGCCTTCAGCCGCGATCACCGGGAAGAGGAGGGCTATTTTCTCCCGGTCGCCGAGGTCGTTCGCCGCGCGCGCGAGGCATCGGACCTGGGCGCCACCGAGGTGTGCATCCAGGCCGGTCTGCCGCCAAAGCTCGACGGGCGCTACTACATCGACCTGACGCGCGCGATCACGGCCGAGCTGCCGGCGCTCCACATCCACGCGTTCTCGCCGGAAGAGGTGCTGTACGGCTCGGTGCGCTCCGGACTGCCGATTCGGGCCTATCTGGCCGAGCTCCAGGCCGCGGGCCTGGGCACGCTGCCGGGCACGTCCGCCGAGATCCTCGACCAGGAAATCCGCGACGTCATCGCGCGCGGCCGGATCACGGTGCCGCAGTGGGTCGACATCATTACCACCGCGCACGCCCTCGGGATCCGCACGACCTCCACAATCATGTACGGCCATGTGGAGACTCCCGCGCACTGGATCAGTCACATGGCACTTTTGCGCTCGATCCAGAAGGACACGGGCGGATTCACGGAGTTCGTGCCGCTCTCGCTGATCCACTCCGAGGCGCCGATGTGGTCGAAGGGGCTGGTCCCCGGCGTCCGGCCGGGCGCGACCGGGATCGAGGTCGTGAAGATGCACGCGCTGGCGCGCCTGATGCTCGGGCCGACCTTCCGCAACATCCAGTCCTCGTGGGTGAAGGAAGGGCCGAAGCTGGCCCAGTGCCTCCTGGCGGCGGGCGCCAACGACCTCGGCGGCACGCTGATCAACGAGTCCATTTCCACGTCGGCGGGAGCCCAGTACGGTCAGTTGGTGGGGCCGGCGGAGCTGCACCGCCTCATCCGCGACGCCGGGCGGATCCCGGCTCAGCGCGACACGCTGTACGGGATCATTCGAACCTATAGTGAGGGCGAGGTTCCCGAATCACCCCTGGACAAGATCGAGGACGCCGAGGCGCGCTTCGGCTCATACCGTCGGCTGATCGCGTCGGGAGAGTTTCGCTTCACGCGCGGGTAGCCGCGCGCGACGGCCTGTGGTAATAATGCAGTTCGCGTTCAACAATCACCACCCCCGATCGACAGGAGGTCACCCGTGGCGAAGACGATGACGAAGTCTGCAACGGTCGCGTACCTTGCGGAGAAGACCAGCCTCACCCGGAAGCAGATCGAGGGTATCCTCGACGAGACGCTCAACCTGGCGTCGAAGGAAGCCAAGAAGAGCGGCGTCTTCCTCCTGCCGGGCTTCGGCAAGCTGGTCCTCGCGAATCGCAAGGCGCGCATCGGCCGCAATCCCCAGACCGGTGAGCCGCTCAAGATCCCGGCCAAGCGCGTGTGCAAGTTCCGCCTCGCGAAGAGCCTGAAGGACGCGGTGCTTGGCAAGAAGTAGGACTGGAAGTCGCGCGGGGGGTCCGCGACCCGCCGCCGTTCCGGTTCCGTCTCTCAGTTCTGCGACCATTCCGCGGGTCTGGCAGGGTATCGGATACCGGCCCCTGCCGGACGCCGCGATGGCCCGGCCGCTCTTCGATTTCGCCGCGGCTCCCTGGCCTGCAGCCGACATCGCCCTTTCGTGGGGCGCCGCCACCGCCGCCGACGGCGGTGAGCGGCTGGTCGGCGCCGTCGTCGCCGAGCGCGACGGCCCGGCGATGCTGCTGCACGGGCCCGTCGTCGTCGTCGAGAAGGAGCCGCTGGAGATTGCCTCGCAGCTGGTCGCCGCAGTCCTCGACCATGCCACCGCCACCGGGGTCGTCACAGTGTTCACGCGCCCGCAGAGCCTGGACCGGGTCTGGGTGCGCTTCGGCTTCATCCCCGTGCCGGAGAGCACGCTGCCGCCGGCCCTCGCGGGCCGCGAGGGCGCGGGCCTCTATGCCTGGCGCGGCGGCAGCGCGCTCTGGACCCTGCGCGAACACGTCCGCGACTGAGATGCGCGTCGTCACGCTCGCAGGTGGCACCGGCGCCGCCAAGCTCCTCCGAGGCCTCGCGGCGCATCTCGACCCGCACGACCTCACGGTGATCGGCAACACCGGCGACGACACTGAGGTCTGGGGATTGCACGTCTCGCCCGACCTCGATACCGCGACGTACGCGCTGGCCGGCCTGCTCGACGTCGAGCGCGGGTGGGGCCTCGCCGGCGAGACGTTCGAATGCCTGCGCGGCATGGCCAATCACGGCGCCGACACCTGGTTCAACCTTGGGGATCGCGACCTGGCCACGCACCTCACCCGCACCTGCGCGCTCCGCGAGGGGCAGCCGCTCTCCCGGGTGACCGCGCGGATCGCGGCCGATCTAGGGGTGAGCGTGCGGATTATTCCGATGAGCGACGATCCGGTGCGCACGATGATCCGGACGCCCGCCGGGCGGCTCACATTCCAGGAGTACTTCGTGCGCGAGAAGGCGCTCGTCGAGGTGGTCGCCGTCGACTATGACGGGGCGCCCGCGGCGCGGCCGGCGCCCGGCGTCGTGGACGCCATTCGCGGAGCCGAGCTGGTCATCGTGTGCCCGTCGAACCCCGTGACGTCCGTCGGTCCGATCCTGGCGGTGCCCGGAATCGTCGCCGAGCTCAGCGCGACCGCGGCGCCGGTGGTCGCGGTGAGCCCGATCGTCGGCGGCGCGGCGGTGAGCGGCCCGGCGGCGGCGCTCATGCGCACGCGCGGGCTCTCGGTCTCGCCCCTCGGCATCGCGCGGGCGTACGCGCCCTGGCTC
>JBKPCO010000151.1:0-18396 GCA_046727415.1 Candidatus Methylomirabilota bacterium
GGTCTTCGCCGTCACCTGCGCGCCGGGCGATTCGACGTGGCCATCGATCTCCAGGGGCTGGTGAAGAGCGGCGTGGTCACTGCGGTGACCCGCGCGCCTCTCCGGATCGGCTTCGCGGCGGCGCACTGTCGCGAGTCGACCAGCACGCTCTTCACCAACAAGCGGGTGGCGCCGCCCCCCTCGGCGCGGCACGTAGTCGACCAGTACCTCTCGCTCCTCGAGCCCCTGGGAGTGCGCGCGCGCTCGCCCGAGTTCTCGCTGCCCACCGATGCCGGGGCCGAGTCGCGGGTCGACGAGTTTCTCGCGTCGACCGGTCTCAAGCCGCAGGATCGGCTCGTCGTTCTCAATCCCGGCGCCGGCCGGCCCGACAAGCGCTGGCCCATCGCGCGATACCGCGACCTGGCGCGGAGCCTCGCCGCCGACGCGGGTGCCGCCGTACTGGTCACCTGGGGCCCGAACGAGCTCGATGACGCGCGCGCCATCGTCGACGGAGGCCCCGCCGGCCGGGTTTCGCTGGCGTTGCCGACGGATCTCGACGAGCTCCTGGCCGTGCTGCGCCGCGCGAGTGTCGTCGTGGCGGGCGACACCGGGCCCCTGCACATGGCGGCGGCGCTCGGCACCCCGTGTGTCGGGCTCTACGGCCCGACGTCGGCCGAGCGCAACGGACCGTACGGACAGATTCACCGGACGCTGGCGGCCCCGCACGGCGTCATGACCGCGCTCGGTGTCGAACCCGTGCTGCGGTCAGTCGCGGAGATTCTCGCGCGATGACGCGGCCGCGCCTGTCCGTGGTCGTCGTCACGCTCAACGAGGAAGACCGACTGCGCGCCTGTCTGGAGAGCGTGGCGTGGGCGGACGAGCTCATCGTGGTCGACGCCGAGTCGCAGGACAAGACCGCGCAGATCGCGCGCGATTTCACGGATCGCGTGATCGTGCGCCCGTGGCCAGGCTTCGCCGCGCAGAAGAACCTCGGTCTCGCCGAGGCCGGCGGAGACTGGCTCCTCTCGCTCGACGCGGACGAGCAGGTGTCCGCCGAGCTGCGCGAGGAGATCGCCCGTGTGCTGGCCGCGAACGGACCCCACGACGGCTACCGCGTGCCGCGTCGCAACATCTTCTGGGGCCGGTGGATCCGGCACGGGGGGCTCTGGCCCGACTGGCAGATCCGGCTCTTCCGCCGCGGGCGAGGCCGGTTCAGCGAGCGCGCCGTCCACGAGTCGGTCGAGGTGACGGGAAGTGTGGGTCGTCTCTCGGCGCCGCTGATTCACCGGAGCTACCGCGACGTGTCGGATTTCCTCACGCGCGCCGACCGGTATTCGACGCTGGCGGCCGAGGAATGGACGCGAAGCGGCAGGCGCGCCAGGCTGGGCGACCTCGTCCTGCGACCGCTGGGCCGCTTCCTGTCGATGTACGTGCTGCAGCGTGGCTTCCTCGACGGGCGACGAGGCTTTCTTCTGGCGACGCTCTATGCGTACTATGTGTTCGTCCGTTCCGTGAAGGCGTGGGAGCGAAGGGAGACTGACCTCCATTGACGGCGAGAGGGGCGAAGGAGCGCGTGCTGTCGGGCATGCGGCCGAGCGGCAGGCTGCACCTGGGCAATTATCTGGGCGCCCTGGCGAACTGGGTCAAGCTGCAGGACTCGCTGGAGTGCTACTACTTCGTCGCCGACTGGCACGCCCTCACGGACGACCTCGACACCTCGGACGTTGCCGGCAACACGGTCGAGATGCTGGCGGACTGGCTCGGCGCCGGGCTCGACCCGGAGCGCTCGACGCTGTTCATCCAGTCGCTCGTGCCCGAACACGCCGAGCTGCATCTCCTGTTCTCGATGACGACGCCGGTGACCTGGCTCGAGCGCGTGCCGACCTACCGCGAGCGCATCGAGCAGCAGCACCTGGAGTCGCCGTCCTACGGCCTGCTGGGCTATCCGCTTCTGCAGTCCGCCGACATCCTCATGTACAAGCCGCGCTGGGTCCCGGTCGGCATCGATCAAGCGCCGCACGTGGAATTGACACGAGAAGTGGCGCGCCGGTTCAATCACTCGTTCCGCGAGGTGTTCCCGGAGCCCGAGGTGAAGCTGACCGAGATTCCGAAGGTGCCGGGCACCGACGGACGGAAGATGTCGAAGTCGTACGCCAACACCATCGATCTCGCCGATGACCCGGAGACCATCACCCGAAAGATCCGGCCGATGGTGACCGACCCGGCACGCAAGAGGCGGACCGACCCGGGCAATCCCGACATCTGCCCCGTCTTCGATCTGCACAAGATCTTCACGACCGCGACCGATCGCGAGGCGTGCGCGACCGGGTGCCGGACGGCGGGGATCGGCTGCCTCGACTGCAAGGACGTGTTGCTCAAGCACATGCTGCCGCCGCTGGCCGCCATCCGCGAGCGCCGGCAGGTCTTCGCGGAGAAGCCGGCCCGGATCGTCGAAATCCTCCATGAGGGATCGCGGCGAGCGCGCAAGGTCGCGCAGGCCACGATGGACGAGGTCCGGGCGGCGGTGCATCTGACACCATGAGCGAGAACGCGAACGTGACGACGGGCGATCTCACCCTGCGTGTCGGGACCTTCGAAGGCCCTTTCGATCTCCTCCTGCACCTTTGCCGCACCAACGAGATCGACCTGGCGGCGCTGCCGGTGCGCACCATCACCGACCAGTATCTGGCGCACCTCGAGGCGATGGAGTTCCGCGATCTCGAGGCCGCGGGCGCCTATCTGGTCATGGCCGCGACGCTGATCTATCTCAAATCGAAGCTCCTGGTGCCGCCTGACGAGAGCCAGGAGGAGCAACTCGACGAGGACGGCTTCACGCTCCGCCTCGAGCTGGAGGCGCGGCTGCGCGAGTACGCGCGAGTGAAGGCGCTGGGCGAGTGGCTCGCCGGCCGCGAGGCCGAGCAGAGCCTGATCTGGGGCCGCCCGGGCAGCGCCCTGCCGCCACCCGAGGACGTCCCGCTCGCCGACCTCAGCGTGCACCTGCTCGAGCGGACCCTGCGACGGCTGATCGAGGAGCAGGGACGCCAGCGGCCGCGCGAGATCGAGCCGAACCCGCCGTCCGTCGTCGAGCGCATGACCATGATCCTCTCGGTGTTGCGCGACACCTGGTCGCTCCTGTTCTCGTCGCTCACCGCGGGCGATCGGCGGCGCTCCGAGATCGTCGTGTCGCTTCTGGCGGTGCTCGAGCTGGTGCGCCTTGGCCGGATCAAGACGCAGCAGACGGAGCTCTTCGGAGAGATCGTCATCGAACGCCAGACTGCGGTATCCAATGGGGAGCCAAGCCGTGCCGAGTCCAACTGACGTCGTCGAAGCGCTTCTCTTCGCGTCCGATACGCCGCTGGAAGCCGAGCGCATCCGCGAGGTGCTCGATCTGCCTGACGTCCACGAGGCGGGGCGGCTGATCGAGGAGCTCCGCGCGCGCTACGAGGCGTCCAGCCAGGGGTTGCAGATCGTCGAGGTCGGCGGTGGATACCGGATGATCACCCGACCCGAGGTCGCCCCGTGGCTCGTGCGGCTGGCCCGCGCCCGGACCCGTACGCGCCTTTCGCGCCCGGCGCTCGAGGCGCTGGCGATCGTGGCCTACAAGCGGCCGGTGTCCCGCCCCGAGATCGACGCGGTTCGCGGCGTCAATTCCGAGGCCGTGCTCGACAGCCTCCTCGAGCGGCGGCTCATCCGCATCACCGGGCGGAAAGAAGCGCCCGGTCGGCCATATCTCTTCGAGACGACGCGCGAGTTCCTCGTCGCCTTCGGCCTGCGTGACATCGGTGACCTGCCGAAGGTCGAGGGCGAGCTCGTCATCCCGGAGCTGGCGGCCGTCGCCGAGCAGAGTGAAGCTGAGACTCAACAAGATTCTGGCACAGGCGGGACTGAGCTCTCGACGGGGCGGTGACCGCCTGATCGTCGACGGCCACGTCGCCGTCAACGGTGTGGTCACGCGGAGCCCCGGCACTCTCGCCGATCCCGACCTCGATGTCATCGCGGTGGACGGCCGGCCTTTGCCGCCCGCCGAAGCCAAGCGCTACCTGCTCCTCAACAAGCCGCGGGGCTACGTCACGACCCTGCGCGACCCCCAGGGACGCCCGGTCGTCGCCGACCTGATCGCGCGCGACGTGCGCCTCTATCCGGTGGGCCGCCTCGACTGGGATGTCGAGGGGGCGCTCCTGCTCACCAACGACGGGCCTCTCACGCACCGGCTGCTTCATCCGCGGTACGCGCTGCCGCGCCTCTACGAGGCTCGGGTGGAGGGGAGTGTGACCGCCGATGCCCTCCCGTGCTGGCGGCGCGGCGTGATGCTGGACGACGGACCGGCGCGGCCGCTGGCGGTCGAGCTCACGCGGAGCGGAGCGCGAGAGAGCCGGCTCCGGCTGACCTTCGCCGAAGGGCGCAAGCACGAGGTCAAGCGGTTCTGCGACGCCATGGGCCATCGCGTGCTGGAGCTCCGGCGCGTCGCCTTCGGTCCCGTCGCGCTCGGCGCTTTGCGGCCGGGAGAATCGCGTCCGTTGACCGCGAAGGAGGTGAGCGCCCTGCGCCTCGCCGTCTCGACGTCGCGCGGAGAAACCGAGCGGGATTGAGAGCCTCCGACGCTGACTTGCCCTGGGATGGGCGGCGGCCTATAATCCGCGGTACCCCAAGAGCGTGGCAGTAGTGGGAGTTTCTATGAACCTGGACGATTGGCGTTCCAGGATCAACGAGCTCGACAACCGAATTCTTCAACTCCTCAACCAGCGCGCCGAGGCCGCCCTCCAGATCGGAGACCTCAAACGAAGGCAGGATGCGCCGATCTATGCCCCGGAGCGGGAGGCCGAGATCCTCCGGCGCCTGGGCGAGACCAGCGCGGGCCCGCTTGCGGCTCCGGCCATCACCGCCATCTGGCGCGAGGTCCTGTCGGCGTGCCGGGCCCTCGAGTCGACGCTGACCGTCTCCTACTTCGGCCCCCAGGCGACCTTCACGCACCAGGCCGCGCTCCGCCGCTTCGGCGCCTCCGTCAGCTATCGGGCCGCGAAGACCATCGTCGACGTGTTCGAGGACGTCGAGCGGGGACGCGCCGACTTCGGCGTCGTGCCGGTCGAGAACAACACCGAGGGCGCGGTCAATGTCACGCTCGACCGGCTGATCGACTCGGACGCGCTCATCTGCGGCGAGCTCCGTCTCGAGATCACGCAGAACCTCCTGTCGCGGGCCGCCGGCCTGGACGGGGTCAAGCGCGTGCTCTCGCACCCTCAGGGCCTGGCGCAGTGTCGCGTGTGGCTCGCGCAGCACCTGCCGGATGTGACGACCGAGCAGTCGCTCTCCACCGCCGCCGCCGCCGAGATGGCCGCCGCCGACGCCACGGTCGCCGCGATCGCCTCCGATCTGGCGGCAGAGCTCTATAAGGTCCCGATCCTCAGAGCCGGCATCGAGGACAATCCCCACAACTCAACCCGGTTCCTGGTGATCGGCCGCCACGCCGGCGGCCCGACGGACCGGGACAAGACGTCGATCCTGTTCGCGATGCGCAACGAGCCGGGCACCCTTTATCGCATTCTCGAACCGCTGGCGCGGCTCGGGATCAACCTCACGAAAATCGAGTCGCGGCCGGCCAAGCAGCGCCCCTGGGAGTATGTCATCTTCGTGGATCTCGAGGGCCACCGAGCCACGCCGGCGGTGGCGTCGGTTTTGCGCGAGATCGAGGAGCGGACCCTGTTCCTGAAGGTTCTCGGGTCGTACCCGGCCCTCTAAGGAGAGAGCATGCCAACGCAGTGGGAGTCGCTCGCGAACGAACACATCCTGGGCATCGCTCCGTACGAGCCGGGCAAGCCGATCGAGGAGCTCGAGCGTGAGCTCATGATCCACAACCCGATCAAGCTCGCGTCGAACGAAAACCCGCTGCCGCCCTCCGACCGCGTCCAGAAGGCCATTGTCAACGCGCTGAATTCCCTCGACCGGTACCCGGACGGTAGCGGCTTCTATCTCCGGCAGGCGCTGGCCAAGAAGCACGGCGTCATGCCGGATCAGGTCGTGCTCGGTAACGGCTCGAACGAGCTCATCGAGCTCCTGGTGCGCACTTTCCTGCGCCCGGGCGACGAGGCGGTGGTGCCACATCCCTCGTTTCCCGTCTACCCGGCGACCGTCCAGGCGGCCGGCGGCGTGCGCGTCATGGTGATGCTGAAGGAGTTCCGGCTCGACCTCGAGGCCATGGCGCGGGCGATCACGCCGATGACGAAGATGGTGTTCGTGGCGAACCCGAACAACCCGACCGCCACCATCGTCACGCGCGACGAGGTGGAGCACTTCATGGCCCGCGTGCCCGAGCGCACGATCGTCGTCTTCGACGAGGCGTACATCGAGTTCGCGATGGGCCCGGATTTTCCGGACGCGATCTCGCTGGTCAAGCAGGGACGGAAGGCGGTCGTCCTGCGCACCTTCTCGAAGGCTTCGAGCCTGGCCGGGCTGCGCGTGGGGTACGGGGTCGCCGACGCCGACGCGATCGCCCTCATGAACCGGATTCGCCAGCCGTTCAACGTCAACTCGCTGGCCCAGGCCGCCGCGCTGGCGGCTCTCGACGACGAGGCGCACATTATGGAGTGCGTTCGAATGATCGAGGCCGGCCGACACTTCCTCTACGATGAGCTCAAGCGCATCGGGCTGTCGTACGTCCCCTCGCGCGCCAACTTCATCCTGGTCGACGTCGGACGCAGCGCCGCCGACATCTATCAGAAGCTCTTGCACCAGGGCGTGATCGTACGTCCGATGACACCCTTCGGCCTGGAGACGGCGCTTCGCATCACCGTGGGCACCCCCGAGGAGAACCGCAAGCTGGTGAAGGCGCTGCGCACGGTTCTCGGGAAGCCGGCCGCGTGATTCGCGAGCTCGCGATCGTCGGCGTCGGCCTCCTGGGCGGCTCCGTGGCGAAGGCGGCACGGGCCGGCCAACTGGCCCGGCGGCTGGTCGGCATCGGGCGCGACGCCGGTCGGCTCCGTCCGGCGCTCGAGGACGGCACGCTGAACGCCATCACCACGGATCTCGCCGAGGGCGTGCGCACTGCGGACTTCGTCTTGCTCGCCGCGCCTGTCCTGGCGATCGAAGAGCTGCTCGCCGAGGTCGGGCGCGCGGCGCCGGCCGGCGCCGTTGTCACGGACGTGGGGTCGACGAAGCGCAACATCGTGCGCGCCGCCGAACGACTCTTCGCGGGGCGCCCACCCGCTTTCGTGGGGAGTCATCCGCTCGCGGGCTCGGAGCAGAGCGGCTACCGCGTGGCGCGCGCCGATCTGTTCCAGGGCGCCACGGTCGTGGTAACGCCGACGGAGGCGACCGAGCTCGCCGCGCTCAAGCGGACCAGCGAATTCTGGGAGGCGCTGGGCGCGCGCGTGACGTCGCTCGACCCGGAGACGCACGACCGGACCGTGGCGGCGATCAGCCATCTGCCGCACCTGGTGGCGTGTGCCCTGGTCGACGGCGCGTGCCGCGTCGAGCCGGCCGCGCTCGAGCTGGCGGCACGCGGCTTCCGCGATACGACGCGGATCGCGGCCGGCGATCCGGACATGTGGACAGAGATCTTCCTGGCGAACCGTGATGCGCTGTCGGCGAGCGTTGCGGCGTTCCGGGAAGCGCTCGGCGACCTCGAGCGCGTGATCGCCGCGGGCACGACCGTCGAGCTCCACGCCGCGCTGGCCCGGATCAAGGCGATGCGCGAGGGCCTGCGATGAGATTCCGCGTGCAGCCGATACCCCGTCTCGCTGGCTCGGCCGACGTGCCCGGCGACAAGTCCGTGTCGCATCGCGCGGCGCTCCTGGGCGCGCTCGCCGATGGCATCACCGAGATCCACGGCTACCTCGAGGCCGAAGACTGCCTGCGCACGATCACGGCGGTCCAGGCATTGGGTGCCGAGGTCACGCGCAAGGGGCCCGGCCAGTACCGGATCGCTGGCTGCGGGCGTTACGGATTGCGCGAGCCGAGCGACGTGATCGACTGCGGCAACTCCGGCACCTCGGCGCGCCTCCTGGTCGGCGTGCTCGCGGGTCAGCCCTTCTGGACGATGCTGAGGGGCGACGAGTCGCTGCGTACGCGCCCGATGGGCCGGGTCGCCGAGCCGCTTCGACGGATGGGCGCGGCGGTGGTGGGACGCGCGGGCGGTACCAAGCTCCCGCTGGCGGTGAAGGGGACGCGGCCGCTCCGCGCGATCACCCACGACTCGCCCGTGGCTTCTGCGCAAGTGAAATCGGCGGTTCTGCTGGCCGGTCTCTACGCCGACGGCCCCGTTTCGGTGAACGAGCCGTCGCCGTCGCGCGACCATTCCGAGCGGATGCTGCGGCAGTTCGGCGTCCAGCTCGTCACGGGCGATCGATCGGTCACGCTGACGCCGGGCGATCTGCGCGCGAGCGCGGTCTCAGTGCCGGGCGACATCTCGTCGGCGGCGTTCCTGCTCGTCGCTGCCTCGCTGATCGGCGACCCGGGCGTGACGGTCCACCGGGTGGGCGTGAACCCGACCCGCACCGGCGTGCTCGACGTGCTCCGGGCGATGAGCGCGAAGCTCCGGATCGATCCGGCGCCGGCCGCCGGCGCGGCGGAGCCGGCGGCCGACATCGCGATGTCGGCGTCCGATCTGAAGGCGGCCTCGATCGGCGGCGCGCTCATTCCGCGTCTCATCGACGAGATCCCGGTGCTGGCGATCGCCGCCGCGCGCGCGCGGGGCATCACCACCGTCGCCGACGCCGCCGAGCTCAGGGTCAAGGAGTCCGACCGGATCGCGGCCCTCGCGCGCGAGCTCGGTAAGATGGGCGTCGTCGTCCAGGAGCGGCCCGACGGCATGACGATCGAAGGGCCTCAGCGGTTCCGCGGCGCGCGGGTGACGAGCGGCGGCGATCATCGCGTCGCGATGGCCCTCGCCGTCGCCGGGCTGGTTGCCGACGGCGAGACGATCGTCGAGGACACCGCGTGCGTGGCCACCTCGTTTCCGCAGTTCGCGGCGATGGTCAACGCGCTGGCCGGCACGGACGCGGTCGTGGTCGCATGAGAGCCAAGCCGGTGATCACGATCGACGGCCCGGCCGGGGCGGGCAAGAGCACCGCCGCGCGTCTCCTTGCCGAGCGCCTCGGCTACACGCTGGTGCCCACCGGGGCCATGTACCGTGCCCTTGCGCTGAGCCTCATCCGGGCCGGCATCCCCGCGCGCGATGGCGAGGAGCTCCGCGCCCATCTGGCGCCGCGCGCGGTCGTCGTGAGGGCGGGGCGCGTCTACCTCGACGGCGAGGACGTGAGTGACGCCATCCGGAGCCGGGAAGTCGCTCAGGCGACTTCGAGCATCACGACGCTGGCGTCCGTACGCGAGAAGGTGACGCCGCTCCAGCGCGAGATGGCGAAGGCCGGCGGCGCCGTCCTGGAGGGACGCGACACCGGAACGATCGTCTGCCCGGACGCCGAGGTGAAGTTCTTCGTGACCGCGTCCATCGACGCGCGGGCACGCCGCCGTCAGGCCGAGCTCGCCGCGACCGGCACCCCGGCGCCGCTGGACGCGATCAGGGCCGAGCTCCGCGCGCGTGACACGCAGGACGAGACGCGCGAGCTGGCACCGCTCCGGAAAGCCGCCGACGCGATCGAGGTCGACACGTCCGACCTCACCGTCGAGCAGGTCGTGGAGCGGCTGCTCAGAACGATCGAGCAGCGCGGTGGCACGGGGCAGGTGACAGCAGGCCCACCGGTGAACCGTCTCTACGCCGTCCTGAGGGTTCCCGCGGTCGTGATCGCGCGCACGATGTTCCGGCTGGAATCGAGAGGACGGGAGAATGTGCCGGCGACGGGCGCGGTACTGCTGGCCGCAAACCACTCGAGCGTTCTCGATCCGCCGCTCATCGGCTCCGCGACCGATCGCCAGCTCAGCTTCCTGGCCAAGGCGGAGCTCTTCGATCTGCCCCTGCTCGGCGGGCTGATCCGGCGGGTCAACGCGCGCCCGATCCGGCGTGAGGGGGCCGACCCCTCAGCCTTGCGGACCGCGATGCGGGTGCTCGAGGACGGGGGAGCCCTCTTGATCTTTCCCGAAGGTACGCGGGGCGACGAGGGTATCATCCGTTCCGCGAAGACCGGGGCGGGCATGCTGGCGGTGTTGAGCGGGGCGGCCGTCGTCCCGGTCTTCATCAAGGGCTCCGGGCGGGCCTGGCCGCGGGGCCGCAAGCTCCCGCGCCCGGCGAGGGTGACGGTGACGTTCGGCACGGCGCTCCGGTTCGAGGCCGAGCGCGGCGCCGATCGCAAGCGGCAATACGAGATTGCCAGCCGCGAGATGATGGAGGCGATCACGCGGCTCAAAGACGGCAGCAGCGACCGTGCGCGCACGCGCTGGTCGTCGGTATCGGCAGTTCGAAGCAAATAACAATGACGGGAGGAACGGGTGGTATGAAGAACGACCCAAGGCATTACCTCGGCGGACCGCGCGGGGAGGGCGGCGACGCGGCCGAGGAACGGATGGAGGACTGGTATCGCAACGGCGTGACCGAGTTCGAAGAAGGCGAGGTGGTCCGTGGCCGCGTGGTCCACGTCGGCTCGAGCGAGGTCCTCGTCGACGTCGGATACAAGAGTGAGGGCGCGATCCCCATCGAGGAGTTCCACCGCCACGGCACCCTGCCCAAGGTGGGCGAGGAGATCGAGGTCTACCTCGAGGCCAAGGAAGATTCCGAGGGGCTCATCGTCCTCTCGAAGGACAAGGCCGACAAGATCAAGGTCTGGGACGCGATCACCCAGGCCTACGAGAAGGGCGTGCCGGTGGAAGGCCGCGTCGTCGAGGTCGTCAAGGGCGGTCTCGCCGTCGACGTCGGCGTCAAGGCGTTTCTGCCGGGCTCCCAGGTCGATCTCCGTCCGGTGAAGAACCTGGCCTCGATGGTCGGTCAGACGATCCGGTCCAAGGTTATCAAGCTCAACCGGCGCCGTGGGAACGTCGTGCTCTCGCGCCGCTCGGTGCTCGAGGAAGAGCGCGAGGAGAAGAAGAAGCACACCCTCCAGGTGCTGGCGGAGGGGATGGTGCTCACCGGAACCGTCAAGAACATCACCGACTACGGCGCGTTCATCGACCTCGGCGGCATCGACGGGCTCCTGCACGTGACGGACATGAGCTGGGGTCGCGTCGGCCATCCGTCCGAGATCTTCCAGGTGGGCGACCAGGTCGAGGTCGTCGTGCTCCACTTCGACCGGGAGACCGGCCGGGTGTCGCTCGGGTACAAGCAGAAGTCGTCCGACCCGTGGGAGCGCGTTGAGAAGACGTACGCGGCTGGCACCAAGACGCGGGGCAAGGTCGTGAGCCTCACCAACTACGGCGCGTTCATCGAGCTCGAGCCCGGCGTCGAGGGGCTCGTGCACGTGTCGGAGATGTCGTGGACCCGGCGCGTGCGCCATCCCTCGAAGCTCGTCAACGTCGGCGACGAGGTCGAGGTGATCGTGCTCGACGTCAACCGCGCCGCCAAGCGGATCTCGCTCGGTATGAAGCAGATAGAGCCCGATCCGTGGGCAACCATCGAGGAGCGCTACCGGCCGGGCACGCGGGTGGTCGGACGCGTGCGGAACCTCACCGACTTCGGCGCGTTCATCGAGCTCGAGCCGGGTGTCGACGGGCTCCTGCACATCTCGGACATGTCCTGGACGCGGAACGTGGGGCACCCGTCCGAGATCCTCAAGAAGGGCCAGGAGCTCGAGACGCAGATTCTCAACCTTGACCGCGAGAACAAGCGGATCTCGCTCGGGCTCAAGCAGGTTCAGCCGGATCCGTGGACCACCGTCGCGCAGCGCTTCCCGATGGGCTCGCGAGTCACCGGCAAGATCGTGCGCCTCACCGACTTCGGCGCGTTCGTCGAGCTGGAGCCGGGCGTGGACGGGCTCCTGCACATCTCGCAGATGTCCAACCGCCCGATCGGCCGGCCCGACGAGCTGGTCAGCGTCGGCGACGAGCTGACGTTGCTGGTCATCCGCGTGGACCCGAACGAGCGGCGTATTGGTCTCTCCCTCAAGGAGCTGGCGCACGCCATCGAGCCGCCGAAGGAGATGGAGGGAGAGCGGGGTGGCGGACGTCGCGGCCGACGCGGCGGCGGCAAGCACCGCGACGATTACGACTACGACGACGAGGAGTAGGCCGGTCCGTCGCCGTACCGTTCTCGCTGCGGCGCTGTTGATCTATCTGGGAGTGGCTGCGCTCTTCGTGGCCGCTCTGTCCATCGCGCTCGCGCCCGAGGGCGGCGGGTCGCTCTTCGGGGCGCGCGTCGCGCTGGTCGAGCTCGACGGGCCCATCATCGATGTCGACGATCTCCTGCGCGAGCTCAAGGGCCACCGCGACAACCCGATGGTCAAGGCGGTGGTCGTCCGGATCAACAGCCCGGGTGGGGTGGTCGCGCCCACCCAGGAGCTGCACGCGGCCCTCACCCGGCTGCGCGAGGCGGGTAAGCCCGTGGTTGCCTCGCTGGGCTCGGTGGCTGCCTCCGGCGGCTATTACGTGGCGGTGGCCGCCGACAAGATCTACGCCAACCCCGGCACGCTCACCGGCTCCATCGGCGTCATCATGCGGCTGGCCAACGTCGACGGCCTTCTGAAGAAGGTGGGGGTCGACTTCGTCGTCGTGAAGGCCGGCCAGCTCAAGGACATCGGCAACTTCGCGCGGGCGATGACCCCCGAGGAGCGCCGCGTCTTGCAGGTGATGCTGGAGGACGTCCACGCACAGTTCATCGACGCGGTCGCGGCCGGTCGGAAGCTCGACCGCGCGCGGGTCCTCGTGTTCGCCGACGGGAGGATCGTCTCCGGCGCGCAGGCGAAGGCCCTCAACATGCTCGACGAGCTGGGCGGGCTCGAGGAGGCGCTCGACGGGGCCGCCGTGCTTGCGGGAATCCCGAAGCCTCCGCGAGTCGTCGGACCGCGACGCAAGCTGTCGATCATGGATCTGGTTCGAAATCGGCTCGATCTCGGACAGTGGTCCGCTGTCCCGCCCGCTCTGTCGGTCTTCAAGACGCCCCTTTACCTGATGGATTGAGGGCGGCGCTTGGCGCGAAACGCTCAAGCTTTATACGAGGATCAATGTTTCAAGTTATTGTGTTTAAAGGCGAAGACCTCTCGATATCTTGGGGTTGATTACAAGCCGACATCCGGCCAACACAGCGTCGTGGCAAGGTTTCTCCCTCCGAAGTGGACCCGGCGAGTGCACAGCCGGGAGTCTGACCCCTAACCCCTTACGATGGTTGACATTCTCGAAAGCAGCATGCTAGCGTGCTCGTTGAGTTTGAGTCCGGGCGACCCGGCAATTTCGACGGGAGTAGATGATGACGAAAGCCGACCTCATCGACGAAGTTTCCAAGGTCTCGAGCTTGACCAAGAAAGAGACGGAAACGATCGTCAACACCATCTTCGACAACATCACCGACGCCCTGTCGAAGGGGGACAAGGTCGAGCTCAGAGGTTTCGGCAGCTTCAGGATCCGTCACCGCAACTCCCGGAAGGGGCGCAACCCCAAGACCGGGTCGAGCGTGGACGTCCCGCAAAAACGCGTGCCGTTCTTCAAGGTAGGAAAGCGGCTCCGAGAACTCGTCAACGGCTGAACCCGATCCCGGCGGTGTGAAGCGCCTCTGGGCGCCGTGGCGCATGAGTTACGTCGGCGCTTCTACGACTCCGAGCGGTTGCGTGTTCTGCGATGCGCTCTCCGGCTCCGACGACCGTAAGAGCCTCGTCCTGGCCCGGCGCGATCGTGCGTTCCTCATTCTCAACCTCTTTCCGTACGCGCCCGGACACCTCATGGCCGTCGTGAATCGCCACGTCGGCACGCTGGCCGACGCGACGCCAGACGAGATCGCCGCCGCCGTGGAACTGGTGACCCTGGCGACCAGGATTCTCACAATGGAGTACCGAGCCGAGGGCTTCAACGTGGGCCTGAACCAGGGGCGGGTGGCCGGCGCCGGGATCGTCGACCACCTGCACCTGCACATCGTGCCGCGGTGGAACGGCGACACCAACTTCATTCCGGTCATGGGCGACGTACGCGTCATCCCGGAGGCGCTCGAGGCGACGTACGACCGGCTGAAGGGGCGGCTCGGTGGCTGAGCGCGAGGACCTCACACCGATGATGCGGCAGTACCGGAGCTTGAAGGGGCGCTATCCGGACCATGTCCTCCTCTTCCGCCTGGGCGATTTCTACGAGACCTTCTTCGAGGACGCGGAGCTGGCCGCCCGGCTCCTCTCGATCACGCTGACGGCGCGCCAGGGCGCGCCGATGGCGGGCATTCCGCACCACGCCGCCGACAGCTACATCGCGCGGCTGGTCCACGCGGGCCAGAAGATCGCAGTGTGCGAGCAGCTGGAGGCGCCGGGCCGGGAGAAGAAGCTCCTGCGACGCGACGTCGTGCGCATCATCACGCCGGGCACGCTGACCGACACCGCCTATCTCGACGGGGCCGCAAACAACTTTCTGCTCGCGGTGGCGATCGGTCGGGACGCGACCGGTGTGGCGCTCGTGGACGTCTCGACGGGCGAATTCTGGGCGGGCGAGGACGCGGGCAAGGAGACGGAGGTGCTCGCCGCCGCGCTGGTGCGGCGGCCGGCGGAGATCGTCCTGCCGGACACGGCGCGCGCTGACACGGCGCTCCTGGCGCGGCTGCAGGCGACCGGGGCGACCCTGACGTTTGCTGATCCGCAAGGCTTCGCGCCCCGCCGCGCCGCAGCCGATCTCTGCGCCCACTTCAAGGTCGAGTCGCTCGCGCCCTTCGGCGTCGCCGATCTCACAGTGGGCCTCGGCGCCGCGGCGGCCACGCTCGCCTATCTGCGCGCGACTCAGGGAGACGCGCTCACTCATCTGACGCGGCTGCAACGCCTGACGGCCGCCGACGCCCTGGTACTGGACGAGACGGCCGTGGTGACGCTCGAGCTCCTCGAGTCGAGCGGCGGGAGCATCCGCGACTCGCTCTTCGGCGTCCTCGACGAGACCGTGACGCCCATGGGAGCCCGGCTCCTGCGTCAGTGGCTCCTGCGGCCGCTCCTCGATCCGGTCGCGATCGCCGCGCGCCAGAGCGCCGTCGGGGCGATGGTCGAGGCGCCGGCCGAGCGAGCGCGCCTGCGGGCGCTGCTCCGGGGAATAGGCGATCTCGAGCGGCTCACCAGCCGCGCCACGCTCGGCCAGGCCCACGCGCGTGATCTGGTGGGACTGCGCTTGTGCCTGACGCCGCTGGCCGAAATCAGGGGCGTGGCTTCGGCGTTCCCCGCCGGGCCCATCGGGGACGCGCTCGCCGAGCTGGTACCGCTTGACGACCTGCGCGACTTGCTGGACGCAGCACTCGAGGACGAGCCGCCCCTCGGGCTCCACGACGGCGGCCTGATCCGCGAGAGCTGGCACGAAGGGCTCGCTGCGATCGTTTCCGATGCCCGCGAGGCGCGGGCGTGGATCGCCGGTCTCGAGGAGCGCGAGCGGGCGCGCACGGGGATCTCGAGCCTCCGCGTCCGGTTCAATCGCGTCTTCGGCTACGGGATCGAGGTGACCCACGCACAGGCCGGGCGCGTCCCGGCCGAATACGTGCGGCGCCAGACGCTGACAGGGGCCGAGCGCTACGTGACGCCGGAGCTCAAGGAATACGAAGCCAAGGCGCTCGGTGCCGACGAGCGGCGGCGGCGGCTCGAGTACGAGCTGTTCGAGGAAGTGCGCCGGACCGTGGCGGCCCGGGCGACAGAGCTGCTCGCGACCGCGCGCGCGCTCGCCCGGCTCGACGTGTTCGCCTCGCTGGCCGAGGTCGCGCACGCCCGGGGCCACGTTCGGCCAGTCGTCGATCGGGACGACGCGCTCACGATCGTCGAGGGGAAGCACCCCGTGCTCGAGGCGCGCCTGGGGAGCCCGGTGACGCCGAATGACCTGGCCCTCGATCGCGACGCGCGGATCGTCATCCTCACCGGTCCGAACATGGCAGGCAAGTCCGTCTATCTTCGCCAGACCGCGCTCATCACGATCATGGCGCAGCTCGGCGCGTTCGTGCCCGCGCGCGAGGCGCGGATCGGCGTCATCGATCGCGTGTTCACTCGCGTTGGCGCCCAGGACAACCTGGCGCGCGGCCAGAGCACGTTCCTGGTCGAGATGATCGAGACCGCCACCATCTTGAACAATGTCACGCCGCGGAGCCTGGTGCTGCTCGACGAGGTGGGGCGCGGGACGTCGACGTTTGATGGCCTGGCCATCGCGTGGGCCGTGGTGGAGACGCTGCACGACCGCGGGCAGGGCGCGAAGATCTTGTTCGCGACCCACTTCCACGAGCTGACGCGGCTCGCCGGGCGGCTCCGCGGCGTGCGCAACTTCCACGTCGCGGTGCGCGAGTGGAACGACGAGATCGTCTTCCTGCACAAGGTGCAGACCGGGGGCACCGACCGGAGCTACGGCGTGCAGGTCGCGCGGCTCGCGGGGCTGCCGGCGCCGGTGATCGCGCGGGCCAAGGCGCTCCTGGCCGAGCTCGAGGAGGCCGGTCAGCTCAGGACCGACGCAAGCGATGCCGTCCAGCTCGGCCTCTTCGCCCAGCCGGGCCCCGACCCGCTTCTCGCCGAGCTGGCGAGCCTCGATCTGGCGCACCTGACGCCGCTCGAGGCGTTGAATATGCTGGCGAAGTGGCAGCAACGTCTCGGAGGCCATTGATCCGCATCCGACGGCTGCCGGACCACCTGGTCAACAAGATCGCCGCCGGCGAGGTCGTCGAGCGCCCGGCCTCGGCCGTCAAGGAGCTGGTCGAAAACGCGCTCGACGCCGGCGCCGCCACTGTCACCGTCGACCTGCGCGACGGCGGGAGCGCGCTGATCCGCATCACCGACGACGGCATCGGCATGACGGCGGAGGAGCTGCCGCTGGCGCTCGAGCGCCATGCGACCTCCAAGCTCGAGCACGACGAGGACCTGGACGCCATCGCGACGCTGGGCTTCCGCGGCGAGGCGCTGGCGGCCATTTGCGCCGTCTCCCGCTTCACGCTGACGAGCTGCCCGCGGGGGAGCGCCGCGGGCCTCCGCCTGGCCGGCGAGGGCGGCACGGTCAAGCAGCGCCTCGAAGTCCCAGCCGACGGGGGCACGAGCGTGGAGGTGCGCGACCTGTTCTTCAACACGCCCGCACGGCTCAAGTTCCTCAAGTCGTCCGCGACCGAGCTGGCCGCGAGCCTGCGCGCCCTCACTCAGCTGGCCCTGGCGCACCCGCACGTGCACCTGCGCGTGGCCAACAACGCGCGGCCCGTTCTGACGGCGCCCGCCGCGAGTGACCTCCGCCACCGAGTCGGTGCCCTGTGGGGTCACGACGTCGCCACGCGGCTCCTCACCGTCGATCGCACGGAGCACGGCGTGGCCGTGCGCGGCCTCGCGAGCCCGCCCGATCTCACCCGCGGCAACCGCGAGGAGATCGTCGTGATCGTCAACGGACGGCCGGTGCGGGACCCGGCGCTGCTGCAGGCGACGCTCGACGCCTATCGGCCGCTGCTGCCGCGCGACCGGTTCCCGGTGGTTCTGCTGGCGCTCACCGTGCGCGAGAGCGACGTGGACGTGAACGTCCACCCCACGAAGGCGTGGGTACGCTTCCGGCATCCGCGGCTGATCTACGAGATGGTGGCCGCAGCGACCCAGGCGGCGCTCCGCCGGCCCGCGGTACTGCCCGACATCGATGTCCACGCCGCCGGGCAGGGCCCGCTCGCCGCGCTCGCGGCCGACGCCGCGCCCTCGTCAGGCGGCGTCGCCGAGCAGCCGGCGCTCTTCGGTGCGCCCGCCGCGTCGGAGACGCGCCCGCTCTTCGGGCGCGTGCTCGGTCAGGTGCAGGACACGTTCGTGGTCTCGACGTTCGGGGAAGAGGTCTTCTTCCTCGACCAGCACGTGGCGCACGAGCGAGTCCTGTTCGAGCGCGTCCGGCGCGAGATGCTGGATGGGACGCCGGCGGCCCAGGCGCTCCTCTTTCCGGAGCCGCTGGAGCTGCCGCCGGCGGCGTGCGCTCTGCTTGAGCGCTGGCGAGAGCCGCTCGAGCGCCTGGGCTTCGCCTTCGAGGGCTTCGGTGGTCCGGCGATCGTCGTCCGCGCCGTCCCCGCGCTCCTCAAGGCCAGCGAGCCTCGCCGCCTCATCGAGGCCGCGGTTGACGAGTTCGCGGGCGCCGGCACCACCGTTCCGACCCTCGATCGCGCCCTCGCGTTCGTCGCCTGCCGCGCCGCGGTCAAGGCGAATACGCCGCTCGCCCGCGAAGAAATGGACCGCCTCGTCGCGGAACTGTCGGGGACCGAGACCCCCTACTTCTGCCCCCACGGCCGCCCGATCGTCAGCCGCGTCTCCCTCCACGACATCCGCCGCGAGCTAAAGCGAAACTGGTGAAGAGGACCTCGAAGGCCGCGAAGGTCGGAGCTCGAGCGCCGGGCCGGGGGCTGGTTGGGGTCGAGACGACCACGCAGCACGCGTTCGCCGACCCACTCGTCTGGGC
>JBKPCO010000152.1:0-6155 GCA_046727415.1 Candidatus Methylomirabilota bacterium
GATGAATCCGCACGACATGAAGGCGATGAGCCTCAAGGGCGGCGACATCGCGACGGTGCAATCGCGTCGCGGCAAGATCTCGCTCTGGGTTCGCGAAGACGCCGGCACGCCATGCGGGGCGGTGTTCATCCCGTTTGCCTACTACGAGGCGGCGGCCAACATGCTCACCAACCCGAAGCTCGATCCGTTCGGCAAGATCCCAGAGTTCAAGTACTGCGCGGTGAAGGTCAGCCGGGGCGGCGCCCGCCCCGGCGACCCGGGCTACGGCAAGGGCCGCAGCCTGGCCGAGCTGGGCGGCTAGTCGCCAGCCTCGCCCTTCGTCAGCTCGGCGAGGAGCCGGCGCCCTTCGGGCCAGGGGCCGAAGCCGGCGTCGGCGTTCAGGTGGCCGGCGTGCTCGAAGGTGACGAGCCGGCTTCCCCAGGCGCGGGCGAACGCGGCAGCCCGCGCCGGCGTGACGAAGGGATCGTCCGTACTGGCCACCACGATACTGGGGAACGGCAGCGGGGCCAGAGGGACGGGGCTGAAGTTGCGGACCTCGTCCGCCGTGTGGGCGCGCGAGTCGACGTCGGCCGGAGCCACCAGCAAGGCACCCGCCGCGCGGGCACTCGGACGGATCGCCCAGTGCGCGACCAGCGAGCAGGCGAGGCTGTGGGCCGCGAGCACCGGCGGCGCCACGCAGGCCGCAACTTCTTCCTCGAGACGCGTCATCCAGTCCACCAGCTTGGGGAGTAGCCAGTCGTCCTGGATCACCCGACGGAACGTGGGATCGGCGCGCTCCCAGTGGCTCTGCCAATGATCGGGCCCGGAGTCGCCGTAGCCGGGCAGGATGAGGACGGGAGTGCCGGAAGACAAGGGCGCGCGACTACGCGAACGCCCGGTCGAGCGCCTGGGCGAGATCGGCGATGAGGTCGGCGGCGTCCTCGATCCCGACGGAGTAGCGGATCAGGTTGTCCTTGATGCCGACGGCGAGCCGTTCCTCGGTCGTGAGCTCGTAGAAGCTCATGATGGCGGGCTGCTCGATGAGGCTCTCGACACCGCCGAGCGACACCGCGATGTACGGAATGCGGCAGCTGTCGACGACCCGTGAGGCGGCGACCAGGTCGCCACGCACCTCGAACGAGACCACGCCGCCGAAGCCCCGCATCTGGCGCTTGGCCACGTCGTGCTCGGGGTGGCTCGTCAGCCCGGCGTAGTGCACGCGCTCCACGCGGGGATGCGCGGCGAGGAATTCCGCGAGCGCCTGGGCGTTCGCGTTGTGTCGCTCCATGCGCAGCGCGAAGGTCTTGAGCCCGCGCACGAGGAGGAAGGCCACGAACGGGCTGACGACGGCGCCGGTGACCCCCTGGAGCCCGCGCACCGCGTCCACGAGGTCGCGGGAGGCGAGAACCGCGCCGGCCATGAGGTCGTTGTGGCCACCCAGGTACTTCGTGGCGGAGTGGACGACGACGTCCACGCCCCACTCGAGCGGTCGCTGGTTGTACGGCGTGGCGAAGGTTCCGTCGATCACCGTCTTGACGCGGTGCTGGCGCCCGATCTCGGCGAAGCGCTCGAGGTCCAGCACGCGGTTGTACGGGTTGGTGGGCGACTCGCTGACGAGCACGCGTGTCGTTGGCCGGATCGCGTCCTCGAGCGCGTCGTAGTCGCCGGCCGGCACCGTCGACACCTCGATCCCGTACCGGGGGAGGGTCTGGTTGAGGAACTGCCGCGTCCGGCGGTAGCTGTCGTCGGTGACCACCACGTGGGTGCCCCGGGAAAGCATCGCGAACAGCGTCGTGGTCATCGCGGCCATGCCGCTCGCGAACAGGAGGCAGTCTCCGGCGCCCTCGAGGGCGGCGAGCTTGGTCTCGGCGATGCGCTGGGTCGGATTGCCGTACCGCCCGTACTCGACTCGCTCGATCTTGCCGTCGAAGTGGTCCTTCAGCTCCTGGGTGTCGGCAAAGGTGAAGGTCGCGGTCTGAATGATCGGCGTGGCGAGCGCGTGGCCAGGCTTCTCCCGTGGTTCGCCGGCGTGCACCGCGAGCGTACTCGGGCCCGGCGTGTCGGGTGGCGGGGGCGGCGGCACCGCGTCGCGGCGGCGTGGCGGCGTTGTCCGCTTGCGCGGCGCGGTCACGACACGAGCAGCCGCGCCCGCTCGACGTGGCGAGCGATGACCCGCGACACCTGCCGCACGTCCGCGGGCAGCTCCACGGGCGCGTTGCGATGCGAGGGCTGCACGCCCTCGAGCCGGCCCATGTGGTACGCCGCCTTCTGGTCGGCAAACTTGAGCCCGTTCGCCGTCGAGATCACGACCACGCGCTCACTCGAGCGGATCACCTTGCGGTCGACGAGCTTGCGGAGCGCGGCGAGCGCCACGCCCGTGTGGGGGCAGTTGAACATGCCGGTGCGATCGGCCCGCGCGGCCTCGTCGGCCAGCTCCTGCTCGGTGGCCTGCTCGACCACGCCGTTGAAGCGCTGCAGGGTCCGGATCGCGCGCTTGACAGATACGGGGTTGCCGATCTGGATGGCCATGGCGAGGGTGGGCTGGGCCTCGATGGGCTCGAAGCGCTTGAAGTCCTCGACGTACGACCGGTAGAGCGGGTTCGCGCGCTCGGCCTGCGCCAGGCAGATGCGCGGCAGCCGCTGGATGAGGCCGAGGTCGTACATCATCAGAAAGCCCTGCCCCAGCGCGTGCACGTTACCGAGGTTGCCGCCCGGGATGACGATCCAGTCCGGCACCTCCCAGTCGAACTGCTGCACGATCTCGATGGACACCGTCTTCTGGCCTTCGATGCGTAGACTGTTCATCGAGTTGGCCAGGTAGATCCGACGCTCCTTCGTGATCTCCTGCACGACCGCCATGCAGCCGTCGAAATCGGTGTCGAGCGAGAGCACGAGGGCGCCGTTGGCGAGCGGCTGCACGAGCTGGGCGATCGAGACCTTGTTGCGGGGCAGCAGGACCACCGAGGGAATGCCCGCCGCCGCGCAATATGCGCCGAGCGCGGCGGAAGTGTCACCGGTGGACGCGCACGCCACCGCGTCGATCGGCACGCCGTTGCCCATCATCTGCTTGACGACGGAGACGAGCACGGTCATACCGAGGTCCTTGAACGAGCCGGTGTGCGAGTTACCGCACTGCTTGACCCACAGATCCTCGACGTGGAGCTGCTTGCCGTAGCGGTCGGCCCACAGGAGATTGGAATTGCCCTCATAGGTCGACACGATGCTCTCGTTGTCGATGAACGGGACCACCCACTCCTTCTTGCCCCACACGCCGGAGCCGTAGGGGTAGGCGTTGCGCCGGTAACGATCGTCGAAGAGCTGCATCCACGCCGCGGCGGACCGGCTGCGCAGCGCGTCCATGTCGTGCTGCACCTCGAGCAGGTCGCCGCAGGCCGGGCACCGATAGATGATCTCGAGCAGGCTGTACTCGCCCGGACACCCGTTGATGCAGGAGAACCATGCGTTGTAGCTCATTGGCCGAACCAGTATAAGCATTCTCTGATATCTTTGCTCTCCATCGCCATCACGACCCATGCATGAGGAGATCGACAAATGGCTCAGAAAAAGCCGACGGTGTACGAATTCATTCCCAAGCTGGGGCAGCTCCGCGACAACGTACTATTCGGCGACGTATGGGAGCACCCCGACCTCAGCAAGCGTGACCGTAGCCTGATCACGGTAGCGATGCTGGCTGCGCTCTATCGGACCGACGAGATGCGGGGCCACATGCAGAGGGCACTCGACAACGGGGTGACGCAGACCGAGCTGAAGGGACTGATCACGCACGTGGCGTTCTATGCCGGCTGGCCCTGCGCGGTCAACGCCGGCCGTATCGCAATCGATGTGTTCGGACCCAAATAGGATGTTTTCGGACCCACATAGTCAGCCGTGAAAGGGGGCACACATGCCGTTTTACGAGAAGGGTAAGGTCCGGATTCACTACCGGGAGGACGGCTCCGGCTTTCCGCTGTTCATCATCCCCGGCGGGGGCCAGAACTCGACCATCGAGTTCATGACGGACCGGGCGCCGTTCAACGCGATCTCGGAATTCAAGGACGAGTTCCGCTGTATCACGGCCGACCTGCGCAACGCGCCGAGCGGCCAGTCCTCCGGGCCGCTCGAGATCGATCGGCCGTGGGACTCCTATGCCGACGACCACCTCGGCCTCATGGATCACCTGGGCATCCGGAAATTCATGGTGATCGGCTACTGCATCGGTGGCCCGTTCATCTGGAAGCTGATCGAGCGCGCGCCGGAGCGCATCGTCGCCGCGGTCGTGTCGCAGCCCGTCGGCTTCCGCAGAGAATCGAACCCCATGTATGACAACAGCATGCAGACCTGGGGGCCGGCGCTGGTCAAGCAGCGGCCTGAGCTCACGATGGACATGATCGACAAGTTCTTGACCCGGATGTACGTCACGAACGCCGACTTCGTGTTCAGTGTGACGCGCGACGTCGTCCAGGGCTGCCAGTCGCCCGTGCTGATCATGCCGGACGAGACCCCGTCGCACCCCTACGAGCCCGCCATCGAGTCGGCGATGCTGGCTCCGAAGTCGGAGCTGACCTTCTTCCCGTGGAAGGACACGAAGGAGAAGATCCCGCTCGCGGTGCGACAGGTGCGCACGTTCCTCAGGGCGAACCGGCCGGCCTGATCCCGATGCCTGCGGCCAAGTACGTCCGCCCCACGGTGTGGGTGCCGCCCACGACCTCGGCAGTGCTCCAGCCGCAGCCGCCCCTCGCGCCGTCGATCCCGCCGTCGCACGTCGTCGACCTGATGACGGAGGCGGGATCGGCGGCGTTCGGCGCGCGGTGGCGGGTGAAGGAAGCGAAGATCGTCGAGTGTCCCGCGTTGACCAACTCGCTGCCCGAGTTCAAGACGACCTACGACATCGAGCCCCATGCCGAGCTCTCCGGCTTCGACGACTCGGATTGGCCCGCGATTCCCCCCGCCGATCTCGGCGTCAGGCGCGGCGGCGGCCTGGTGTCGTTCATCTGGTTCCGTACCACCCTGACGATCCCCGCGAACGTCGCAGGTTTCGACACCGCCGGCGCGAAGGCGGTGTTCCGCGTCAACGTCGACGATTACGCGGAAGTCTGGATCAACGGCACGATGCTGCGCACCCCCGGCCGGCCGAGCCCAGGGGCTATCCAGGGCTTCAACATGCCCAACCGCGTCGTGCTGGCCGACCGCGCCGTGTCGCCCGGCGACAGGTTCGAGATCGCCGTGTTCGCGATCAACGGGCCGATTTCGGCGGCACCGGGAAACTTCCTCTTCTTCCGCGAGGCGAAGGTGGAGTTCTTTCGGTGAGCGGCCGACGGCCGTTCGGATGGGGCATCGTCAGCACGGGCAAGCACCCAGACATCAAGATCGCACCGGCGATTGCCGCAGCCACCGGCGGCGAGCTCGTCGGCGTCTACAGCCGCGATCAGCAGCGCGCGAATGCGTTCGCGCAGAAGCACGGCGCGCGCGCCGCGTACTGTCAGCTCGCCGACCTCCTCAAGGACTCACGGGTCGACGGTGTCTTCGTGGCCTCGCCGAACGCCTTGCATGCCGAGCACGTCGTCCAGGCGGCGGAAGCCGGAAAGCACGTGCTGTGCGAGAAGCCGATGGCCACGACAGTGGCCGACGCCGTGCGCATGCTGCAGGCGTGCCGCCGCGCGGGCGTCACACTCGGCGTTGCCTTCAACTTGCGCCAGCACCCGGCCTATATACGCGCGCGCGAGCTCGTCGCCGCCGGAGCGCTCGGGCGCATCGTGCTCGCCCAGGCGCAGTGGGCGTTCGGCGTGCGCGGCCGCGACGGCTCGCCGCCGCGCACGCCGCTCACGCAGTGGTGGGACACGCCGGAGCTGATCGGGGGCGCGTCGACGATGATGGGCACCGGCGTGCACTCGGTCGATTTGCTGCGCTTCGTGCTCGGTGCCGAGGTAGACGAGATCACGGCGGTCACCGACGGCCAGACGGCCGCGCTCCCGCTCGAGCAGCTCGCCTGCCTCACGCTGCGCTTCGGGAACGGCACCCTCGGCCAGGTGGTCGCCAGCCGCCTTCTTCCAGACTCGCGCAACGATTTCCGCGTGTACGGGATCACCGGGCTCATCGCCGGACACCACTCCATGTGGGAAGCGCGCACGGGCCGCTTCGAGATCACGAGCGACACCGTCAACGAGACCGCCGACTAC
>JBKPCO010000153.1:0-20134 GCA_046727415.1 Candidatus Methylomirabilota bacterium
GAGCGCGATGACAGGGATGGCCTTGGTCGCGGGCGCCGCCTTGATGCGCCGCGTGGTCTCCCAGCCGTCGATCCCCGGTAGCCTCAAGTCCATGAGAATCAGGTCGGGCGCCTCGGTCTCGGCCATCGCCACGCCCTGCTCGCCATTGGCGGCCACGACTACCTCGAACCCCAACCGCGGCAGCCGTCCCTTCATCACGTACACGTTGTCGTCGTTGTCCTCGACGTAGAGGATCTTCTGCATTCGCTCGTCTCCTGTTAAATTATATAAATTATATCTGGAGTATAGCTTATATTGTACTATTGCGATTGAGTCAAGCGGGAAGTGCGAAGGGGGGTGGCCAACGCTCCCCGCCCCCGAAGAAGGAGGGACGGCTCATGGAGTTCAGAATGTTCGTCTCGTGGATGGTCGTGGGGTTGCTGGCTGGCGGGCTGGCCTGATGGATTCGCTGACGCCCGCGGAGGAGGACAACCGGTGCCCACCGTCCACGTACGTTACATGGTCAACGACGTTGAGGCCGCCGTCGCCTTCTACACGTCGCACCTGGGCTTCACGATCATGTCCAAGACGCCGCCGGCCTTTGCCGACGTTGTCCGCGGCGATCTACGGTTGCTGCTCAGCGGGCCGGCGAGCTCGGCCGGTCGCTCGATGCCCGATGGCCGTCAACCCTCTCCGGGTGGCTGGAACCGGATCCACCTGATCGTCGAAGACAACGCCACAGAGGTCCACCGACTCCGCGGCCGGAGTCCATTTCCGCAACGACATCGTGACCGGGCCCGGCAGGTCGCAGATCCTCCTCGACGAACCCATCTGGCAACCCCGTTGAATTGTTCCAACCTCGGCGCGATTGTTCCAACCTCGGCGCGAGTGACCGTAGAGCGCTCGCGTTCCTCTAGAGAAGAACGTGCGAATCCTCCACGGCCAGTCGGCTTGGCGGTCGTGGTACAGGGAGGATGGTGGCGCGGCGGGTAGGCGTGAAGCGTCGCGCGCCAGGGCGCGTCAGCGGTGCAGCTTGGTGCTACTCCGTGCAGCGAGACGGCGGAGGGGTTTTCCAAACAGCCTCGTGAGCACCCATTGTTTCGCTGGTTTAGCGCCGAGTCGCCGATAGAATCGGAAGGCTTTTTCGTTCCAGTCGAGCACGGCCCACTCGAGGCGGCCACAGCCGCGCCGCACGGCGATCCGCGCCAGCGCGGCAAGAAGTGCCTTACCCGCGCCGCGCCCGCGCTCTTCCGGGAGCACGAAGAGATCCTCGAGGTAGAGCGTCGGGCGGCCGACGAAGGTCGAGTACGTGAAGAAGTAGAGCGCGAAGCCGATCGCCGTACGGCCGCGGCGGCAGATCAGTGCCTCGAAGTAACGCCGCCGGCCGAAGCCGTGGCGACGAATCTGACCGACTGTGGCTTCCATCTGGTGCGCCAGGCGCTCGTATTCCGCCAGCCCACGGATCAATTTCAAAATCAGGGCGGCGTCGCGCGCCGTCGCGCGGCGGATCGATAGCGTGGGCCGTTTCATCGGGTTCCTTCCTTCCGAGATCCCTCTGCGTCGCCGGCGGGCGAGAGCTCGAAGACCGGATAGCGCGCGGCGATCGACGCGAACGCCGCGGACGACGAGCCGGCCGGCACGGGAAAGTAGCGCTGGACGACCGATCTGAACCGCTCGAGGTAGACGCTCAGCACCGGCGCCTTCTCGGCGTCGGGCACAGCGCGGACCCGATAGGCGCGGCGGCGCGAGCCGCGCGCCAGCGTGACGTCCGGCGCAGACTCGACATTGCGCGCCCACTGCGTGCGCCCGCGCGGGGCCACGACAAACAAGGTGCCGCCGATTTCCACCACGCTCACCGGCGTCGTGTACACGCGGCCCGTCCTTCGACCTTTCACCTCGAGAAGGTACGTGTGGCGGGGGCTCAGGCCCCAGCCGACCAGGACGCCGAAGGCCTTGTTGAAGAGGCGCTCGAGCGCGGTCGGCGCGCGAAACTCCGGGCCCGCCGGATCCACCTAGCGCTGGCTCAGGAAGTGCTCCGCGATCTCGAGCGGCCGCGCGATCCACACGTCCTTCTTGGCCAGGATGTGCTGGATCAGGCGCTCGACCATCCGCATGCGCGACGGGCGACCGATGACTTGCGGATGGCCCATCACGTTGAAGAAGCCGCCCTCCTCGTACGCGCCCTCGAACTCTTCTCTCCAGATCTCGAAGACGTCCTCCTGGCTCCAGATTCCGTTGCCCACCGGCGGCACCGCGCTGAACCCGAAGTAGACCCAGTCGTCGTTCACCCAGGCCGTCGGCAGCTCCACGAGCTCGCCGTAGGCCGTCTTGTGACAGTACGGCAGGTCTGCGTCCATCAGATTGCTGTGGTAGACGAAGCCGTGCTTTCGGAGCAGCTCCATCGTGTGCTTGCTCGGATCGCAGGACGGCGCCCGAGAGCCCTGTGGCCGGATGCCCAGGACGTTCTGGAAGATGTCGAGAGTCTTCACGAGCAGCGCCTCTTCCTCTTCGCGGCCCGACAGGAAGAAGGGCTTCTCGTGCAGGTAGCCGTGGTGGCCGATCTCGTGGCCGCGCCGCAGCACCTCGCGGGCCATGTCGGGATAGCGCTCGACGATCCAGCCCGGGATGAAGAAGCCACACTTGATGTCGTACTTGTCGAGGACGCGAAGAATCCGCGGCATGCCTGTTTTGGGTCCGTAGGCCCCCATGCCCATGTGGAGCGGCCGCTCCGCGAGCGCGGGATCGCGCAGGATCCACGGGCTCTCGCCGTCGACGTCGAAGGAGATCATGACCGCGCACCGCGCGCCGTTCTTCCACCTGATCGCCCGTTCCATGCGTGTCTCCTCTAGGCCCCCGCCACGTTCAGCAACAGCTCGGTGTAGGCACGCGCGCCTTCGCGCACGTTCTCGAGCGAGATGCGCTCGTCGTTGCCGTGAATGCGCTGGAGCTCGTCCTCCTCGAGGATGAACGGGCTGAACCCGTAGCCGTGAAGCCCGCAGCGCCGGAACACCCAGTTGTCGGTGAAGGCGACCAGGATCATCGGCGCCACCACCGCGCCCGGCGCCCGCCGCCGCAGCGTGTCCGCCATGGCCTTGTAGAGCTCCGTGTCCGGCGGCGAGAGATTCGGGATCTTCGGGTCCCGCGCGATCTGAACCTGCACGTTCGGGTCGTCGAGGGCGCGCCGCACCCATTCGGCGATCTCGTTCGGGTCGTCGCCCGCCAGCATCCGACAGTCGATCTGCGCCGTCGCCTCGGGCGGGATGACGTTGCTCTTCGCGCTACCGCGCAGCATCGTCACCGCGAAGGTCGTGCGGACCATCGCGGCGTACTGCCGATTGGCGTAGAAGCGCCGGCGAAAAGCCTCGTCGCGAAGGCTGACTTCGAGATCGTCGTAGCCGGCCGCCTCCTCGGCGGGCAGCACGGTGGTCATGCGGGAGAAGAACTCCTGCACTTCCGGGAGCACGCGCGGAGGCCGCTCGACGGCCAGGAGCCGGTCGAGAGCACGGATGAGCCGATTGGGTGCGGTGTCCGGCCACGGCATCGAGCCGTGCCCCGGCTCGCTGCGGGCCGTAAGCGTGAGCGGCAGGCCCGTCTTCTCCGAAATTACGATCGATGCCAGCGGCGCCCGGAGGCCCGCGTGCGTCTGGATCAGCCCGATCTCGGAGATGGCGTACTCGGCCCCCGCGAGCCAGTCGGGGCGCCGGTCGGCGATGAACTGGGCGCCGAACTCGCTGCCGGCCTCCTCGTCGGCCGTCGCCAGGAACACGAGATCGCGCTTGAGCGGCACCCGCGCGCGCTTGAGGGCGAGCAGCGCCGCGAGGTGCAGGATGCCGGTCGACTTCATGTCGATCGCCCCGCGCCCGTAGAGGTAGCCGCCGGCGACGACGCCGCCGAACGGGTCGACCGTCCAGTAGCGTGGGTCGGCGTACACGACGTCGATGTGATGGTGTAGGACGATCCCGCCCAGCGAGCCGTCGCCCGCCAGGCGCGCCCGCAGGCTGGCGCGCCCGGGCGCGGCCTCGATCGTCTCGCTCTCGATGCCCTCGCGCGTCAGGACGTCGGCGAGGAAGCGGGCGCCAGCGACCTCGTTCCCGGGGGGATTGGTGGTGTCGATCTGCAGATAGCGGCGCAGGAGCTCGACCGTTTCGTCGCCCAGCGCCCCCCAGTCGGTCATCGGCCTTCCACCTCGGGCGTCATCGCCTCCACGTCCCCCAGCTCCCATCGTGCCATGTGGCAGTAAAGATCGAGGAGCTGCATGGTGCGCTCGATGGCCGGGTTGTCGCTTGCCTGGCGCAGCTCGCGGACCCGCGTTTGTAGCTCGCGAAGCCGCTCGAGTGTCTCGGCGTGAGTCATGCGCCCGGCCTCTCGGCGAGCTGCCAGCGGTGCGCGGCCGGGCGATGGTCGAAAAAGCGCTTGGCCTTGAGCTCGTACCGCGGCAGGCTTCCCGGCTTCTGTACGGCGACGCCGATGCTGACACCGATGACGGATCGGATCACCGCCTCGGCGTCGCGGCACAGATCACCGTAGCGGCCCTCGTCGACGTCCGGCCGCGCCTCGGCCTTCACGGTGACGAAGTCGTTGGTGGCGTCCCGGTCGACGTGCAGCTCGTAGTGCTCGGAGAGTCCGCCAACTCGATGGAGCAGCGACTCCAGGGCAGAAGGATAGACGTTCACCCCCTTGACGATGATCATGTGGTCGGTGCGGCCGAGCACGCCACCCGGATAGTAGAGCCAGGTCGTCCCGCAGCCGCACGGCGCGTCCGTCCAGCGCACGAGGTCGTGCGTGCGGTACTTGATGAGCGGCTGACCATCCTGGATGTAGCTCGTCACGATGTGCTCGCCCACCTCGCCGTATCGCACCGGAGTGCCGGCCTCGTCCACCACCAGCGCGTGATACCACTCCTCGCAGAGGTGGACGCCTTCCCGCAAGGGGCAGCCCGGGTTCGTCGGCCCGAGCTCGGCGATGCCGTAGAGCTCGTAGCATTTCGCGCCCCACAGGTCCTCGATCGCCTGGCGCGTTGCCGGGATGCTGCCGCCGGGCTCGCCGGCGACGATCACGTGCGAGATCGACGTCTTCGCGAGATCCATGCCGAGCTCGCGGGCGGTCTCGCCGAGATAGAGCGCGTAGGTCGGCGTCGCCAGCATGACGTCCGGCCGGTACTGCTCGATCTGGCGCAGCCGAGCCTTGCTGTCGAGCCCGCCCCCGGAGATGACGGTAGCGCCGAGACGGCGCACGCCCATGTAGGCCGACCAGAAGGCGGCGAAGATCCCCCAGTTGAACGGGAAGTAAAAGCTGTGGCGCGCCCGCAGCCCGGCGGCCCAGTAAACGTACACCCACGACTCGCCCCACAGCTCCGCCGAGTGATACGTGAGTGGAATGTGCAGGGGCGCCCCCGTCGAGCCCGACGTGGCAAAGCGCTGGTGGAAGAAATCCTCGGAGGTCGCGAGCGCCTGGCCGAACGGCGGGTTGACGGCCTGCGCGTCGAGAATCTCCTTCTTGTCGATGAACGGCAGCCGCTTCACGAAGTCGTCCATCGTGCGGATCTGCTCGGGCCGGACGTGGTTCCGGTCCAGGAGATTCCGGTACATCGGGCTTCGCGCGTACGCGTAGGCGATGACGGTCTGGAGCTTCTTGAGATGCAACCGGTCGAGGTCGGCGCGCGGCATGGCCTGCGTGTACGGGTTCCAGAACCGCTGGGCCTCGACCTCGGGCTTGTAGAGTCGCATAGCGCTAGAGGGTCCCGCGTACCTGTTGCGCCCCGGCTACCAGCGCCTGGAGCTTGGCGAATGCGAGGTGGCGCGGGAGCCGCGCGAGCCCGCAATCCGGGTTGATCCACAGCCGCTCCGCCGGCACGCTCTCGAGCACCTTCCGGATTCGCCGCGCCACCAGATCGGCGCTCTCAACGTAGAAGTTCTTGAGGTCGAGGACGCCCGCACCCAGCTCCTTCGGACAATCGAACTCACGCCACAGCTCGGTCTCGGCCATCTCGCGATTGGCGAACTCGAACACGAGCTGGTCGGCGCTCGAGCCCGAGATCGCCGGGAAGAGCGGCCGATACGAACGCTCGCCGAAACCGAACCCTTCCAGCGTCCCGAAGCAGATGTGCCAGAACCGCCGCTCCACCGCGACGCCGTCGAAGCACCGGTCGTAGAGCTCGACCAGCCGCTTCGGTTCCATGACGAAGCTCTGATAGACGTCGTCGATCTGGAGATTGCGGGCGCCGGCGGCTGACAGGGCGCGCAGCTCACGGTTGATGATCGGCGCCAAGTCGGCGGCGACCTCGGCCCGGTCCCGGTACGGGCCGCCCTTCGTGACCTGGGTGGCGAGCGTCATCGGGCCCGGCAACGTAATCTTGAACGGGCGCGTCGTCACGCGCCGGAGGTAATCGAGCTCCTTCAGCGTGCCGAGCCCTTCGGGCGCCGTGACGCGCTCGACGGGCTCGTAGAACACGTGGCCGTCGTAGGAGAGGACACCCACCTTCCGCCGCGGCGGAAGCGCGCGCAGCCCGTGGAAGTACTTGAAGATCGAGACGATGAATCCCTGGCGCCGCATCTCGCCGTCCGAGATCAGGTCGACGCCGGCTCGCTCCTGGTCGCGGACGGCGGTCGCGACGGCATCGTTTTCCGTCTCCGCGACGTCCATGACGCCGAAGCCGCCGGCCTCGATCTTCTCATACGCCGCCCAGAGCCAGGCGGGAATGGCGTAGCTGCCGACGACGGTCGTGGGAAGGATCGGCAACGCCGGCGCCGTCACGCGTCGCTACTCGGCGAGCGTGAAGACGCCCTTCTTGACCGTGAGCGCCCAGATCTGCCCGACGTTGACGCCGAGCTCGTTCATGGTGACCGCGCCGATGGCGCCATCGTAGGCCTTGAGCCCCGCCCAGCACTTCGCGAGCTTCTCGCGGTCGCTGTCGAGGTCGTCGGGCTTATTGGTGACTCCGCTGCTCTCGATGCACATCTTCGAGATGAAGAGCTGGTCGTACATCGCCAGGGCGGACGAGTTCGGCCGCTTGCCGCCCGAGCGCTCGAGGAACTTCTTCACGAAGGTCTGCACGCGGGGGATCGGCCGCTCGTTCCATGCGTACGTCGTCGTATACCACCCGTCGACGGCATCGCCACCCAGCGTGACGAGATCGGGCGTGGCGGTCGCGACGCCGCCGTGGAACGGCCCCTTGTAACCCTGCCGCCGCGCCTCCTTGGCGATCAGCGCGGCCTCACGCGAAGCGGAGCCGAGAAACAGCATGTCCGGCTGCTTGCCGAGAGCGCGGGTGACCTGAGCGCTGAAGTCGAGGTCGCCGGTCTGGAAGGTGATCGAGTCGACGAGCTCGACGTTGGCCTGCTTCAGGGTGTTGGGCATCACGCCCTCGCCCTCGGCTTTCGAGATGGCGTCGGCGCTGTTGTAGAGGATGACCGCCTTCTTGACGCCAGGGTTGTGTTTGCGCAGCGCGGCCAACCCCGTACCCAGAGCGCGGGCGGCGCCGGGGTTCATCGTGTAGGCCCACGGGCGGAACTTGTCGGTGAGCCCGGGCGCGGCGGCGGTCGGCGTGATGATCGGCACCTTCAGGCTCTGGGAGAGCGGGAACATGACGCCCGCGCTCGAGCTCGAGATCGACCCGTGGATCATGAGGACGCGATCGGTCTGGGCCAGGCGGCGCGTCAGCGTGACCGACTCCTTCGGGTCGCCGCGGTCGTCGGCGACGACCAGCTCGACCGGCAGCCCGCCGATCCCGCCGGCCGCGTTGATCTCGTCGCGCGCGAACTCGGCGCCGATGAGCCCGTGCTGCCCCCAGTCCACGAAGATCCCGGCCATCGGCATGATCACGCCCAGGCGCACCTTGTCGCCCGCCAGCTTCGCGCCGATCGCCGGCGCCGCCATCAGCCCCGCGAACAGGGCGACGACGAGGCCGATCGCGAGCGCCCGACGTCGAGACTCGAGCATATCGATTCCTCCGCTCACGCCAGCGACAGCGCGAGCCGGTCGAATTCCGTGATCTGCATCTCGCGGCCCATGCCCCAGCGGTTGATCGCCGCCATCACCTCGGCGAGCTTGTCGGCGGGATAGGGCGCGAAGACGAACCGCTCGCCGGCGCCCCACTGCTCGACGCGCCACGGCCGGCCGGCGAATTCCGGAGGCACGCACTTCGTCCAGAGCGGCAGGTAGCGGCCGAGATCGCGCTCGATCGCCGCGTCGGCGCGGGCGAGCGCCGTGAAGTAGCGGCGCAGCACGTCGCGCTCGCTCGACTCGTCGACCCACCAGAGGGTGTTGAACTCGCCGCCCAGGATCTTTCTGAGCCCGAGCTCTTCCGCCATGTAGATCTGCGGATCCAGAAGGCTCGCCGCCTCCACCTCACCCTTCAGCAAGGCGTCGAGCCGGCGACCGAAGCCGCCGACGGGCTCGATCTTGATGTCGGTCAGCGGCAGGTACGACTCGAGCCGGTAGGGAACGTTGTAGTGGCTGCCCGCCATGAGGCCGACCGCGATGGGCACACCGCGAAGATCTTCCGGCCGGTGGATGCGCGAGTCCGGCCGTACGTAGATCGCGTGGCGCGCCACGCCGTAGGCGTCGGGCACGAACTTGCCCATCCCGGCGCCGGCGTTGCACACACTGCCCCACGCGCACGCGTTGCCGATCGCCTGCGCGCCCTCGAGAAACGGCTGGTCCTGGGGCCGGAGCTTGTAGCCGCCGCTCCACGCCTTCATCTGGCCGAGGTAGACATCCCACATCACCTCGGGATCGAGGCCCTCGGCGCGGAAGTAACCCTCCTCGAACGCGATCCACTCGTGCAGCCGCATGCCCGTGGGAAAGATGCGGATCTTCGTGAGGGCGCTCATCGGTTCGGCGACGGTAATACGACGGGCCGAGGCCTGTCAATCCAGGTGTATCATCGCGCGCACGATGCTCGCTCAACAGCTCGTCAACGGGCTGATGCTCGGCGGCGCCTACGCCCTCGTCGCGATCGGATACACGCTGATCTTCGGGGTGCTGAACCTCCTGCACCTGGCGCACGGCGAGGTCTTCATGGTCGGCGCCTACGTGGGCCTGGCCCTGGCGCTCGCCGGATTCTCGCCGTGGGTCACCCTCGGCGGGGCGATGCTCGCGGCGGCGGTGCTGGGCGTCGTCATCGAGCGCGTGGCGTTCCGCCCGGTGCGCGATCGCGGCAGCCACGTCACGCCCCTGATGACGACGATCGCCGTCGGTCTGATCCTCCAGCACGCGGTGGTGAAGATGTTCGGCGCCGAGCCGGTCGCGTTCCCCGCGCCCTTCGCGTCGGCCGCCTTCGCGCTGGGCCCCCTGACCCTGTCCTCGGTGCAGCTCCTCATCCTCGCCACGTCGGTCGCGCTGATGGGCGCCCTCGAGCTGTTCCTGCGCGCGACACCGCTCGGCATGACGATCCGCGCGACCGCCGAGAATCCGACGGTGGCGGGCCTGCTCGGCGTGAACGTGTCGCTGGCGATCGTGGCGACGTTCGCGGTCGCCTCGGCGCTCGCCGGCGCCGCCGGGGTGCTCCTGGCCTGGAACTTCACCGGACTGAGCCCGTTCTTCGGCGTGAAGGTGGGGCTCAAGGGTCTCGCCATCATGCTGCTCGGCGGCCTCGGCAACGTCAGCGGCGCGATGGTCGGCGGGCTCGTGGTCGGCGTCGTCGAGGTGCTCAGCGTCGCGTATCTCGCGTCGTCCTACCGGGACGCGTTCGCGTTCGCGGTGATGATCGTCATCCTCCTCGTGCGCCCCACCGGTCTTCTGGGCGCGCGGCTTCAGACCGGCTGAGGCCCGCGTGCTGTCGGACTACGCCGTCTCGATCATGATCTTCGCGGGCATCGACGTCATCATGGCGCTCTCGTTCTATCTGCCGGCGTCGGCCGGCCAGCTCTCGGCCGGCCAGGGCGGCTTCATGGCGCTGGGTGCCTACACGGCCGCCTATCTCTCGGTGCATCATCAGGTGCCGTTCCCGCTGGCGCTGGCCGCGGGCGGGCTGGTCGGCGGCCTGGTCGGGCTCGCCGTGGGCTTTCCGGCGCTGCGGCTTCGCGGCCTCTATCTGGTGCTCGTGACGTTCGGCTTCGGCGAGATGGTGCGCGTCCTGTTCCTGAACCTGCCGGCCTTCGGCGGACCCGCCGGGTTTGCCGGCATTCCGCCCGCGACCACCATCTGGCACGTGCTCGGGCTCCTCGTCGTGCTGGCGTATTTCTTCACCCGGCTCGCGGGCTCGCGGATGGGCCGTGCGTTCGCGGCGCTTCGCGACGACGAGGCGGCCGCCGAGGCGATGGGCGTGAACTCGACCTACGTGAAGCTCGCGGCCTTCGCGGCGGGCGGTGTCATCGCCGGGCTCGGCGGCGCCCTCTACGCGCACTACACGCTCTTCATCGATCCCGAGGCGTTCGGCGTCGGACGCTCGCTCTTCGTCATGCTGTACGCCGTCTTTGGGGGACTCGCGAGCTTCTGGGGCGCCGTCGCGGGCGCGACGATCCTCTCGATCCTTCCGGAGCTCCTCCGCTGGGTGAAGGACTGGCGGGAGATTCTCTACGGGCTCCTGGTGCTCGTCATGATGCTCGTCCGGCCACAAGGCTTGCTCGATGCGGCCCTGCTGGCCCGGCTCTCGTCGCGCGGTGAGCGGGCCGCTGCTCACGGTTGAGGGGCTCTCCCGGAGCTTCGGGAGCCTCATCGTCCTGGCGGGCCTCGACCTCACGGTCGAGGCGGGCGGCATTCACGCGATCATCGGACCGAACGGCGCCGGCAAGACGACGTTCTTCAACCTGGTGACCGGCGCGCTCGACGCCGGGAGCGGTCGCATCCGCTTCGGCGGCGTCGACATCGCCCATCTGCCGGCATACCGTCGCACGGCGATGGGGATGTGCCGCACCTTCCAGAACATCCGGCTCTTCGGCTCGATGACCGTGCTCGAGAACGTCCTGCTCGGCCTGCACTGCCGGACGCGAGGCGGGCTCCTGGCGCCGCTGCTCGAGACGCCGTTTCGCCGCTCGCGCGGTGAAGCGGCCGCGCGCTCACGCGCGGCGGAAGTCCTCGAGCTGGTCGGGCTTGCGACGCGGGCCGACCAGGCCGCCGTGGAGCTCCCCTACGGCGAGCAGCGGCGGCTCGAGATCGCGCGTGCCCTCGCGAGCGGGCCTCGCCTGCTTCTTCTCGACGAGCCGTCCGCCGGGATGAACCCCCAGGAAACCCTCGAGCTCGAGACACTGATCGAGCACGTCAACCGGCTCGGCGTCACGATCTTGCTGATCGAGCACAAGATGTCGCTGGTCATGAAGCTCTCGCGGGTCGTCACGGTGCTCAACTTCGGGCAGAAGATCGCCGAGGGACCGCCGGAGCATGTGCAGCGCGATCCGCGGGTGATCGAGGCCTATCTTGGTTGACATGGGGGGCCTCGGCGGGCCCCCCCAGCCCTCCGACGCTCGGAGACGCCCCGGCGAAGCCGGGGCGCCCCTCGACTCGCCGGCGCTTCTGGAGATTCGCGATCTGCACGTGAGCTACGGACGCATCCGCGCTCTTCAGGGCGTGAGTCTGACCGTGCCGCAGGCCGGCATCGTCGCGCTCATCGGAGCCAACGGCGCCGGAAAGTCGACGCTGCTCCGAGCCATCTCGGGCGTCGTGCGCGCGCGCCAGGGCTCAGTCAGCCTGCTCGGCGAGGAGCTCGTCGGGCTGCCCGTCCATCAGATCGCCCGGCGGCGCATCATCCACGTCCCGGAGGGGCGCGGCATGCTGGCGCGCATGACCGTCCTCGAGAATCTCCGTCTCGGCGGGCTCGCGGCGAGGGAGCGGCGCAATTTTGGGATCGACCTAGAGCGCGCGTACGCCCTGTTCCCGGTGCTCCACACGCGCCGGCGCCAGCTCGCGGGAAGCTTGAGCGGGGGCGAGCAGCAGATGCTCGCGATCGGCCGGGCGATGATGGCCCGCCCCCGCCTCCTGATGCTCGACGAGCCGTCGCTCGGCCTGGCGCCGCTCCTCGTGCGCGAGATCTTCCGGATCATTCCCCGGCTTGCCGGCGAGGGAACTGCCATCCTGCTCGTGGAGCAGAATGCGCGCATGGCACTACAGTGCGCCGCCCACGCCTACGTGCTCCAGACCGGGCGGGTCGTGCTCTCCGGCGCCGCCGCCGATCTGCTCGCCGCGCCCGAGGTGCAGCGCGCATACCTCGGCGCCGGCTGAGCTCGCGGCTCGACACCGCTATGCCCGACCCGGCGTTCTTCGCGTTCCTCGTCGTCGACGGCGCGCTGGCCGGAGCCATCTACGCGCTGGTCGCGCTCGCCTTCGTGGTCGTCTACAAAGCTTCGCGCATGATCAATTTCGCCGTCGGCGAATGGACCATGGTGGGCTCACGCGCGGCCGCTGCGGTGGGCCAGGTACTCGGCATCGGGCTCGCCGGAGCGCTCGGCGCCGCCTGCGTGGCCATGATCGGGCTGGCGCTCCTCTTCAATCGGGTCGTCCTGCGGCCGCTGCTCCAGCGCTCGCTGCTCTCGCTGATCATGGTCACGATCGGCGTTGGCATCTTCATGCGCGGTGCCGCGACGGTCGTGTTCGCCGGGCGGCCGGTGCGGATCGTGTCGCCGTTTCCGGCCGACCCGCTCGTCCTCGGCGGCTTGCCGGTTGCGGTCGACAAGATCGCCGCCGCCGCGATCGCCGCCGCGGCCATCGCCGCTTTGAGCTGGTTCTTCCACGGCAGTCGCACGGGTCTGGCCCTGCGCGCGGTAGCCAGCGATCAGCAGGTCGCGATGGCAGTCGGCATCGACCTCCATCGGCACTTCGCGCTCACGTGGGGCCTGGTGGGTGTGCTCTCGGTTCTGGCGGGAACGCTCTGGAGCTTCGCCTCGGGCGGCGGATTCGGGATTGAGCTTCTCGGGCTCAAGGTGTTTCCGATCGTGATCCTCGGTGGCCTCGACAGCCTGCCGGGCACGATCATCGCGGCCTTCGTCGTCGGAATCCTGGAATCGCTGGTGACCGGCTACCTCGATCCCTTCGTCGGCGGGGGATTCAGTCACGTCGCGTCCTACTTGGTCCTGATCGCGACGCTCCTCGTGCGGCCGTACGGCTTCCTGGGACGGCCGGATGTCGAGCGGGTCTAAGATGACGTCATGGCGGTACAGGTTGTTCATCGTCAGGCGATCCCGGTCATGTACGTCGAGTCCACGACGGGTCTGCCCGGCGCGGCGGAAGCCTTTCGTCAGCTGGAGGGGCGGCTACCGAGCCTGAAGCGAAGAAGGTTCTATGGAACGTTCCAGCCTCCGGACGGTCCGTATCGCGCGTGCGTCGCGGTCGAGCCCGATGACGACCCGCGCGCGATGGGGCTCGTGGAGTGGACCATCCCGGGCGGGGAGTATGCGCACGATCGGCTCAAAAACTGGGAGGATCACATCCCGGAGATCGGGCGGACCTTCGAGCGCATAGCGAGAGAATGTGAGCGCGATCCGAGCCGGCCGAGCGTCGAATTCTACAGGAGCCAGAAGGAGCTGGTGCTCCTGTTCCCGGTCAAAGGAGCCGGGCGCGCGCTTCAGGATCCGTAGACGCGGTACCCGCGCGCGTCGCTCTTCGCGCCGTCCTTGTAGCTGACGATCCGCTTCGGGGAGGCGTGCGTACCGAGCAGGCGAAGCACCTCGTCGCCCACGACCCGGAAGCTGTGCGGCACGCCCGGCGGGATCGCAACCGTGTCGCCCCGACGCAGCATGACCTTCCGATCCTCCTGGCCGTCGATCCACGCCTCGGCCACGCCGTCGAGGATGTGCAGCACTTCCATGTAGGGATGGGAGTGGACGGGAGCCGCGTAGCCGGGCTGCGAGGTCTGGATGCCCGTGCGGATCGGGGTGGTCCCCTCGTCGTCGCCGAGGATCAGCTGATAGACCGCGTCGGGTCCGAACTTGACCACTTCTGTCTCGTCGAGGCGCACGACCTTCAGCTCGTCCATGGCTCTCCCTCCCGCCGGCAGTCTCTCCCAGGTGAAGCGACAAACGCAAGATGTGCCATCATGAGCCAGAGGAGACCCGACGCAACACGGCACAAAGAAATCGCGCATTTCCTGTCAGGGCGTTCGCGTCCATTTGCATAGCTTCGCGTGGGTTCACCACACAATCACCGCACACTCGCAGCCCGGAACAGCACACTCAACACGCTTCGCCTCCCACCCTCTCCAGCACGTCGAGCCCACGCATTCGAGGCGGCCCTTGTTCGAGATCGCGCGATTTTCGAGCTCTGTACACATGATGTCCGATCACGTGCGCGATTAAATCCCCGCGCCAGGAGCGGCTTTTCGGCGTGCTGTGCGGAAATTGTGCGGCGGGCATCTCACGCAGGCCGACACCACCGGAGCCCGTCAGAGCCACCTCGCGAGTGTCATGTCTAGCGCGTAGTGGCGCACATTGAAGCCGCGATAGTGTGTGGCGTACAGCCGGAGCATCCGCTCGACCTCGGCGACGGGGGCCCGCTTGGGCGAGGGCGTCTGCCGACGGCCATCCAACAGCCCGTCATAGCCGTAGCGCTCATAGCGCAGCCGCAGGCGGCGGATGCTGCGCGGACTCCGGCCGAGAATGTCGGCGGCCTGGAGTCAGGTGAGCTGCCCACTCAGCGCTCGCAAGATGACCTCTTGGACCTTCATGGCGCGCTCCACGGCGCCGACGGGATAGGCCATGGTCACCTCCTCGGTGACCAGTTCTCGCCGGGCGCCCGCTGGGAGCGGTCATTTCACGTTGCACTCGGGAGCGGACAATCACGTACTCCCGACATTCGCGTGCATCCCTCTGGACCCGCGCTCCGTTCTGGTAGAAAATCCTGCGTCACGCCGGTTGTCCGCGCTGTCCGGGGGGAGAACGGCGAAGACGGGCAGGAGGGCGGCTATGCCGAGAACGGAGATTTCGTCAACTGGGCCTTTATCGCGTCTACGCTCCACGCTCGTCGAGGCCGGCGTGTACTACCCGCGCCTGGCCTGGGACTACCCGATCTACCGCGATCACCCGCAGGTCGTGCGGAGCGACGCACCGATGGCCCGCACGGCCGCCTCCCGCTGCCTCTCGCTGCCGGTGCATCCCCGGCTCACGCCAGAGGAACTGGAACAGGTGGTGGCGGCATTGCTCGGGGCCCTCCAAGCAACGGTCTGATCACTCAGGGAGCTCCATTGTCCGGTACGTCAACGATCGAAGTTCCTGCCGCTCTGCTTCCGGATGGCGAACCCGGCGACGGCGGCGCCAGGCCCCGGCGGCGCCCGTCGATGGCGACGCTTTTCGGAGCCTGCTTCGCCCTCTACGCCTGGGCGATCCAGCTGCGGCCGCTGCAGGACAACTCCTTCTTGTGGCACCTGCGGACGGGCCACTGGATCCTCAACCACGGCATCCCCCGGGCCGACCTCTACTCGTTCACCGTTCCCAACGCCCCCTGGGTCGTGCAGTCCTGGCTGGCCGAGGCGCTCTACGCCACGATCGACGCCACCGTCGGGCCCTTCGGGCTCCGGATGTTCCGGGCGACGCTGTCAGCCCTGATCGCCTTCCTGGTCTTCAAGCTGGCCACCCGCCTGACGGGAGAGCGGCCCCGGGCCGCCATGCTGACGCTGGCGGCGTTGACGGTGTCGTTAACGCTGTGGTCGGAACGGCCGCTGCTGCTCGGCGTGCTCGGCATGGTGCTCCTCCTGTGGATCGTGGAGGTGCCCGAGTCGACGCTCGGCCGTCACCCCCGGTGGGCGCTCCCGCTGCTCCTGTGGCCGTGGGCCAACATGCACGGCACCTTTGCCCTCGGGTTCGCCTTCCTCGGCGCGCACCTGGTCGGCCGGTGGCTCGACGGAGCCCGCCCATGGGAGGGACGGGAACGTTCCCTGCTGATCGGTTCCGCCGCCGCCTTCGGGTTGTGCTTCGTGAACCCGCTGGGCACGTCGCTGCTGACGTTCCCGATCCACCTCCTCGCCCGCGGCGATGTGCTCAACCAGGTCACGGAGTGGCACTCGCCTGATTTCCACAGCTTCGTCGGGGTGCTCTTCGCCATCTGGGTGGCGATCTTCTCCTTCGCCATCGGCGGCCAGGGCCGACGCCCGTCGCGGCGGGACGTGCTGGTGGGCATCGCGTTCCTCCTCCTCGGACTATGGGCGCTGAGGAACCTCGCGCTGGTGCCGATCGTCGGGCTCGCCGTGGCCGCCCGGGCGCTGGCCGTCGACGAGGAGCGCCCCGACCACGGGTCCCCGATCAACTGGGCCGTCCTGGGGTTCCTGGTCGTGATCGGATTCCGCGCCCTGTCCCAGGCCGCGGCGGTGAAGGACTACAACCTCGACACCTACCCGGTGGAGTCGATGCGGTTCGTGGAGCAACAGGGCCTGCTCGGCAGCCACATGCTGACCACCGACGAGTGGAGCGCCTACGTCATCCACGAGTACTGGCCGCGCCAGCGGGTGTTCATGGACGACCGCTACGACATGTATCCGACGGCGCTGGCGGAGGAGTACTTCAAGCTGGCCCGGGCGGCACCCGAGTGGCAGGCGATCCTCGACAGCCACACGATCGACGTCGTGGTGTGGCCCAAGGAGAAGCCGCTGGCGCAGGTCCTCGATCTGGCGCCGGGCTGGGAGCGGATCCACACCGACAAGGTCGCCCAGGTGTGGGTGCGGAGAGCCCCGCTGGGCTAGACCTTCCGGCGTGGACGACGCCTGGGAGCAACACGCCGGCTGGTGGCAGGAGGGCTTCACCGACGGCGCCGACCCGGAGTACGAGGAGCAGATCCTCCCGCTGGCCGCGGAGTGGCTGCGGGGCGCCGACCGCGTCCTCGATGTCGGCACCGGTGAGGGGCAGGTAGCCCGCGTCGCCGCCAAAGGGGGAGCAGGCCTCCCTCCTCACCGATCTGCTCGACGATTACACGACCCATCAGCGCCGCTCGCACCGAATCAGACGTATCGGATCGCCATTCTCAAGACCGCGTTCGCCCGCGAGCGCGCCCTCGACATCACGACCACGCGGATCGAGAAGTACAAAGCCGCCCAACTGGCCGACGGCTACGCGAACCCGACCATCAATCGCGATCTCGCCGCCCTCAACCGAGCGTTTCGGCTCGGCATCGACCAGGAGCGCATCACCCATCGGCCGAAGATCACGCTGCTCCCGGAGACGCCCCGCCAGGGCTTCGTCGAGCCCGCCACCTTCGCCCGGATCGCGAGTCACCTGCCGAGCCCGCTCGATACGGTCGCCCAATTCGCGTATACGAGTGGCTGGCGCAAGAACGAGGTCCTGACCCTCGCCTGGACCGATGTGGATCGCACCCGGGGCCTGATCACCCTGAAGATCGAGCACTCGAAGACCAAGGAGCCGCGCACCCTGCCGATCCCCGCCGGGTCCGCCCTCGCCAGCCTCATCGAGGCCCGCTGGCAGGCCCGCACCATCACGCAACCGGACGGCACGACGCAGCTCGCGACTCTCGTCTTCCATCGGGATGGGAAGCCGATCCACCGGGATTTTCGCCGGGCCTGGCGGACGGCCCGCATAGCGGCCGGAGTGCCCGGCCTGCATTTTCATGATTTCCGTAGGAGCGCCGTCCGAAACCTCACCAGGAGCGGTGTCCCCGAGACGGTCGCCATGAAGTTCACCGGCCACCGCTCCCGTGCAATCTTCAACAGATACAACATCACGGATGAGGCCGATCAGCGCCAGGCCGTGACGGCCGTCGAGGCCTACATGCGGCGTGATCTGGCCGAGAGCAGCTCGAACGTCGTCCCGCTCACACCGAAGAAGAAGACGGCCTCCGCGTAACCCTCCCCCCGTCACGGGCGCTCCTGAACAAGCAAGCGCCCGTGACGGCTCCCTCACCGCACACCGGCCCCGGGCCCCGACTTACCACACAAACACCACACAATTTCGGCGAGCCCGGAGACACGCCTGCCGCGTAAGTGCCTGAACGATTGGGGCCAGTCGGTTCGCGAGGAGCCAGCGCCCGCATACTGTGCCATCATGTGCCCGTTATGGCGCTCACGGCCGCGGTCGTCAGGGCGAAGGCGCGGGAGCTCGGTGCCGATGGCGTCGGGATCGCCGACGCCGCCGTGCTGAACGCCTTCCCCCCGGACCCGGCGTATCCGCAGATTCCCGAGCGCATCTCTCCGGAAATCCGCAGCTGCGTCGCGTTCTTCAAGCGCATTCCAGCGGGCGCGTTCCGCGCGCGCGACAACGCCTGCATCCACCACGTGGACCAGCTCGTGCTGCGCGAGATGGACAAGGTCGGCTACCGGATCGCGCGCTTCCTGGAAGACCACGGTCACTGGGCGTTCCAGACCGCGGCGCAGGAGACCGTTTGGGAGATGAAGACCGCGAGCTACGGCTCGCTCTCGACGCGCCACGTCGCCATCGAGGCCGGGCTCGGCACGATCGGCCTCGAGCTGAACTTGCTGACGAAAGAGGCCGGACCGCGCTGCTACACGACAGTCGTTCTCACCGACGCGGTGCTCGAGCCCGACGGCAAGCTCACCGAGCAGCTCTGCGTCGGCGAGCCCTGTTCGCGCTGCCTCTACTCCTGCCCGCCCGATGCGGTCCAGCACTGGGGACTCGACAAGCGCCTGTGCGCGACGTTCGCTCAGGAGTTCGGCTTCTCCACGATCGTCCGCGTCTTCAGCGCGTTCGTTCGCGGCGACGGCGGCGCAGCGAAGCTCAGCGCGCTCGGTGGTCACGAGTGGTTCGGCATCTGGCAGGGGCTCCTGCGCGTCGTCGGCGCCTTCGGCGACTGCCCGCGCTGCCTCGCCGTGTGCCCGGTCGGCGACGACTACAACCGCTTCCTCAAGGAAGCCCATCGAGAGATTCCCGAGAAGACCGACGCCAAGGTGGCGCGGGCGCGCGAGCTGCTCGGCATCAGGAAGCGGGGTGAGCCGATCCGCGGGATGGCCGACGGGCGCGTGCGCTGGATCGGCGAGGCCGGCTACCGTCCGCCGGCGCGGCGCGCCGGGACTCCCGCGTGAGCCTCGCCGCCGCCGACGTCAAGGCGAAGGCCAGGGCGCTCGGCGCCGACCTGGTCGGCATCGCCCGCGGCGACGTCCTCGATCGCCACCCACCCGATCCGGCGCGGCCGCAAACACCGGCGCGTATCACGCCGGTGGACTCGAAGTCGGTGCTCGTTCTGGGTCGTCGCCTGCTCACCGGGATCAATCGCCTGAAGGGCCACGACGACCGGCACAAGCAGTACTCGACCGAGCTGGTGCTGTCGGACCTCGAGGAGATCGAGCTGAAGCTCGTCTACTTCCTGGAGGACGCGGGCTTTCCGTCGATCACGGTGCCGCCCGTCCACTTCGATCCGCGCCACTACGATCCGAAGGGCGACACGCGGGGTCCGCTGTCCCTCGCCCACGCGGCGGTCGAGGCCGGGCTCGGCACGCTCGGGCTGAATTTAATGTTGCTCACGCCAGAGTACGGCCCGCGCGTCATGCTGGGCGCGGTGCTCACGAGCGCGGAGCTCGAAGCCGATCGTCCGCTGACCGACCCGCTCTGCGCCGGCGAAGCGTGCGGACGCTGTCTCCTCGCCTGCCCGGCCGACGCGATCGGCCAGTGGACGCTCGACAAGGAGCGCTGCGCCCCGCTCGCCTCGCCCTACGGGTTCAGCTACCTGATGGGTCACGTCGAGCGCATGGTGCAGGCTTCGCGCGATGAACAGCTGGCGCTGCTGAAGTCGAAGGAGTCGTTCATGAGCTGGCAGTCGATCCTGCGCGGCGTCGGCGTCTACTCCGGCTGCACGCGCTGCGTGGACGTCTGCCCGGTCGGCCGCGACTACGAGACGCAGCTCAAGGACGTCCAGGACACCATCGCCGAGCGCACGCCGGAGAAGGAGCGCCGACTGGCGGAGATGGCGCGACGGCGTGAGGCCGGGGATTACGGGCCCCATCACGCGCGGTCGGCCAGGTGGATCAGCGGCCCGGTCGGCCGCTAGATCTCTGCGACCGAGGTTACGAAGAGTCGCGCCAGAGCAGGCTCACGAGGAGCTCTCCCTCGTATACCTCGTAGTGACGGCCGTCGGCGGGCCGTGCTTGTAGTCGCGACCGTGATCCTCACTGTGTTCTCGCCGCGACGCTCGTCGACCCTCGTGCCAAGCCCCCGGCATCCGTGAATCGCACAAAGATTCGATTCAACGCCGGGGCGAACGAGACGGTGCTCGTGCCCGTAACGAAGATGCCAAAGGTCGGCATCTCATTCGCATTGATGGTGATCGCCACCGG
>JBKPCO010000154.1:0-12492 GCA_046727415.1 Candidatus Methylomirabilota bacterium
GGGGTTCGATCCGGCGAAGCCCTGCACGACGGCGTCCACGCCCCCGATCTGGGCGAGGTACGGCGTGTAGTCGGGCGTCACCAGAGGCGGCCACAGCTTCTTGACGACCCGGCCCCCGGCGTCCTCGAAGACGCGCTGGAAGCCCCCCATCTGCTCATGGCCGAACGCGAAGTCGTCGGCGATGGTGATGACCCGCTTGAGCTTCAGCTCCTTCGCTGCGTAGTCCGCCAGCACGTGCAGGGGTTGCGCCGAGGTTCCGGAGGCCCGCACGAAGTACGGGTTGGGCCGGCGCTGGGTCATGTCTTCGGCGGCGGCCAAACTGAGGATCGGCATCTTGGCCTGCGCGGTGTAGTCGGAGATCGCGAGCAGCTCGAACGCGGCGAGTGGGCCGAAGATCATGTCCACGTGGTCGCGCTCGACGAGCTCTTGCGTCTTGGTCTTGGTGCCGGCAGGGTTACCGCCGGTGTCGGCGACCACCAGCTCGACCTTGCGACCGGCCAGCATGTTGTTCCGGTCCTTGAGGAATCGGATGGTGCCCTGCTCCATCTGGATCCCGCCGGTGGCGAGCGGACCGGTCTTCACGGTGAGCAGGCCGATGCGGACCGGCTTGTTCTGGGCGATGGCCGGGGCCGGCAGCGTCGCGGCCAGCATCGCGCCCGTCGTCCCCGCCAGGAATCCGCGCCGACCGATTCTCGTGGCCATCGCCGCCTCCTTCACGTCCAGGTCAGTAGCTCTTGGGCAGGCCGAGCACGTGCTCCGAGATGTGGTTCAGGACCATCTGCTGCGACACCGGCGCGATCTTGTAGAGGCGTACCTCGCGCCAGAGCCGCTCGATGTAGAACTCCTTGGCGTAGCCGTAGCCGCCGTGGGTCTGCAGGGCGACGTCGCACGCCTCGAAGCCCGCCTCGGCCGCCAGGAGCTTGGCGGTGTTCGACTCGGCGCCGCAGGGCCGTCCGTTGTCGAAGAGCCACGCCGCCTTCATGCACATAAGCCCCGCCGACTCAAGCTTCGCCCACGCAAGCGCGAGCGGATGGGCGATCGCCTGGTTCTGCCCGATGGGCCGGTCGAAGACGACGCGCTCCTTGGCGTACTGGACGGCGCGATCGAGCGCGGCCCGTCCGATGCCGACCGCCTCGATCCCGGTGAAGACGCGCTCGGGGTTCAGCGAGTCGAGGAGATGGTAGAAGCCCCGGCCCACCTCGCCGACCACGTTCGCCTCGGGGATCTCGAGGCCGTCGATGAAGATCTCGTTGGAGTCGACAGCCGCGCGCCCGAGCTTCTCGATCTCGCGGACGGCGATCCGGGCGCGGTCGAACTCCGTGAAGAAGAGCGTCAGGCCCGCGAACGGCTTGGCCGTGTCGCGGGGCGCCGTGCGCGCCAGCAACAAGATGTGGGTCGCGTGCTGAGCGTTGGTGTTCCACACCTTCCGGCCGTTGACGACGTAGCGGTCGCCGTGGCGCTCCGCGCGCGTCTGGATCCGCGAGGTGTCGGTGCCGGCGTTGGGCTCCGTCACGCCGAACGATATGATGATGTCGCCCGTGGCCACGCCCGGCAGGTAGCGCCGCTTCAGGTCTTCTGAACCGTGCTTGATCACGGGCATCGGCGGGAAGAGATAGAAGTGGATCGGCGAGGCGCCGGTAGTCCCGGCGCCGGCCGCGCAGATCTCGTACAACATCACCGCGGCTTCCGTCACGCCGAGGCCCGAGCCGCCGTACTCCTCCGGGATGATCATCCCCAGCCAGCCGGCCTGGGCGAAGGCGCGGATCCAGTCCGCCGGGTATTCCGCCTTCCGGTCCTTCTCGAGCCAGTAGTCGAGCGAAAACGACCGCGCCAGGGTGGCGACTTCCTTGCGAATCAGCTCCTGCTGCTCGGTCAGCTGAAAGTCCATGGGCGAGATTGTAGCGTTATCGGCGCACGGCGTACGCGAGGAAGACCCAGAGGCGCTTGGCCCGTTCCGCCAGGCGGTCGACGACGCCATTCTGGACGTAGTAGGTCAGCATGAGCGAATTCCGCTCGCCGTCGGCGTCCGACGTCGGCGCGACGCTGTGCCAGGTCGCGTGGTACACGACGGGAAACGCGTAGCCGGTGGCCGGCCGGAACGCGAGAGCCTTGAAACGCCGCGCGGCCTCGCCGTCCCGTCCCTCGTGAAAGAGCGTTCCCAGCCGCGCCTGCGAGTCGTCCCGCGGCAGGTAGAACTGCACGGTGATGGCCTTGCTCACGGAGTCGCCGTGGATCCCGATCCGGTAGCCGCCCAGATCCCGGAGCAGCATCGGAACGGGATAGAACGTGAGCTGCTCGACCGACCGGCTGAATCGCCCCTCGAGCGCGCGGCGGAACTTGCGCTTGAACGCGTCCTGAAGCGCCGGCGAACGCAGGACGCGCGACACCTCGAGCCAGATGGCGCGCTGCGCCGGCGGCAGGAGGGCGATGTGCTCGGGGAACAGGTAGAACTTGCGGCGCGCGCTCCGGCCGTCCGGCCGCATCGCCTCGCGGTGGCGGAGCTCGCGATAGCGCCCCGTTTCCGGCAGGTGGTCGAGCAGCCGATCGTAGGTCTCCCGGGAGAAGACGCCGTCCAGGTAGAGGTGGTCGAAGGGCACCGACTCGAGCGCGCTCGCCTCGACGCAATCGACGATGTCGAGACCCAGCGATGAGAGGTCGGTGCTTACCGGCACGGTGGCATCATTAGACTCTCTTTCCCGGCTGCCTGGCAACTTCCGGCCGCCTGGCAACCCGGGAGCCCGGTGATATCATGCGCGGCATGGCAGTCCAGGCTCTGTACGCCCTTCAGAACGGGTTCATGGGCTTCGACCGCTCCGGCCTCTTCTACGGCGAGTTCGGCGGCGAGCGCGTGCAGATCCCGATCGCCTGCTGGCTCGTGCGCACCAGCGAGGCCATGATTCTCTTCGACACCGGGCTGTCGCCGCGAGCGGTGCCCGGGCTCCTGCGCAGCGATCCCCTCGCGCGCTTCACCGGGGAAGACCTGCTGACGCACCGGCTCGATCTGGTCGGCCTCGAGCCCGATCAGGTGGACATGGTCGTGCTCTCTCACCTGCACTTCGATCACGCCGGGGGCGCCGCGCTCTTCCCGAAGTCGGAGCTGATCGTGCAGAAGGACGAGTACGCCTACGCCCACTACCCGGCCTCCTTCTTCGAGTCGTTCTACTACCGAAAGAACTTCGACCTGCCGGGTTACCGCTGGCGTCATCTCGACGGCGACACCGAATTGCTCCCGGGCGTGACCGTGCTGCGCACGGACGGTCACACGCCGGGCCATCAGTCGCTGCTGATCGAACTGCCCGAGACGGGTCCCGTCATCCTCACGGGCGACGCCTGTTACTGGCAGGAGCACGCCGACAAGGAGCGGGTGCCGGGGGTTGTGTGGAATCCAACGCTCGCGCTCCATTCGCTCAAGAAGCTGAAGACCGTCGCCCGGCTCGTGCGCGGCCGCATCTTCCCGGGACACGACCCGGTGTTCTGGGACACCGTCAAACAGGCGCCGGATGCCTACCGCTGAGGCCCGCGGCGCCGCCCACCCGCCAGAGGAGAGAGAGCCATGAAAGACGGACTCCGATTCGTGGACAGCGACATGCACATCATGGAGCCGCCGGATCTGTTCGATCGCTACCTGGATCCGAAGTTCAAGGACCGGGTCAGCGTTCCGGTGGGGGCCGACGGCAAGCCCAAGCGCGGCGCCGCCGGCCTGACGATCGTCGACGGCCTGCCGACCTCGGACGTCGACATCCAGCAGTACCGGAAGCGCGTGCGGAACAGCGGGCCACAGAGCACGCAGCCCCTGTCGGGATCGCGGCTTTTCGACACGGGCCGGCTCGACTTCGCCGTCGAGCGCGACTACGACGCGGTCGCCCAGGTGATGGGCATGGAAATGGAGGGCGTCGACATCGCGGTGAACTACCCCACCGCGGGCCTCGCGCTTCTCGGCCGCGACGACATGGACCCGCAGATGTCTCTGGCCATCTGCCGGGCGTACAACAACTGGATCCACGAATTCTGCTCGTACAGCCCGGACCAGCTCAAGTGGGTCGCGATGCTGCCGGTGCACGACGTGCACCTGGCCTGCAAGGAACTGGTGCGCTGCGTCCGTGAGCTGGGTGCCGTCGGCTCGTTCATCCGCCCGAATCTCGTCAACGGCCACTACTGGCACTCGAACTACTGGGATCCGCTCTACAGCGTGCACGAGGAGCTGAACGCCACCTGGGGCTTCCACGAGGGCGTGAGCGCGATCTACTCGCGCATGATCCCGCTCTACGGCGAGAACCGGTTTTACCGTCACGTCGCCAGCCACTGGATCGAGATGCAGCAAGCGTTGATCGCAATGATCATCGGCGGCGTGTTCGAGTTCCATCCCAAGCTCCGGGTCGGCTACCTCGAGGCCCAGAACTCGTGGGTGCCCGGGCTCCTGTCACGGATCGAGTGGGACTATCCGCAGTACCGGGATTCGCACGCGCCGTACCTGGCGCTGACGCCCCGCGAGTACTTCCGGCGCAACTGCTGGGCCGCAGTGGAAGGCAGCGAGCCGGAGATCGAGGCGACGGCGGGGCTCATCGGCGCCGACCGCATGTGCATCTCGACCGATTACCCGCACTTCGACTCGAACTTCCCGCACGTGTCGACGAATCTCCTGAAGAATGTCCCGCGCCAGATCGCCGCGCAGATCTTCGCCGGCGGCGCGGGGCTCTACGGCTTCAGCGAAGAGCACTTCAAGAAGGCCGACGCCGCCGCGGCCAAGATCGCCGCCAAGCGGTAGCCGAAACGCGAGCCCGGCGGCGCCGTTCGCGGCGCCGCCGGAGCTACGCGCTCCGGGACGGCCGCAGCTTCGGCTCCGCGGCGAGCAGGAAGAACAGGAGATACGCGGCCCCGCCGGTGAGGCCGCCGGCCACGTCGCTGAGCCAGTGGGCCCTCAGATAGAGCCGGCTGACCGCGACGCCCAGGATCAGCAGCGCCAGCACGACCGTCCCCGTCCATCGCCAGATCGGTCGCATCTCCATGGTCCACAAGAGATAGATCACCCCGCCGAAAAAGACGACGGCGCCGAAGGTATGCGCGCTGGGAAAGCCGTACGGTGACATCCGGGGCCGCGGCCGCGCGACGATCCACTTGGAGAGCGTGAAGAAGGCATAGGCGCCGACCACCATCCACGGAATCAGCTTCACGGCGTGATGGCCGCGGTGTCTCAGATAGAGGTACAGGCCGACGCTCAGGGGCACCAGGACCCAGCCCGTGGCGAGGTCGCTGAGCGCCCGCATGAGAACCTTGAGGTAGGGATGCTGCGCCGACTGGACCAGGGTGTGCGCCTCATGATCCAGGTCGAAGAGCTGCTGGTTGAACGCGTGGACGGCGAGGATCAGGTATGCGAGCCAGAAGACAACCGCCAGGGGAAGCACCGACCGCCGGAGCGCTTGCATCGCTCGGGACCGATTATGGCACGGCGCTCACCGAGGACTTCACGACCCTGTCCGAGGATGTGAAGTCACGGCTTGCCCGGCTGGACTGGGGCGAGATCGAGCGCTCGCTCGGGCAATGGGGCTACGCGAAAACACCGGCCGTGCTCAGCCCGGCCGAGTGCGCCGAGCTGATCGGCCTCTACGGAGACGACGGGCGGTTTCGCAGCACGGTCGACATGGCGCGCTACCGGTTCGGTATCGGCGAGTACCGATACTTCTCCCGGCCCCTGCCGCCCCTGGTCGAGGCGCTGCGCCGCCACGCCTATCCGTCGCTCGCCGCGATTGCGAACCGGTGGGAGGCCGCGCTCTCCAAGACCCCGCTCGTGCACCCGCCGACGCTCGACGAGCTGCTCGCGGTCTGCCGGCGGCGAGGCCAGACCAAGCCCACGCCACTCCTGCTTCGCTACGAAAGCGGCGGTTACAACTGCCTGCACCAGGACATCTACGGCGACGTCGTGTTTCCCCTGCAGCTCACGTGCTTCTTGAGCCGGCGTGGCGTCGATTACACGGGCGGCGACTTCCTGCTGGTCGAGCAGCGGCCGCGGGCCCAGTCGCGGGGCGAGGCGATCGCCACCGAGCAGGGCGAGATCGTCATCTTCGCGACGCGCCACCGACCGGTCGAGAGCGCGCGGGGCGTGTATCGGGGCGCCATGCGCCACGGCGTGAGCCGCATCATCTCGGGGTCGCGCTACACGCTGGGCGTCATCTTCCACGACGCCCGCTAGCTCACACGACCACGACCTTGCCGTCCTCGGCCGTCTCGATATCCAGCGCATCGCGGCGCCGGAGCATGTCCTCGTTCATATGGGTCACGATGAGCCGGCGACACTCGAGCCTGGCACGATGGCGCAAGAGGGTCGCCAGATCGAGATGGAACTTCACCGCCTTGTCGAAGAAATACGCCTCGGCGATGAAGAGGTCGGCGCCGCGCGCGGCGTCGATCAGGCTGTCGGTCCACTCCGTGTCGCCGGAATAGGCGACGATCTTCTCGTCACCGGCGACGCGCAGCGCGAAGGGCGGCGCGCCGCTCGCGTGGACCACGCCGAACGGTGTGACCGAGACCGAGCCGAGCGACAGCGGCACGCGATCCGCCAGCTCGACGTAGCGGACGTCGAATCGCCGCTCCACCCGCGAGGAGCCCGGGAAGAACACCTCCATGGCGTCTCGCACGCGGGCTTCCACACCAGGTGGTCCGGCCACGACGAGCGGGCGCGTGCGCCGGGTGAACTGGCCGTCGAGGATCAGGAACGGGACGCCGCCGAAGTGATCGCCGTGCAGATGCGAGAGGATCACCGCGTCGATTGCCACCGGATCGACACCGAAGCGGCGCATCGCGATCAGCGACGACGCGCCGCAGTCGACCAGAATTTGGGCCCCGCCCCACTCGAGATGGATGCACGTCTGGAAGCGCCCGCCGCTGCCGAACGCGTCTCCCGAGCCGAGGAAGCGCACCTTCACGAGGGCCTCATCTGAGTAGTCATGATATCGTGCCGTCCATGAGCGCCACCGCCCGCCTCGCCGAATTCGTCGCCAAGACGTCGCTCGAGGACTGCCCGCCGGACGTCGTGGTCCGAGTGCGTCGCGCCGCGCTCGACACGCTCGGCGTCATGCTGGCGGGGGCCGCCGAGCCGGTCGCCGGCATCGTGCGCCGCGTCGTGCGAGCGGAAGGCGGCATCGCGCTCGCCACCGTCGTCGGCACGAAGCTCAAGACAACGCCCGGTTGGGCCGCCCTCGCCAACGGCGCCGCCGGCCACGCGCACGACTTCGACGACACGAACTTCGCGCTCCTGGGGCATCCGAGCGTCCCGCTCTTGTCGACGCTCCTGGCGGTCGGCGAATCCGAGATGGCCGACGGCCGCGCGCTCGTCCTCGGCTACGTGATCGGCTTCGAGCTCGACGTGGCGCTCGGCACGGCGCTGAATCCGGATCACTACACGCGCGGCTGGCACGCCACCGCGTCGATCGGCACGCTCGGTTGCGCCGCGGCGGCCGCGCGGCTCATGGGACTCGACGTCGTCCAGACGCGCCACGCCTTGGCCATCGCGGCCTCGCACGCCTCGGGCCTCAAGGAAAACTTTGGCTCGATGACGAAGCCCTACCATGCCGGTCATGCAGCGCGGAGCGGCATCCTGGCGGCGCAGCTCGCGCGCGAGGGGCTCACCGCGTCGGAGACCGCGCTGGAGGGACGGCAGGGCTACGCGGCGGCATTCGGCGCCTCGCACGCGATCGATCGCGCGCTCGAGGGCCTGGGGCGCACGTGGCAGCTGCTCGGATCGGGCATCGCCGTCAAGCCATATCCCTCGTGCGCCCTCACCCACTCGGCGATCGACGCGCTCATCGACCTGCGCGCCGCGCACGGGCTGAGCGCCCGCGACATCGCCGCCGTCCAGGTCGGCGTGACCCGCGTCGTTCCCGACGTGCTCGCGCACAGGCACCCGGCCACCGCGCTCGAGCGCAAGTTCTCGATGCAGTTCTGCGCCGCGGCGGCCCTCACCGAGGGCCGCGTCGATTTCGGCTCGTTCACCGACGGCGAGGTCGCCAACCCCGAGGTGCGCGATCTGATGGCGCGAGTCGACATGGTCGTCGATCCCGGGTTGCCCCAGGGCGTCGAGCAGAACGCCTGGACCCGTGTGACGGTCCGCCTGCGCGACGGTCGCACGCTCGCGACCGAGCCGAGGGGCGCCCAGGGCCATCCCGACACGCCGCTTTCCGACGCGGCACTGCGCGACAAGTTCCTCAGCTGCGCGAAGACCGTGCTGTCCACGGACGAGGCCGAGGCGGTCGCCGAGCAGATCGGTCACCTCGAGGACATCCCCGACATCCGCGCGCTGACGTCGCGCCTCGAAGGAACACTGGACTGACAGGAGACTTCCATGGGCGTGCTCGATGGGATCAGGATTCTCGAGCTGGCGCGCGTGGCGCCGGCTGAGCTTCCCGCAATGATGCTGGCCGACATGGGCGCCGAGGTCCTCAAGATCGAGACGCCCGACCCCGACCGCGAGACCGGTGACGAATGGGTCCGGCGGACGATCCACACCTTCGTCAACCGCAACAAGCGCTCGATGACGCTCAACATGAAGTCGCCCGAGGGCCAGGCGGTGTTCCGCAAGCTCGCCGCCGGCGCGGACGTGCTCGTCGAGGGTTTCCGGCCGGGCGTGATGAAGCGGCTGGGTGCCGACTACGAGACGCTTCACCAGCTCAATCCCCGCCTCGTCTACTGCTCGCTCTCGGGCTTCGGTCAGGACGGCCCATACCGCGACCGTCCCGCGCATGACATGAACTACCTCTCGCTCGCCGGCGTCCTCAACCTGATCGGCGAGAAGGACCGCAAGCCGGCGATCCCGCTCAACCTCGTCGCCGATTACGCCGGTGCGAGCCTGCACGGCGCGCTCGGCATCATGCTGGCGCTCTTCGCCCGTGAGCGGACCGGCCGGGGCCAGCACGTCGACGTCTCGTATCTGGACACAACCGTCTCGCTCCTGGCGGCGACGCCCAACATGCGGTTCTTCTTCAGCGACGGCCTGGCACCGCGCCGAGGCGAGGGATTCCTGGGCGGCTCGTATCCCTACTACGCGATCTACGAGACCCGGGACGGCAAGCTCCTCACGATCGGCTGCACCGAGCCGTGGCTCTGGGAGAACTTCTGCAAGGCGATCGGGCGGCCGGACTTCAAGCGGTTCGCCCGCACTCAGGACCAGCTCGTCCGCGCCGCCAACGCCGAGGAAGAGGCGGCGCGCCGCGAGATCGAAGCGCTGATCAAGACGCGCGACCGAGACGACTGGTACGAGCACCTCGTGAACGCCGACGTCTGCGTCGGCAAGGTCTACGACATCCCCGAGATGGTCGCCGATCCGCAGATCAACCATCGCCGGATGATCGTGGACGTCGAGCACCCGACCCAGGGCCGCGTCCGTCAGGTCGGCATCGCCATCAAGATGTCCGACACGCCGGGGGCCATCCGTAGCGCCGCGCCGATGCCCAACGAGCACACCGAGGACGTGCTGAAGGACCTCGGCATGACTGCCGCCGAGATCGCGGAGCTGAAGCGGAAGAAAATCGTCGAGTAGCGGCGCGCGCGTGACGCCAGCCTGGCGCCAGCTCACGCTGCTCTCGCTGGCCGAGCTGTTCGCCCTGTCGCTCTGGTTCAGCGCGTCCGCGGTCCTGCCCGCGCTCACGCGGGAATGGGACCTGGGCGGCGGCGGCGCCGCCGGGCTCACCATCGCCGTCCAGGCCGGCTTCATCGCCGGCACCCTCGCGAGCGCGCTCGTCAATCTGCCAGACGTCTTCTCGGCCCGCCGGGTAATGACCGTCGGCATCGTCCTGGGCGCGGCGGCCAACGGCGCCCTCGCCCTCTGGGCGTCGAATCTCGGCACAGGGCTCGCGCTCCGGTTCGCCACCGGCGTGTGCCTGGCCGGCGCGTATCCGCCCGCGATGAAGATCATGGCGACGTGGTTCCGGGAAGGCCGCGGGCTCGCGATCGGAATCCTCGTCGGCGCCCTCACCGTCGGCTCGGCGAGCCCGCACCTCATCCCTGGTCTGACCGAGCTTCCGTGGCGCGAAACCCTTCTCACGGCATCGGCGCTCGCCCTCGTGGGCGCGGCGGTCGTCGAGCTCTTCGTCGTCGAGGGCCCCCATCGGTTCCCGGCGGCCCGTTTCGACGTGCGGATGGCCGCCGCGATCTTCCGCGAGCGCGGGCCGCGGCTGGCCTGCTTCGGCTATTTCGGCCACATGTGGGAGCTCTACGCGATGTGGGCGTGGATGGCCGCGTTCCTGACGGCGAGCCTCGAGGCGCGCGGCGGCGGCCGCTACGCCGGGCTCAATCCGAGCAGCGCCACGTTCGCCGTGATCGCGCTCGGCGCACTCGGCTGCTGGGCGGGCGGTGTCGTCTCCGACCGGTGGGGCCGCACGACACTCACGATGATCGCGATGGCACTCTCGGGCGCCTGCGCCCTCGTGATCGGCTTCACCTTCGGCGGCCCGCCGTGGCTCACGTTGCTCGTGGCCATCGGCTGGGGCATCACGATCATCGCCGACTCCGCGCAGTTCTCGACGGCCATCACCGAGCTCTCGGCGCCCGCCTACGTGGGCACGGCCCTGACAACCCAGACGTGCGCGGGCTTCGCCCTGACGATGCTCTCGATCTGGCTCATCCCGCCACTCGTGACGCGGGTCGGCTGGCGCTGGGCGTTCGCGGCGCTGGCGATCGGCCCGGCGCTCGGGATCGTGGCGATGGGCCGGCTGCGCGCGCTACCGGAGGCGTCGAGACTCGCGGGCGGGCGTCGCTGACGCCCGATTATCAGATGGCGGGCTGAGGCACGGACTGCAGCCGCCGCAGGAGCGCCATGCCCTGACCGTCGAGCCACCCGCGCGTCGACTCATAGCCGTAGCGGAGCGCGGCGCGGCTCGCCTCGAAGCCCATCGACGGGCCGAAGAGCGGCGTCTCCTCGCGTCCGGGCTGGATCAGGTGGAACTCGGTGCGCGGATGCTTGATTCGTAGCGTCGACAGGCCGAGCTGCAGAAGGTTCTGGCTGTAGATGCGACCGGCCTGCTCCAGGATCGTGTAGAGACCGCGGTTGCGCAGGGGCACGACGCCGCCGTCGGGATTCGGCACGAGCGGGTTCACGACGATCACCATGTCCGCGCCCGCCTCCGCCGCCAGATCGGCGTGGCCGCTGAAGCCCACGCCGCCGTCGACGTAGTCGCGGCCGCGCAGCGTATACGGCTCGAAGAAGCCGGGAATCGCCGAGGAGGCCGCGACCGCCTCGCTGATCGGCACGTCGCGGAGGCTGTCCCGTCCAAAGACCACGCGCTGGGCGCGGTCGAGGTCGATCGCCGGAATCAAGAGCTCGCAATCGAGCGCCGCGAACGAGTTCTTGAGCCCGAACGCGGCGAACGTCTCGCGGATGTAGACCTCGAGCGCCGTCAGCGAGAAGAATCCGGCGGGCAGATCGCGCTCGGCGGCCGCGAGCATGTCGGGAACCGACTGGCGCATGCCCGTCATCGCGTTCTTGCCGACCGCCCAGAGGAGCCGCCCAAACCGGCCCGCCGCGTGGCGGAACGAGTTCGAGGCGTAGACGGCGCCGCGCCGGAAGTTCAACGGGTGCTCGAGGTCCTGGTCGATCACGCGATAGATCTCGGACGCCCGAACGCCGTTGGCGAGCAACGACGCCACGACCGAGCCCGCGCTGCACCCGACGTAGATGTCGAAGCCGCCGCCCCCGTTGAGCCGCTCCTCGATCGCGGCGATGACGCCCACCTCGTACATGCCACCGATCACACCGCCACCTGCCAGCGCCAACGCGTAGCGTTGGCGCCGCGGCCGCCACCGTCCCATCACGCGCTCGAGAAGATTCATGATGTCCAACTCATTGTAATCTCACCAGCAATCGACCTGCCAGCAGGCCCCATATCCGGAAATAGTTGATTTCACTATTCCATCCCGCCATTGGCGCATAGGGCTGGCACGCGATTCGGCCAGTTCCTTGGCACCGCGACTGGCTTCGTTCGAGCACGGGCGGCCAGATCCAATCCACCCATCGGCAAGAATCGGCGGCCGGCTCTGAGCGTTCCCGGAGACGCGCCCGCGGGCGACGTCAAGCAACACGTGCAGTTGACCGGACCCGTTGCGGCTGGTATCGGCCTTGCTCCGGAAAGAGCGCGATGCTTGCACGCCTCCGAGCCGATCTGCACGTACATACGTGCGAGGCCGAGCCCTCGATCGCCTATGGGGCGCGCGACATCATCGTCCGGGCCGCGTCCGCTGGCTATCGCGTACTCAGCATCACCAACCACGACACGATCACCTACAGCGCCGACCTCGTCTCGTTCGCGCGCGACCACGACGTCCTGCTGATTCCCGGCGTGGAGGCGACGGTCGAGGGCCGGCACGTGCTCGTCTACAACGCGGACGTCGAGGCGGACAAGCTCCGGACGTTCACCGATCTTCGCCGGTACCGGACGCCCGAGTGGCTCGTGGCGGCGCCCCATCCCCTGTTCCCGGCGTCCTACTGTCTTCGCGAGAAGCTGTGGC
>JBKPCO010000155.1:0-19802 GCA_046727415.1 Candidatus Methylomirabilota bacterium
GTCCTGGCGCCGGTCGGCGCCATGGCCGATACGGCGCGCCGCATCACCGCGGAATCCATCGATGCGCGGCTTCCGGTGTCGGATTCGGCTGATGAATTCGGCCGTCTCGCGACAGTCTTCAACGAGACCCTGTCGCGTCTCGACGCGGCCTTCGAGCAGCTTCGCCGCTTCACGGCGGACGCCTCGCACGAGCTCCGCACTCCGCTCACCGCGATGCGGAGCGTCGGGGAGGTCGCGCTCCATCGACCGCTTAGCACCGAGGGCTACCGCGAGGTGATTGGCAGCATGCTCGAGGAGGTCGACCGCCTCACGCGCCTGGTCGAGAACCTACTCCTGCTGACGCGAGCCGAAGCAGGGCGAATTCCGTTGACGCGAGCCTCCGTCGACCTGCGCGAGCTCGTCGCCGGCGTTTCGGACGGTCTCAGGGTGCTCGCGGAGGAGAAGAACCAGGAGTTGAGTGTCGAGCTCGGGGCGCCGGTTGCGGTGGAGTGCGACGCCACCGTCCTGCGTCAGGGCATGACCAACCTGCTCCACAACGCCATCAAATTCACTCCAGCCAAGGGTGCCATCCGCGTGGCGGTGAAATCGACCGTCACCGGCGACGCGGTGATCGAAGTCCAGGACTCGGGCCCCGGGATCCCCGCCGCGAATCACCAGCGAATCTTCGAACGCTTCTATCGCGTGGACCAGGCCCGGTCGCGAGACACGGGCGGCACCGGACTCGGGCTGGCGATCGCCCGCTGGGCCGTGGAAGCGAGCGGAGGCCGGATCGAACTGGAGAGCGCGGCTGGGCAGGGCGCGCTGTTCCGGGTGGTCCTTCCTCGTTCCTGACAGAAACGTCAGGATCCCGAAAGCCGGTGCGCGGCTAGACTCTCCGCCAACAAGGAGAGCAGCCATGGCGACTCGGATGTTCGATGCGACCGGGGCAGCCGACCCGAAGGAGATCGCGACCACGCTCCTCCAGCTCGGCGCGACGTCATACGGCGGCCCCGCGATCATGGGGTTCATGCAGGCCGAGCTCCAGGAGCGGCGGAAGTGGGTCTCAAAGGAACGCTTCCTCGAGGGGCTCGCCGTCGCCAACATGGTCCCCGGCGCCACGGCTACTCAGCTCGGTATCTTCCTGGCCTACGTGCGTGGGGGTTGGTGGGGCGGTCTCCTCGGCGGGATCGCCTTCGTATTGCCGGCGTTCGTGATCATGCTGGCCCTGACGATCGCGTACGCAACCTTTGGTGTGACGCCGTTGGCCCGCAGCGCGCTGTATGGACTCGGTCCAGTGGTCATCGGTCTGTTCGCGATCGCCCTCTATCGCTTGGGCAGGACGGCGGCAACCACCGTGCCCGAAGCCCTCATCGGCATCGCGGCCGCGGCGGCACTGGCGACGACGCGCCTCGGGATCGTGGCGATCCTGGTGCTTGCCGGCTGCGCCGGGTTGTTCGTGTTCCATCGCAGCCCGTCAGTCTCCCGCGTCCGTTGGATGGCGTCGCTACTCTTTGCGGCGACGCTCGGTCTCGCCACATGGGTATCGACCGCCACGTCCATCGCGGTGTCTGTAGGGTTCACGCCCGACCCCAAGAATCTCGTTCACCTCGGCCTGTTCTTTCTCAAGGTGGGCGCGTTCACCATCGGCGGCGGGTTGACGATGATCGCGTTCATCCAGGATCAAGTCGTGGGACAGTTCGGATGGCTGACGCCGCGCGAGTTCGTCGATGGCCTGGCACTCGGACAGCTGACGCCCGGCCCGGTACTGATGATCGCGGCGTACGTCGGCTACAAGCTGTCCGGCCTCGCAGGTGCGGTCGTGGCTGCGGCGGCGGCATTCCTGCCGTCATTCGTCATCATGTTGGCCATTCTTCCTGTGCTCGATCGCATCAGACAGTTGGCCTGGATGAAGGCGATGACGAGGGGAATGGCTCCCGCGGTAATCGGTGTTCTGATCGTTTCGTTGGTGCGAATTTCCCCTGCCGCCATTCCGGATCCCTTTGCTCTATTGATCCTGGTCGCGACGCTCGCGTTCACGCTGTCGCTTCGGATGGGTGCCTTCAAACTAATGGCCGGGGGCGCGGTTATGGGCGTCATCCGCAGTCAGCTGCCGCTGACCTTCCTGACCCGTCAGTTCTGAGTGTTCATGTTGCGCGTAGATCAACGGCCGTTGCGCTTCAGCACCGGGAAGCGGCCGGTCAGGGAACCCAGGAACGCGACGATCTCCGCAACCTCAGTGTCCGGAAGCGGTCATCTCGCCGTTCCCGAGATTCGGAACCTTGAAAACGTAGAGGTCGGCAGGGTCGACTCCCATCCCATTATGGCAGGAGCCGCAGCCCCGGCCGATGAAGCGCCGGAGACCATTCTCGGTCTCTGAGATGGCCCGGGTGTCTCCGCGCAAATATGCGTCGAATGGAGCGGGAGTGAGCAGCGTCCGCTCATAGTTGGGCTCGCACGTGTGACCGCATGGTTCGGCAATCTCACCGCGACAACCGACGGGCGTGCAAACGCCGCAATGTTTCCTGGGCGAGCGGCATGAGCGCCTCGTCCGGAAACGGATAGACCGAGCTGATGTTGATCTCGCAGAGCACGTAGGTATCTTCGCCGGCCGCGTCCTTCGACCCGTACATGAAGTCAGCATCCCAAATGACCGGAAGCTCTTTTGGGTCGATCGACAGCACGCGACACATCTCGGGCAGCCACTCCCGCTCGAGCCGGTTCTTCAGCTTCTGGAAGTCTGAGCGCGTCGGCGGGTAGTAAAGCCGCGGTCCGGGCTGCGGCGCAACGGCAGGCACGGCACCGGGCGCCGCCGGATACAGCGCATTGATGAGCTGCTCGCCAAAGCCCGCCAGGCGGTCGCGCACCTGGTAGCACCGCACGATCCCGTCGGTGAGCCGCGGCTGATAAACCTGATCGATGATGCGGCCGTCGCCCTCAAAATATTGCGCGCAGCGCGCGACGAATTCATCCAACGACTCTTCAGATTCCTGGCTGCCGCGCACCGCGTGGCGTACGCGAATACGCGCCTCGGGTGCGCGCCGGTCAACCGCTTCCACCTTCCAGACACCGATGCCACCGTTGCCGCGGTTTTGCTTCAGCACGCGAGGCTTGCCTTCGGCAAGGCACTGCGGCAACTCGCGACGAAATTGCTCCAATGTCGTATAGAGACGTGTGTCGGTGCCCCAGCTCATGCTGGCCGTCCGATAGAGCACTTCCTTCGTGCCCATCTTCAAAATCAAGTCCGGGTGCGAGCTCACGAACACACCGTGGCCTGCCACGTCACGCAAAATCGGATCGAGCTTCGCGCGGTTGCCGTCCTTGCGGACCGGATCGATCCAGACGAGCACACCGTCGACCCCCAGCAACTGCTCGCGCACCTCGTCGGCGACCTCGTCGGCGTAGCTCGCAGCCTCGACGTCCAGGCCGACGTCGCGTAGCGCCTTTGCGATGTTACCGAGCCGCGTTTCCTCGAGCTTCACCGTCGCACGGATGCTCGGATCCCCGGCGAACATCACCGCCACTCGATACTTGCGCCCGCTCATGTCACAACCCACCCTTCGCGAAAACACGTTGTCGCGTGCCGAGCCTGGATGCGGAATAGCGCGTGAGAAGAAGCTCCTTGGCTTCCATCGTTCGTCACTCCCTACGACGTCGAAAGCGTTTCTGCAACGACATACCCGTCGCCTGGCCGCGCTCACGCGGTGAGCCGCTGTGTTTAGCGGCTCACCGCGTTGCCATACGCTACCCGGCATCCGGCCGTAGCGCACGCGGTCCGCCGGTAGCGTACCAGGCTGAGACGCCGCCGCGGATGTAGCGCGCGTCGAACCCACGCTCGCGAAGCGTCTTGGTAACGCTGCAGCCAACGTGAAATCCATATGCGCAGTAGACGGCGACGGGGCGGTCGGGGACAAGTTCGCCAATCCACTCCTCCACCCGATCAGGATCACGCCAGATCGCGCCTTCCATGAGATCGACCGTACGTGAAATGTGATGTCTCGGTCTCGCATCGAGCACCTGAACTGGCTCGCCCTTCGCGAGCTGCGCCGTGAGCTCTTCTACCGAGAGTGACGGCAAACTCTTGTCAGACGGATCCTCAAGCGGCAACCCGCGGTCCGCGCGAACCGCATCGATCCGATGGATGACAGCCGCCCAGTCGACGTTGCGCATGAAGGCGTCGATATAGGCGGTCGCGTTCGCACCGAAGTCCATGTGGTACGCGTGCTCGTACATGTCGAGCGCAAGTACCGGTGCCGCGTCAACAGCGGCCTGCGAGTAGTCGGTTGCAACCTGGTTCCAGAACCGCCTCTCCCGGCGCGAATACGTGAGTAGGGCCCAGCCCGAACCACCGGCGAGTGACCGTGCGGCGCCCACGAATTCCCGGCGCCAGGCTCCGACGCTTCCAAAGTGCTCCTCGAGCATGGCGCGCACCGGGTCCGGGATCTGATTGCCCTGGCCGCCCAGGTTGCCGAAATAGAGCTCGTGGAGTGTGACCGAGCTCATCGCGATCAACTCCTCGCGCTTCAGTGCACGCAGCCGATAGGCCGGCGTCCGCGCGTCCAGCGCAGCAAGCTCGGCGCGAACCGCATTCAGCGTTCGCAGGGATTCGCCGTAGTTGCTCTCGTAGTGGCTCACGATCATCCGCTCTGAGATTCCATTCAGCGTCCATGGGCGTACCGTGATCGGTGCTATCTCCAGCTTCATGGTCGTCTCCCTTCTAGCCTCATGTTCATAGTTTGAGGCTGCGATGCGCGGAGCTATCCCGTCGTCGGCCTGAGCGTGCGCGCGCCACCCAAGGCGTACCACGCCGAGATGCCGCCGCGGAGGAAGCGCGCGTCGAAGCCCCGCTCGATCAGCGTCTTCGCCACGTTGCGCCCGACGTCAAAGCCCCAGGCGCAGTAGACGACCACCGGCTTGCCCGGGCTCAGCTCGGCGATCCACTCCCCGACGTGATCCGGATCACGCCAGGTCGCGCCCGCCATCAGATCCACGTTGCGCGACATGTGGTTCCGCTGCCGCGCGTCGACCACCTGCACGCCGCTGCCGCTGGCGATCTGCGCGGCGAGCTCCTCGACCGAGAGCGACGGGACGTCCGTCGTCCACGACGGGTCTTCGTTCGGCGGCGGCTGATCGCCCCGCACGGCCTCGATCCGCTTCAGCACGATCTCCCAGTTGATGTTGCGGACGAACGTGTCGATGTACGCGGTCGCGTTCGCTCCGAAGTCCGCCTGGTAGGCGTGCTCGTACATGTCCAGCACGAGCACGGGCGCGGCATCGACGGCCGCCTGCGTGTCATCGGTCGCGATCTGGTTCCAGAACCGCTTCTGCCGGCGCGAGTAGGTGAGGAGCACCCACCCCGAGCCGCCCGCCAGCGACTGCGCCGTGGCCACGAACTCGCGACGCCACGCGTTGGCGCTGCCGAAGTCCGCCGCGATCTGCGCAGCGAAGGCGTCCGGCACTTCGTGCCAGTCGGGGCGACCGAGGCCCGAGTTGGGCCCGGCGCGGCGGTAGCCGCCGAGGTTGGCGAAGTAGAGCTCGTGCAGCGCGACCGAGCCCATCAGCGAGAGCTCTTCGCGCTTGAGCCCGCGCAGGCGGTACGGCGGCGTAGCCGCGTCGAGCGCGGCAAGCTCGAGGCGGACGGCGTTCAGCGTTCGCACAGCGTTCCCGTAGGTGTTTTCGTAGTGACCGACCACCATCTGTTCCGAGATTCCGTTGAGCAATGACGGGCGTACGGCAATCGGGGCGATCTCCAGCAGCATGGTCGTTCTCCCTTCTCGTATTGCGTTCATCCGGCCGTAGCCTTGGCCTGCGCGATCTCCTCGGCGCTGTACCGTAGGGCCCGAAAGACGAGGTTGCCTTGTGTGTCGGGCGATCCGGCGAAAAACGGCCGACCAAAGAACGGACTGACGTACTCCCAGACGATCTCTCCGTCCTTGGTGACTTCGAAGAAGCGGCCGAAAGATGACTCGCAGACGAGTGTGTTGCCGTTTGGCAGGCGTTGCGCGTTGCCCATGCGCGGCGAGAAAAAGTTCCACGCCGGTCGGTCCTGATACTTCCATGCGATCTCGTTGGTAGTCGGATTGACCTCGATGGCCCGTGAGAACGGCATCGAGTCATCGAGGCGATGAGCGCCGTTGTCGAAGATCAGGATGTTGCCGTTCTCCAACGGAGTGGGCGCATGCTGCCCGGCCACGATCGGGGCACCGAGTTTCCACAGGATCTTGCCCGTCTTCCGGGAGATGCGGATGACGGTCGAGGTGGGTCGGTAGCTGGTGAGGATGTCGCCGTCAGGGAGCTCCAAGACACTGTTGCCCTGAGCCCACAGCGTTCGAGGGGCTTGGATCTCGGTGATGCCGTCCTCGACCGGATCCAGATGCTCCCAGGTACGCCATTCCCAGACCGTCTGGCCCGAGGGCGTCACCTCCGCCAAGTAGTCCGAGTACATCTTGCCGACGTCGTCCTTCGGCCGAGCCGCATACTGAGCCGAAGGAAAGCGGTCCTCCTCTATCCCGCCCTTGACGCGCCGGGCGATGTCGTTGGGAACCCGGCCCATGCAATTGAGCAACACGTTCCCGTTGCGCAGCAGAATGCCGTGGTGATGGTGATCCGGATGGCGCACTTCCCACAGCACCTTGCCGTTCCAGTCCGCTTCGAGAACCACCCCGCCTTTGAACGGGAAGCGACTGAGAAAGCTCTCCTCCGACGTGCGCCCGTTATAGAAGAGAGTGCCCCGCTCGGTGAGATAGCCCGACAGACCCGGCGGGTACGGCAGGTTCCAGGTGTGAACCACCTCACCGCGGAGGTCGACGAGATAGACCCGACCGTCCCCCCAGACGAGGGGTGAGAAGAGGGTAAAGCCAGGGAAAGCGCGCTCGGGGTTGAGCGCGCGCAAGCCAACACCCCGCCGTTTAGTCGTGTTCTGCTCGACCACAAACGATTTCTGAGTCATCGGATGGCCCTCCACACTTCGAACTCCGATTCACGTTGGCCGGGGGCGTGTGCCTGATGAAGCTGAGCAACGTGCGCCCAGTCGACGTTGTCCATGAACGCGTCGACGTAGCGCTCGGCGGAGGCGCCGTAGTCGAGTTGATACGAGTGCTCGTACATGTCGAGCGCCAGGATCGGCGTTCCGCCGGCAAGCGCGTGCGTATGATCCGCCGCCCATTGATTGATGAGACGCCGGTTCCGCTGCGAGTACGTCAGCAGGACCCAGCCCGAGCCGCCCCGCAGGGCCTTCCCCATGCCGACGAACTCACTCCGCCACCGATCGACGCTCCCGAAGTCTCGCGTCAGCGCCTCCTCGATCAGGCCGCCGGAGATGCCGTCACCGCCGAGGCTCCCGAAGTACAGCTCGTGCAGAATCATCGAATTCGCGGCGATCAGCTCCTCGCGCTTCAGGCCGTTGATCACGAATATCGGCGCCTTGGCGAAGTCGAGCTCGGCCAGTTGCGCCGCGATGGCGTTCAGCCGCCGCACGGCGCCGCCGTAGTTGTTCTCCCAGTGGCTGACGATGAGCTTTTCCGAGAGTCCCTTCAGCTTCGTTGGTTCGAGAGACAGTGGCTTGACGACGTAGGTCATCGAGCGTCCTCCTTTACGCGAGGCATCCGACCCGGCAGCGTATGGAAGAGCTCGTTCACTGCCTTTCGGACTCCGTTCAGGAGCTTTCCTCCCAGATCTGTGCACCGAGTCTTGACGGCATTCGGACCCTGCGACCGTTTCGCATCCGCGAGTAGCGCGGCGACTCGGGCTCTCGCTTGAGCGTCGATCAGTCGATCGCGAATCATGTACTCGAGCGCGTACAACTCTGCGTCCATGCCTTCCATGACCTTCCTTCCCTGCTTTCGTTCTCATCTGTTTGCTGTTTTGTTACCGGATGTAACAATAGTTTCACATACGTGTCAAGCTGGTGCCATGGCCGCAGCATTTGACACCTATATGAAACTATTGTTTCATATAGGCATGGGCACGCTTCTTCTCCTGCTGGTGGGACTGCCTCCCTCCCCGTCGAGCCTCCGCGTGCGCGTGTGGCGTCGATTGCGATCGCTCGGTGCCGTGCCGCTCAAGCGCTCCGCTTACCTGCTGCCCGATACGCCGGAGCGGTACGAGGACTTTCAGTGGCTCGCCCAGGAGATCCAGCGCGAGGGCGGAGAAGCGACGCTGATCCGCGTCCAGCAGATCGAGAACGTCGCTCAGGAAGACGTACTCCGCCTGTTCCACGAGCCGCGCGATCTCGACTATCGGCAGCTCGCCGCGCGCTATCGGAAGGTCCTCAAGCGCCTCGAGCAGAAGTCCGCGGCGAAGAGCGCCCGTGTGCACGAGGAGCTGGCTCGGCTCGCCAAGGACCACCAACGCATCCGTGACGTCGATTTCTTCGGTGCCTCCGGAGGCGCAGAGGTGCGGCGTCTCGAGGAGGTCATCGCCATGCGGACTCGACGTCCAGAACCAGTGCACCGGGAGGACCGGCCGACTCTCGATCTCACGAAACTCAAGGGGCGGCGATGGGTGACGCGCCCACGACCGCACATCGACCGCATCGCGTCGGCTTGGTTGATCAAGCGGTTCATCGATCCCGAGGCCCAATTCGTCTTTGCGCCGCCGGCGGAGTTTCCACAGGACGCGATCCCATTTGATGCGCCGGGCGTAGAGCTCAGCCATCAGGGCGAGGACTGCACATTCGAGACCTTGCTGAAGCGGGCGCGCCTGCGCGATCGGCGCCTCGTGCGGCTCGCGGAAGTCGTGCACGAGGCCGATCTACGTGACGGCAAGTATGTCCGTGAGGAAGCGCGCGGTATCGACGTTGCGGTACGCGCACTGCTCGCGGCCTCATCGGAGGATCACCAGGTTCTCGCGCAGGGGATGGCGCTGTTCGAAGGTCTGTACGCCACCACGTCGCGGAAGGGCGCATCATGACCCTGGTCCTGTCGCGGACCGAGGTGCTCGATCTTCTGCCGCTTCCGAAGTGCATCGACGCGGTCGAGCGTGCATTTCGCTTTCATGCCGAAGGGCGCACACTCGGCCCGGGTGTACTGAGCGTCCACGCCTCAGGCGGCGGCTTCCACATCAAGGCGGCAGGCCTGGTCGGCGAGCGCAGCTATTTCGCCGCCAAGACCAATGCCAACTTCCCCGACAATCCGCGCCGGTGGGGACTGCCCACGATCCAGGGCACGATCGTGCTGGCCGATGCGGCTAACGGCACGCCGCTCGCCGTCATGGACTCCGGCAGCGTGACGGCGCTTCGCACGGGTGCCGCAACGGCTGTCGCCGCGAAGTTCCTTGCCCGCCCCGACGTGCACACGGCGACGATCGTGGGCTGCGGCGTGCAGGGCGAGCTCCAGCTCGCCGCGATCACGACCGTGCTTCCCCTGCGACGGATCCTGGTCGTCGACATCGATCACGCACGTGCAGAGGATCTAGCGACGCGGGCCGCGGCCAAACATGACGTTCGGATCGAGCCCACCAAGAATCTTCGCGACGCTCTTCGAGACAGCGACGTCTGTGTGACGTGTACTACGTCACGCCGGCCGTTTCTCGAAGCGAGGGATATCTCGCCGGGCACCTTCATCGCCGCGGTCGGTGCCGACAGCCCGGAGAAACAGGAGCTCGAGCCCTCCCTGCTCGCTTCCGCGACACTGGTGGTCGACGTGCTCCACCAGTGTGCCGAAATCGGTGAGCTGCATCACGCCCTGGCCTCGGGCGTCCTGACGCGCGAGCGCGTCCACGCGGAGCTTGCGGACGTGGTGGTTGGCCGCCGGCCGGGTCGTACGCGCCAGGACGAGATCACGATCTTCGACAGCTCGGGAACCGCGCTGCAGGACGTCGCCGCTGCGGTGGCCGTGTACGAGAAAGCCAGCGCATCGGGACGCGGCACGGTGGTTAAGCTCGACGCCTGACGTGGCGGTGCGTTCGAGCCACGCGATGCAGGGTAGGATACGTGAGCTGGTACGTAAACGCATCGCGGAGGACGAAATGCCGAGCGTCAATGCCGAGGACTTGACCCTTTTCGCCGTCGCCGCATACGAAGCGGCTGGCTCGCCGCGTGAGCACGCCCGGATCGTTGCCACCCACCAGGTCGGGGCCAATCTGGTCGGGCACGACTCGCACGGTGTGGTATTGCTCCCCACCTACATCGACCGCATCCGCCGGGGCCATATCGTGCCCGTGGCGCGGCCGGAGATCCTGGTCGAGTCGCCAACGACCCTCGCGGTGAATGGACAGTGGGGGTTTGGCCCGGTCATCTCGGAGTGGACAATGGAGCGCCTTGTCGCGAAGGCGAGAGAGATGCGAATCGCGGCGGGAACGATTCGCGAGCAAAGCCACGTCGGGCGGCTCGCCGACTATCCGCTGATGGCCACTCGAGCCGGTTTCATCGGCCTCATGATGGCCGACTCCGGCCAGAGCCCCAAGGCTGTCGCGCCGTTCGGAGGCCGCGAGGCGCGACTCGGAACGAACCCACTCTGCATCGCCTTTCCGAGCGATCTTCCGGGCCCGGTCTTCATCGACATGGCGACGAGTGCGGTCGCAGCAGGCAAGCTGAACGTGGCTCGTGCCCAGGGGAAGCCCATCCCGCTGGGCTGGCTTTTGGACAAGGACGGCAAGCCCACCACGAATCCCAACGCCCAGCTGGAGGGGGGAGTGATGCTCCCGCTGGGCGGCCCCGAAGGCCACAAAGGCTATGGGCTGTCCTTTGCGGTGGAGACCCTGGCCGCGGTGCTACCCGGCCTGGGCTTCGGCGTCGACCCGAAGGGGCGCCACAACGACGGCACGTTCATGCTGGTCATCGATCCGAGGGCGTTCTCGCCAACCGATTTCAAAGCCCAGGTCGAGGCGTTCGTGCGATACCTCAAGGCCACGCCTCCCGCCGAAGGCTTCGACGAAGTCTTCTACCCCGGCGAGATCGAATACCGCACCGAGCAGCGTCGCCGCCGCGAGGGCATCCCGATCGAAGAGACGACATGGCGTCGGCTCGCCGAGGTCGCCGGGGGCTTGGGAGTATCGCCGCCTCGATCGATGCCGGCGTGACCAGCACCGGAACTACGCGTCGGCGGTGAAGCCGACCGGCGCTTTCTTGACTTGACTGCGGACGCCGCCCTACTTTCGTGTCCATGCGCCGTCGTGTCCTGTACGACGCGACCTCGGGGGCGGGGGCGGCGGCCGCCGCCGCCGAGCTTCTCCGACCCGACTTCGACATCGTCCCCCTGTCACCCGCAACGGAGCTGACCGCGGGCGATCCGGCCGTCGTGCTGATCGGCGCCGATGCCCGCGACGGACTGCGGGCCAATCCGTCGCGGCGGGTCCTGGCCCTCGTCGATGCGCAGGCAACCGGCCCCTGGCCTGCCCACTGCTTCGCCCTGCTTCCAGCGGGCGCCGGCGGACCCATGCTCGCACGCGCTGTGGAAGGCGCGTTCGAGGACCTCGAGCGCACCGCGGCCATGGCGCGCCTCGAGCGCGAGCTGTCGGAGCTGAACGCGATCGGCGTCCGGCTTTCGGCCGAGCGCAACCCGCGCGAGCTCGTCGCGACCATCCTGACGAAGGCGCGCGAGATCACCCAGAGCGACGCCGGCTCGCTCTACCTGGTCGAGGAGGACTCCGCCGGCACCCGGCGGCTGCGATTCGCGCTGGCCCAGAACGACTCGGTGAGCATCCCCTACCGCGCCTCACGACTGCCGCTGACGAGCGCGAGCGTCGCGGGGCACGTCGCGCTGACCGGCGAGACCATGAACCTCGAGGATGCCTATGCGCCGCCGCCGGGCGCGCCGTTTCGGATCAACCCCTCATTCGACGATAAGGCCCGCTATCGCACGAAGTCGATGCTGGTCGTGCCCATGCGCACGCCGCAAGGCGAAACGATCGGCGTGCTCCAGCTCATCAACTGCAAGCCGGACTTCGCGCATCGCTTCCGGTCGGTGGACGAGATCCAGCGGATCGTGGGCCCGTACAGCCCGCGCCACGCGCGGCTCGCCGAGTCACTGGCTTCGCAGGCGGCCGTCGCCATCCACAACAGCCGGCTCTTCGAGTCGATCCACCGGCTCTTCGACGGCTTCGTGCACGCGTCGGTCACCGCGATCGAGTCGCGCGATCCGACCACCTCGGGCCACTCGCTGCGCGTCGCAAATTACACCGTGGGCCTCGCCACCGCCGTTGACCGCTGCACTACGGGGATCTACGGCGCGACGCACTTCAGCACCGACGAGATGAAGGAGCTCCGCTACGCTGCCCTCCTGCACGACTTCGGCAAGGTCGGTGTGCGCGAGCAGGTGCTGGTCAAGGCCAAGAAGCTCCTTCCCGGTGAGCTCGACCGGATTCGCCAGCGCGTCGAGCTGATCAAGCGCGGGCTTGCGCTGCGCTATGCCAACAAGAAGATCGACCACCTGCTCGACCGCGGCCAGCGCGGCTACCAGGAGCGGGCCGCCGCGCTCGACGCCGAGCTGGCGGCGTGTCTCGCCGAGCTCGACGACAGCCTGAGCCGCATCGTCGTCGCCAACGAGCCGACGGTGCTGCCGAACGATTTCGCCGCCGACCTGGAGCAACTGGCGCGGCGCTCCTTCGAAGACCACGTCGGCCGCCGTCACGCCGTCATCACGCAGGACGAGGCGAAGATTCTCTCGATCGCCCGCGGGAGCCTGACGGAGGCGGAGTTCAAGGAGATCCAGTCCCACGTGGTCCACACCTACCAGTTCCTGTCCCGGATTCCGTGGACTCGCGAGTTCCGCCGCATCCCGGAGATCGCCCGCTCGCACCACGAAAAGCTCGACGGCACTGGCTACCCCTACGGAATGAAAGCCGAGGAGATCCCCGTCCAGTCGAAGATGATGACCATTGCTGACATCTATGACGCTCTCACTGCGGGCGATCGTCCATACAAGAAGGGACTCGCGCGCGACGAGGCCCTCGGCATTCTGAGCCACGAGCGGCGGGCCGGCCACCTCGACGGCGCCCTGCTCGACCTGTTCGTCGAAGCGAAGATTTACGAGCAGGCGGCATTGTCGCCGAACGTCATCCCACCAAGAACAGGCAGACGGCGCCCCACGCGATGACGGCACCGAGCGCGGCGAGCGCTCGGACAGTTTCGCGACCGAGGCGAAGGCTCCTCAGGTGTTGAGCGGATCGGGACAAAAAAAACGCGCGCGAGCCTCGACGATGCAGCAATGCGTAGGTCACTGCGTGGGAGCTCATCACTTCGTCCTCCTGAAGCTGTGAATCCGAACCTGATGGATCAGAATCCGCGAAGCAGCCCGACGACCTTGCCGAGAATCTTCACCGCCCGCCGCGTGGGATCGATGACGATCGGCGCCATCGACGGGTTTTCGGGCTTGAGCACGACGCGCGGCCCGTCGCGCAGGAATCGTTTCACCGTCGCCTCCGGCTCGCCGCCGGCCTCCGACTCGACCATGGCCGCGACGATGTCGTTGGGCTGAGCCGAGTCCTGGCGGCGGACAAGCACGAGATCACCGTCGCAGATATGGACGTCGATCATCGAGTCTCCCCGCACGCGCAGGGCGAAGATATCTTCGCCGCGCCCCGGTAGCGCCGCCGCCGCGATGGGCACCTCGCCCTCGCGGTTTTCTTCCGCCAGGAGCGGCTGGCCTGCGGCGATGCGGCCGAGGATCGGTACCTGGTGATGGGTGCGGCCGGCGCTGGCAGCGCCGGGAAGCGTGAGCGCCCGCGAGGTGCGGCCGACGCTGGGACGCCTCTGTAGCTCGCCCTTGCGCTCGAGCGCCCGCAGGTGATCGAACGCCGCCCTGGGTGTGATCCTGAATCGCTCGCCGATCTCGCGCACGGTCGGCGGCACCCCGTGCCTGGCCTGGAAGCTCCGCATGAAGCTGAGCACCTCTTGCTGGCGGCTCGTTAGCTCACGCATTAGCCGGTCCTCCCTGTGGCAGGCGATAATACTCAACTCATGTTGATCAGTCAACAAAAAGCGAGTGTCAGGCCTGGGCATCCTTTTCTATGGGGCTAGGCGGGCTCCCAGGGCTCGCAGACGGGGCATGTCAGCAGACCCTGATCGCGCGCATCGGCGATGTGCTTGAAGTACGAGCGCTCGGCCTCGGGGATTCGCGGGACCCACGAGCAGTCGCTCTTGTGGAGGAGCCGCGAGCCCCGCTGAGCGCAGAAGGGCTCGCCAGGCTCGACGGCCGCGACCGTCTTGGGGTCGGCCGCTACGGTCGCATCGCCGATCGTGGGGTCCACTTCCGAGGGCAGGACGGTCGGCGTGGCGTCGACGGGCGGCGGCGACGGCATGATTGGATCGGGATCGTTGATGTGAAGGTTCGTCTCGACCGTCGAGCGGAACTCGTCGCTGGCGCGGCGGAATTCGCGGAGCGCGCGACCGACCATGCGCCCGAGCTCGGGGAGTTTGCTAGGACCGAACACCAGCAGGGCGAGCACCCCGATGACGAGCATCTCTTGAAGGCCGATGTCGAACATCGCGGCTAGAGTAACACGCGCAGATTAGAAGACCCCGGCCAGGCTCGCCAGCTCGGCAAACGAGCCCACGACCAGATCGGCTTCCCCGCCCGGCCCGCCGTCGTCGGGCGCGTAGAGGACCGTGACCATGCCGACCGCCCGGGCGCCGCGAATATCGGACGGCACGCTGTCGCCGACCATCGCGGCCGCCGTGGCCGGAAGCCCGATCCGCTCGAGGGCGATGCGGAAGAGCGGGGGCTCGGGCTTACCGATCACGATCGGTCGCACGCCGGCCGCCGTGGCGATCGCCGCGACGGTCGCGCCACTGCCCGGCAGGAAGTCGCCGCCCTCGATCGGCAGACGCGGATCGATGTTCGGCGTGACGAGCGGCGCCCCGCGCGCGGCGGCGCGCGCGGCATTGGTGACGCGCTCGTAGCTGAGATCGAAGTCGTTGCCGACGGCGACGACCGTGGCGGCCCGGTAGTCCTTCACATGCACCAGCTCGTGGCCGGCCCGCGCGATCACCCCCACCATGTCGGGCGAGCCGATGACCAGCACGCGCGAGGGGCCGTATCGCTCCCGGATCACGTCGCCGATGATCTCGAGCGGCGTGAGGACGTGCCGGGCCACATCCACCCCGAGTCCGTACAGCTTCTTCCGCAGCTCGTCGCCGGTAGCGCGGGAATTGTTGGACACGAAGGCGAGGCCCCGGCCGGCCCGGTCGAGCGCCGCCAGGGTCTCGCGCGCTCCCGGGTTGAGGGTGTTTCCGTTCCAGACGCACCCGTCGAGGTCGAAGACGAAGCCGCGCACGCGCGACAGGATCGAGGCGGACACGAGCCTCAGGTCTCCGCCGAGCGGGCGAACTCGACCTTGGCCGCTTCGTACACCTCGCGCGTCCGCGCGGCGACGCTCACCCAACTGAAGTGGGCCTCGACCCGGCGTCGGCCCGCCTGCCCCATGGCACGCCGCCGCCCGGGATCGTCGAGCAGGCCGCGAATCGCCGCGGCGAGCGCCTCGGGGTGCCCCGGCTCGACCAGCAGCCCGGTCGTGCCGTCCTCCACCACCTCGAGAATGCCACCGACCGCCGAGGCGACGACGGCCGTCTCGCAGGCCATCGCCTCCAGGTTGATCAGGCCGAACGGCTCGTACACCGACGGACACACGAAGACCGCCGCGTGGCTGTAGAGCTGGACGACTTCCTTCGCCGGGATCATCTCGCCGATCCACACGACGTTCCGATGCGTGGGCAGCGCACGTTTCAGACGCTCCTCGATCTCCGGCGTGTCGGGGGCCGCTGCGCAGAGCACGACCTGCACCCCGACCGGCAGCTTGGCGGACGCTTCGAGAAGATGAAAGATCCCCTTCTGGTCGGTGATGCGCCCGACGAAGAGCACATACGGCTCGCGCACGCCCCGGCGCGCCAGTACGTCCTTCGCCTCGGTGCGGCGGAACAGGTCGGGATCGATCCCGTTGTGGATGACGACCACCCGGTCGGGATCGACGCGGAAGTGGGCCATGATGTCCTCGCGCATCTGGCGCGAGACCGCGATGACGCGATCGGCCGCCTCCACCGCAGTCTTCTCGATCCAGCTCGAGAGCAGGTAGCCGCTGCCGAGCTGATCGGCCTTCCAGGGCCGGAGCGGCTCCATGCTGTGCAGGGTCACGCAGAGCGGAATCCGGTGGAGCGTGCGGATCCAGAGGCCGGCCATGTCCGCATACCAGGTGTGCGCGTGGGCAACGTCGGCGTCGACCGGATCACGGGCCATCGCCAGCGCGATCGAGAGCGTCTCGAGCGCGGGTGCGTAGCGGGGCCCGTCCTTGCCGGCCCCCACACGTTCCCACGGGGTGTAGCCCTGCAGCGAGATCGCGTCGGCCGCCTCGGCCGCGGTGCGCTCGCCGAAGCAGCGCACCTCCACCGCCATGAGCCGGCTGAGCGCCTGCGCGAGCTGCCCGACGACGACCCCGGCCCCGCCGTAAATGTGCGGCGGATACTCGCGGGTCAACAGGAGAGCCTTCACGACCGGTCGGTGCCCTCCGTGTGATCGTCCTTGCGACGTTCGAGCTTGCGCGCGACGGTGCGCACGTCGATGCCCAGGAGCTCGGCCGCCTGCGTCTTGTTGCCGCCGGTGATGCGGAGCGTCTCGTCGAGCAGCCGCTCCTCGATGTCCGCGAGCGGCGTGCCGACCAGCTCGAGAATCGCGTCGCGCGGCGGGCGCTTCACGCCCATGACCTCTTCCGGCAGGTCCTCGGCGTCGATCCGATCCTTGCGGGCGAGCAGCACGCTGCGCTCGACGAGGTTCTCGAGCTCGCGCACGTTGCCCGGCCAGGCATAGGACTCGAGCCGCGCTATGGCCTCGTTCGAGAAAGCCTCGAGCTTGCGGCCGTTCTTGGCGCTGTAGATGCGCAGATAATGCTGGGCGAGCAGGCGGATGTCCTCCGGGTGCTCGCGCAGGGGCGGGACGCGGACGGTGATCACGTTGAGCCGGTAATAGAGATCCTCGCGGAAGCGCTTGTCCTTGACCATCTCGGAGAGATCGCGGTTGGTCGCGGCCACGATCCGCACGTCGACCTGGATGGTGCGGGTCGCGCCGAGACGCTCGAACTCGCCCTCCTGGAGCACGCGCAGGATCTTGGGCTGCGTCACCAGCGAAAGATCGGCCACCTCGTCGAGGAAGAGCGTGCCGCTGGTGGCCAGCTCGAAGCGACCTTCCTTGCGGCCGGCGGCGCCCGTGAACGCGCCTTTCTCGTAACCGAACAACTCGGACTCGAGCAGCGTCTCCGGCAGCGCCGCGCAGTTGACGGCGACGAACGGGCCGTTGCGGCGCGCCGAGCGCTCATGAATCGTGCGCGCCACCAGCTCCTTGCCCGTTCCGCTCTCACCCTGGATGAGAATGGTCGCCGAGCTGTCGGCGACCTGCTCGACGAGGGTCATCATGCGCCGCCAGACTGGGCTGGCCCCGATCATCTGCCCCTTGGCGCGTAGGTCTTCCAGCTGCTTCTTGAGGGCCCGGTTCTGCTCGATCAGATCGCGCCGCTCGAGGGCCTTGTCGATGAGCTTGATGAGCTGCTCGCGGCGAAACGGCTTGGTGAGGAAGTCGTAGGCGCCGTCCTTCATCGCCTTCACCGCTTCCTCGACGGTGCCGAAGGCAGTCAGCAAGATCACATCGACGTCGGGTAGGATCGCCTTCGCCGCGCGCAGGAGCTCGAGCCCGGTCAAGCCCGGCATCCGGAGGTCGGTGACGATGAGATCGATACCGCCGGCCTGCACCCGCTCGAGCGCGGCACGCCCATCCGAGGCGAGCACGACCTGGTAGCCCTCGCGGGTCAAGGTTCGCTCGAGGCTCTCGCGAAGCCCCGGATCGTCGTCGGCGACCAGGAGGGTTGCCGGATCAGCCACTCGTCACCCGTTTGATCGGCAGCCGGATCGTGAACGTCGCGCCCCGGTCCCGTCGATTCGCCCAGCGGACTTCGCCGCCGTGCTCCTCGGCGATCTGCCGGGTGATCGAGAGGCCGAGACCGGTTCCCTGGGGCTTCGTGGTGAAGAACTGCTCGAACAGCCGCGGCCCGACGTCGACCGGAATGCCGGCTCCCGTGTCGGAGACCGCGATCTCGACCGCGTCGCCGTCGAAGCGGCTCTCGATCGTCAGCTCGCCGCCGCTCGACAGCGATTCGAGGCCGTTCTTGAGGAGGTTCAGCACCGCCTGGCGCAGGAGGCCGCGGTCGATCTCCATCATCGGGACGTTTGGCTCGACCTCGACACGAAGCGTGAGCCCTTGACGGGTTGCGAGCGGGCGAACGAAATCGGCCAGCTCCTGCACGAGATGGTTGACCGACTCCTCTTCGAAGTGCGGGCGCGGAAAGCGGGCGAACGCCAGGTACTCCTCGGTCAGCGCGTCGAGCGCAGTGACCTGGTCACGGATGGCGGTGACGAGTGCCACCGCCTCCTTCATCTCCTCCGGCTCCGTGTGCTCGCGGACGATGTCCTCCAGCATCTCGGCGTTCAGCTCAATGGCGCTGATCGGGTTGCGCACCTCGTGGGCGATCCGGAGCGAGAGACGCCCTACGGTCGCCATGCGCTCGGCCACCACCAGCTCCTGCTGGGCCGTCTGCAGTCGACTCAGCGTGCCGGTGAGCTCGTCGTTCAGGCGTTCGACCTCGCCGCGGGCCCGTCGTTCGCGGTCGGCGACCAGACCCAGGGTCACCGCGGGCAGCCCGGCGAACGCCGCGACGATCAAGACAGCCGTCCACCCACCCCAGGGCGGAACCAGCACCGTCGACCAGGCGTAGAGTCCCCCCGCCACCACTGCGGCGCCGAGCCCGACCCAGGGACCAAAGTAGTAGGCGTTGACCGCAACGAGCGGAAAGAACAGCAGGTAGTAGAGGCTGGCGACTCCTCCTGTAAGGCACAGGAGGACGAAGACCAGGAGAAGATCGATCGCCAGGGCCCCGATGAAGTACGCGCGGGTCGCGCGGGGGTTGACGGTCACCAGGGCGAAGATGCCGACCTTGTAGGCCGCGAAACAGGCGACGATCCACTTGAGGTCGATATCGGTGTAGGTCGGCCCCAGCGGAAAGAGACCGAGCGCGGCCAGACCGCCGACCATGACGACAGCCAGGAGAACCGCGAAGACTCGCTCGTCGCGCTCCAGCAGTCGAAAGCTGGCGTGCCATGGTTTCCGCTCGACGGCAGTCGCGGCCATCCCTTCGCCGACTATAGCATTGCGGCCAATCAGGGCCGCTGGCTCCGCCGGCGGGCGGCGATCGCAACCCAAACCGCGATCGCCACGAGGGCCGCCAGCCCCAGCCACCGCTCCACGCGATGCACGTCGGCAAAGATCTGCTGGATCTGGTCGGCGAAGAGGAACGCCAGGAAGAAGCCAAAGGGTACGCTCACCAGCGCGGCGGTGGCGTCGACGGTCAGGAACTTCCAGAACGGCACGTGGGCGATCCCGGCCGTGAGGAACGCCGCGGCCCTCAAGCCGATCACGTGGCGCGCCGTGAACACGATCTTCACGCCGTGGCTCCTGTATCCTGCCTTGAGCTGTTCTTCACGAGCGGGGCTCAGGACCCAGCGAACAGGCCACCAGCCGAGGACTTTTTCCCCCCAGTGGTGCCCGACCCAGTAGAGAACGACGTCGCCGGAGATCACCCCGACGAAGCAGATCGGCAGCGCGATCCACCACCGCAGGACCATCTGACTGGACAGGACTCCGGCCGTGATGATGGGCAGCTCCTCGGGGATGGGGACACCCAGACTGGCCACGAACAGCACCAGTAGCAGGCCGACGTAACCCAACTGCTCGATGACTGTTATGACCAGACCGCACCTCGGGAAAGTGAAAGATTCAACTCGCGGAAGATGCCGACCAGTGTATACTCCGATTGTTCTCCGTTCCGTGCGGTCAGAAGGAGCCCTTCCATGG
>JBKPCO010000156.1:0-9293 GCA_046727415.1 Candidatus Methylomirabilota bacterium
CGCCACCGCTTGTGCGGGCGGCGCCGCGGGCGAAGGCACCGCGGGAACACGCGGTCGGTCGACCACCGCGATCGGCGGCGAGGTCGGCGGCGGCGCCGGAGTCGGCCGCGCCGGCGACGCAGGGGCTTGCGTCAGCGCCTCCACGCGCGTCCGAGTCTGGCCCACCGCGGTATCGACCGCATCGACACGCTGGTGGACGCGCTGAAACTCACCCGACAACGTGCGGACGGCGACCTGGGTCTCACTCGTTCGAGCGTCGAGGGCTTCCATCTGCGGACCGACGCGTGCGAGATCGCGACCGGTGACTTCCTGAGCGACGCGGAGCTCGGCCAGCTCGGACCGAAGCTTGCTGACCTCGGAGGTGAGGTCGGACACAGCGCCCTGACTTGCGCAACCGCCAGCGAGGATCGCCACCGCCGCGAGCGCGCGGGCTCGGGTCATTCATTCCGACCGTAGCACGCCGTCGAAAACTAAGTCAACGTTCAGCGGGATCGTGGCTCGAGCGAGCGCAGCACGATGACGTCGACCGCCTGCCCGGGGGCGATCGTCGTGTCGGGCGCGACGACGGCTAGGCCGTCGGCCAGCACCATCGAGCGGAGAATGGCCGAACCCTGGTCGCCGGTGAGGCGGGCGCCGAAGCCCCGGTCATCGGGCGTCAGCGTGACTCGCAGGTAGCCGCGCCGCGACCCGGGATTCTCGATCGTCTCGAGGGCTCGCGCCGAGATGCGCGGACGGTGCAGCGAGCGAGCGCCCGCCATCCGGCGAAGCGCCGGGCGAACGAACAGCTCGAACGTCACCATCGCAGAGACCGGATTGCCGGGCAGGCCGAACACGGGGCGCCCGCCGCGCGTGCCGAACGTGATGGGCTTGCCCGGTCGCATCGACACTTTCCACAGATGGAGCTCCGCGCCGCAGCGCTCGAGCGCGTCGCGCACGAGGTCGAGCTCGCCGACCGACACACCCGCGGAGCTCACCAGGACGTCGGCCGCGTCGAGGCCCCAGCGAGCCCGCTCGGTGATGGCGTCGAGCTGGTCGGGAGCGACGCCGAGATTGATGGGCTCGGCGCCCGCCTCGATCACTTGCGCCATCAGCGAGTAGGTGTTGGTGTTCGGGATCTGGCCCGGACCCGGCACCGTTCCCAGGTCGGCCAGCTCGTTGCCGGTGGAGAGGATCGCGACCCGCGGGCGGCGGAAGACGCGCACCTGCGAATATCCGAGCGTCGCCAGGAGCCCGACCTCGGCGGCGCCGATGGAGCCGCCGGGCTGGACGACGACGTCGCCGACGCACACGTCCTCGCCGACCGGACGCACGTAGGCGCCCGATGCCACGCTCGCGCCGATCGTGATCCGCCCGTTGTCAGCGGTCACGTCCTCCTGCGGCACCACCGCGTCGGCGCCTTCCGGAAGCGGCGCCCCGGTGAAGATCCGCATCGCCTCCCCCGCGCGCAACGGCCCGGGCGGCATCGACCCGGCGATGATTCGTCCGACGACCGCTAGCTCGACGGGTGCCCGCCCCGTGTCGTGAGCCCGGACGGCATAGCCGTCCATCGACGAGTTGGCCCACGGCGGAATCGTCACCGGCGAGACGACGGTCTCCGCCAGCACCCGCCCGAGCGCCGACACGACGTCCACCCGCTCCACCGCGAGCGGGCCGATGCGTGAAAGAATCGCCTCGAGCGCCTCTTCGACCGTCAGCACGCGATTACTGTACTACACACATGGGGGGCCTCGACGGGCCCCCCAAGGCCCCCGCGCTCGGAGACGCCCCGGCGAAGCGGGGCGTCCCTCGGGTTCTCTGTGTGGTGGGGGGCCTCGACGGATACCCAGCCTCTCGTCGAGGGCTGTTCTGGTACGCGTCCTCACCTTCGGCTAGACTCCGGCGGCATGCGCCTGATCGGGCTCGCCGTCGTTCTCGCTCTCAGCCTCACGCTTGCGCCGCACTCTGCCGGGGCGCAGCAAGCGCAGAAGGTTCCCCGGATAGGGTTCCTTGCGGCGCCGAGCCGTTCCGATCGCGCGCCCCAGCGCGACTCGTTCGTTCAAGGGCTGCGGGACCTCGGATGGGTCGAGGGCAAGGATGTCGTCATCGAGAATCGATGGGCGGAAGGCAGGGCCGACCGGCTGGCGGAGCTCGCGGCCGAGCTGGTTCGTCTCAAGGTTGACGTCATGTTCGCCGCGTCCACGGCCGCCGCGGTGGCAGCGAAGAACGCGACGAGTACGATTCCGATCGTCGTGCCGACGATGAGTGACCCTGTGAAGCTCGGGCTCGTCGCCAGCGTCGCGCGCCCGGGAGGCAACGTCACCGGGTTGTCCTACAGCGTCGGCCTGGAAATATTCGGCAAGCAGCTGGAGCTGCTCAAGCAGACCGTCCCCAAAGTTCGCCAGGTGGCCGTGCTCTCGAATCCGGCCAATCCGTCCCACGCGGGCACGATCGCAGATCTGAAGGTCGCGGCCCGGGCGCTGGGAGTGCAGCTTCAGTTCCTGGAGGCCCGCAATCTCGATGAGGTCGCCGGCGCGTTCGCTGCGATGACCAGAGAGCGCTCGGGCGGTCTCCTCGTGGTGTCTGATCCCATCTTTGACTTCCACGGAGCGCGGCTCGCCGAGCTCGCGGTGAAGAGCCGCCTGCCGGCGATGTACGGCTTGAGGAGCCAGACGGAGGCCGGTGGCCTCATGAGCTACGGCGTCGACATTCGGGATAATTTTCGGCGCGCCGCGACCTACGTGGACAAGATCCTGAAGGGCGCGAAGCCGGGTGAGCTGCCCGTCGAGCAGCCGACCAAGTTCGAGTTCGTGATCAACCTCAAGACCGCCAGGGCGCTCGGGCTGAAGATCCCGCAGTCGGTGCTGGGACGGGCGGACCAGGTTATCGAATAGGCCGGGGCCGCGACCGCGCCGACTAGTGGCCCGTGTGCGGAAGATTGAGAACGGGCTTGAAGCGGGCGAAGAACCAACGGCGGCTCAGCATGAAGAGCGCGAGGAACCCGGCGGTGATCGCGAGATCGCGCAGCCCGAACGGCAGCCGCGCGGTAGCCGAGACGGACGGGAATACCACGAACACGCGCTCCAGGAAGATCGCGACCAGCCCGAAGATGGCCACCACGACGAGCGGCGCGTGCCGCTGCGGGGGCCGGCCGGTCAATCGCTTGAGCAGGTACGCGAACGGGATGAGCCAGCCGACGATCAGCACCACCCACGCCAGGGTCATCCACGGCTGGACGAAGACGCGCTGGACGAAGAATCGGGTCTCGACCGGGACGTTGCCGTACCAGATCACGAGGTACTGCGACCAGAAGAAGTACATCCAGAGAATCGACATCGCGAACTGCAGCTTGGCCACGTCCTGGACAGCCGCCGGCGGGATGGAGGCCCGACCGCGTGCGTTGGCCCGGATGGTGAAGATCGACAGAAGGCAGAACGCCGTATAGAGCGTGCTCACCGCGAAGTAGCCGCCGAAGAGGCCGCTGTACCACTTGGGGTCGAGCGACATCACGAGGTCGAAGCCCCAGAGCGACACGGTGACGAGCCAGACCGTGAGCAGGATGACGGCGATCCGGTTCCGCCGTGCGCGCTCGCGCCCGTCGTCCGACGGGATGGCGTCCCGGAGCAGCGCCCGCACGAAGACGAAGCACACGGCGAACAGCACGGCCGCGCACAGCCACGTCCGGAACCAGAAGAACGGCGGGTTGAGCCAGGCCGCCTTGGCCGGGATGGGCGTCGTCACCCACGGGTAGAGCACGGTCTGGCCCGCGAAGAGCACGAGGAACAGCACGAAGGCGGTCGGGAGGAACCCAGCGGTCGTCAGCGCGATCCGCCGCACGCTCGGCGACCAGCGCGCCTCGGTGACCTGCATCATGCCGGCAATGGCTGGTCCGGTCACGGCGAGCCCCGACCAGAACACCAGGTTCACGAGGTAGATCGACCAGACCTGCGAGGCGTCGGCCGAGTTCGCGCCGATCAGGAAGACGATCGCGCCCAGCAGCGCCACGACACCCCAGAAGACGTTCATTTCTGCGCGATCGACCGTAGGAAGTTCACGATGTGCCATGCTTCCTGCGACGAGAGAGCCTCGCCGTAGGCGGGCATGACGGCGCCGCCGACGACGATGTAGCTGTGCCAGTAGCCGTCCGTCCGCTGCTTCTGCAGCTCGGCGTTCGTCAGGTCGGGCGTCGGAATAAACTTGGCGGCCACGGGCCCGGTGGTCCCGCCCTTGGCCTCGGAGCCGTGGCACGGCACGCAGTACGTTGCGAACCGCTCGCGGCCGATGGCGATCGACGCGTCCGACGTCTTCACCGGGTTCGGCTTCTTGGCCGCGACGTCGCGCTGCTCCTTCGGAATGATCAGCTCCCCGCCCCGCGGCACCACGCCGGTCGGCATTGGGAACGAGCGCTCACCCGGCATGATCCGGAGGGTGTGCGTCATGTTGTCGTTCCAGCGGATGACGATCGCGGTGCCCCAGAGCCCAGCCGCCGCGCCGACGATCAGCAGGGTCAAGATGAAGACGTACTTCACGCGCGGCGCCCCTTCATCGCGATTTCACTTCCTCGGCGCCGGCGTTGCGCAGGAGCTCGTGTACGGCGGCCGCGCGCTCCGGGGCGCAGTGCACCGCCACACCGAAGCGGTCGTTGGTGAACCGGGGGTCGAAGCTCGCGCTCGCCTTCAGGCGCGGCAGCCGGCCCAGGACGACCATGCCGATGACGGTGGCGAAGCCGCCGAAGAGCACCATCAGCTCGAACGCGATGATGAAGAACGGCGGCAGGGACGAACCAATCAGGCCGCCGGGCACCAGCTGGAGGAACTTGCCGCCGGTCACCTGCCCCCACACCAGCGACGTCCAGATCGTGATCAGGAACGCCGAGGCGATGCCGGTGAGGCCGCCGAGCAGCGTGAAGATGCGCACCCGGCTAACCGGACGGTCGCGCTCCAGCACCTCCTCGATCTCGTGGACCGGGATGGGCGTGTAGACCGTGAGGTCGTGATAGCCCCGCGCCCGCAGCTCCTCGAGCGCCCGGACCGTCGTGTCGACGTGAGCGAAGACGCCGAGGACCGACTCAGTGGCCATGGGCCCGCTCCCGCATCGGCGCCGGGATCGTCTCCTTGACCTCGACGATCGAGAGCGACGGCATCAGCTTGATGAACCCGAGGAACAGGAGGAAGAAGAAGGCGAAGCTGCCGATGACGATCATCGTGTCGGTCGGGCTCGGATAGTAGATACCCCACGCGTACGGATAGAAGCCGTGGCCGAGCGACGGGACGATGATGTTGAAGCGCTCGAACCACATGCCGATCAGCACCAGGATCGACACGATGTACAGGGCGACAGGACTGGTCCGGGCTCGACGCGAGAAGAGCACCAGCGGCGCCACGCAGTTGCAGAAGTACATGGTCCAGAGCGCCCACGCGTAGGTCTGCGTCACCTTCCAGAAGAGCGACGCCTTCTCGATGTGCTCGCCGCTGTAGAGCGACGTGAAGATCTCGCAGATGTAGAAGTAGGTCAGCACCAGGCCCGTGACCAGGATGAGCTTGCCCATTGCGTCGAGGTGTTTTTCCTGGATGTACGCGTGCAGCTTGAAGAAGTGCCGCATCGGCAGGCCCAGCACCAGCACCATCGCGAAGCCCGAGAAGATCGCGCCGTCGACGAAGAACGGCGCGAAGAGCGTCGAGTGCCAGCCGGGAACAAGCGCCATCGCGAAGTCCCACGACACGACGCTGTGCACCGAGAGCACCAGCGGCGTGGCCAGCGCGGCCAGGAGGCCGTAGGCACGCCGGTAGTGGCGCCACTGGTTGTCCGAGCCCTCCCAGCCGAGCGCCAGCATCGCGAAGATGCGGCGGCGCCAGCCGGTGGAAGCGTCGCGAAGGGCGGCGATATCGGGGACGAGCCCCACGATGAAGAAGACCGTGCTCACCGAGAGGTACGTCGAAATCGCGAACACGTCCCATACCAGGGGCGAGCGGAAGTTCGGCCAGAGGTAGCGCTGGTTCGGGTACGGCATGAGGAAGTACGCGAACCACATGCGTCCGGCGTGGATCAGCGGGAACAGACCCGCGGTCATGACCGCGAAGATGGTCATGGCCTCGGCGGCGCGGTAGATCGACGTGCGCCAGCGCGCGCGGAACAGATAGAGGATCGCCGAGATCAGCGTGCCGGCGTGGCCGATACCGATCCAGAACACGAAGGTCGTGATGTACATCGCCCACATCTGAGGCACGCGCTTGCCGGCCATGCCCATGCCCCACCAGACCTGGCCGGCCCACGCGAAGAAGAAGCCGGACAGGAGGAGGGCCACCACGCACATCCAGGCGAAGTACAGGTTGCCGGGCGGGTCCAGCGTACGCAGGACGTCGCGGTTGACGTCGGCGAAGGTCGGGGATGGGCTCTGGGCGTCGCTCATCGGCTTACGCGTGCTCCCGGACGACCTTCCGCAGATACGTGATGGACGGCCGCGTGCCGACCTCTTCGAGGACGTGATAGGCCCGCGGCGAACGGGTGAGCTTGGTCGCGTCGCTCCCCTCGTCCTTCAGGTTGCCGAACGTGATCGCCTGGGTCGGGCACGTCTGCTGGCAGGCCGTGACGATGTCGCCGTCCCGCACAGCGCGCTTCTCGTCACGCGCGCGGTCCTTGCCGGCGACGATGCGCTGGACGCACATCGTGCACTTCTCCATCACGCCGAGCTGGCGGACCGTCACGTCGGGGTTCAGCTGGACCTCGAGCGGCGCCGGGAACTCGTACTGGAACCAGTTGAAGCGCCGCACGTGGTACGGGCAGTTGTTGCCGCAGTAGCGGGTCCCGACGCAGCGGTTGTAGACCTGTCCGTTGAGGCCCTCGTCGGTGCGGTAGGCCGCGTACACCGGACAGACCGGCTCGCAGGGCGCGACCTCGCAGTGCTGGCAGAGCATCGGCAGGAAGAGATTCGTCGGATGCTCGGGTTTGCCTTCCGCCCAGCGCTCCAGCCGGAGCCAGTGCAGCTGGCGCCCGTACGCGGCGGAGGCCTTCCCCACCACCGGGACGTTGTTCTCCGCCTGGCATGCGACCACGCACGCCTGGCAGCCGACGCACGCGTCGACGTCGATCGTCATGCCCCAGCGCGGCCCTGGATACTGCTTGTCGTCGTACATGGTGGGGTGCGCCTCGGCCGGCGCCCTGCCCCGGAGGGCCTGCTCGCGCGCGGCGCGCAGGTCGATGTGTTGCGCGAGCTCGCGGTCGTCCTGATCGTGCGTCGTCTGCAGGACGGCGAGCGGGCGGCGCGCCCCGAGCTTGGCGAGCGTCACCTTGACGCTCATGAACGCGAGGGCGCCCGAGGTCGCGTCGGTCGCGGCCGGCAGGATCGTCATCGGGTTCAGCGAGCGCGGGTCGGCGGCGACGTACCGCGGCTGCTGGTACGCGGCGTAGCGGTGCCCTAGGGGAATGGCGACCGCGCCGGGATGGAGCGTCGGCGAGACGTACGCGGGCAGCTCGAGGGTCCCCTGCGGGGACTTGACCGAGAGCATGTCGCCGCGGGCGATGCCGAGCTTCTTGGCTGTCTCCGCGGACACCTCGACCCACGCGTCCCATACGGTCTGCGTCATCGTGTCCGGCGACTCCTGGAGCCACGAGCTGGCCGCGCTTCGCCCGTCGTAGAACCGGAGCGACGGATACGCGAGCAACGTGAGCCCGGCCGCGTCGCCCTCGAGCTTGGCGGCCGAGGCCTCGACTGGGGCGATCTTGGCGGTCACGGCAACCGTGGCCACATCGGCGAATACGCCGCCGCGCCGGAGCGCCCCTTCGAGGTCTCCCTTCACCAGGGGCTCCCAAGTGGCCTTCAAATATTGCTCGGCGGTCGACCACGGGAGCGGCCCCTTACCCTCTTCAGAGCGGAGCGTGGCTCGCCCGACGCGCAGGAGCGTGTCACCCATCGGCCGGGAGTCGCGGATCGGCGCCATTGTCGGCTGGAGCATGCCCAACACGCCTTCGCGCGGCGCGTAGTCGCCCCAAGACTCGAGCCAGTGGGTCGCCGGCAACACGACGTGGGCCAGGGCGCTCGTTTGATCCGGCACGTTCGCGAAGCTGACGACAAACGGCACCTTGCCGATCGCGTCGGCCAGCTTGAGGCCGGACGGGAGCGTGAACGCGGGGTTGACGCCCGGACCGAGGACGAGCATCTCGATCTCGCCGCCGGCCATGGCGCGCGCGAGCGCGGCCACCTCTGCATGCGGCGTCGCCTTGCCGTACGCCGAGTCGGGCCCGAATCGGACGGTCTTGCCGACGTTCCCAGCAGCCGCGTTCAGGAGATTGATCGCCACCTGGGTCTCGGTCGCGTTCGAGCCTGTCACTGCGACCCCGCCGCCGACGGCGAGGCCTGGCTTGGCGTGGGCGAATACCTTCGCCACGTGCTTGATCGTCTCCGCCGCGACCCCGGTGGTTTCCGCAGCCTTTTTCACGTCGATGCCGGCCACGGCGTCGCCGAACCGTTTGTCCGCCATGCCCTCATCGACCATCACGCGTAGGATCGCGAGCGCCAGCAGTCCTTCGGTCCCGGGGACGTTGCGGACCCACTCGTCGGCGTTCGACGCGGTCAGCGACTGGCGCGGCTCGACGTGGATGAACGTGCCGGCACGCCCGTCGCGGAACGAGTGCATCCGCGCGAACATCCGCGCGTAGCCCACGTTCGACAGCCACGTCTCGATGAAGTCGGCGCCGAACGACAGGATGGTCTCGGCGTCCTCGAACGCGTAGTACGGGATCGCGTCGCGGTTGAACGTGATCTTGTTCGCGGCCCGGATCGGCTCGTACGTGAAGGGCTCCAGCGTCACGCGCGGACGCGCGCCAAGAGCCTGGCCCCATCGATCGAGGAGGGCGCCGACGCTCCCGGTTTCGAGCTGCGACACGACCGCGATCGCGCGGCCCTTGCCGGCCCCACGCAGCGCCGTCAGCTTCTCGACGACGAGCTTCTCGGCCGCCTCCCACGTCGCCGACTTGAACCCGCCGCTCCCCTCCCGGACCATCGGACCGGCGATCCGGTCCGGATGGTAGAGACTCTGGAGCGCGGCCTGTCCGCGCAGGCAGAGCGCGCCCGCATTGACGGGATGGTCGGGATTACCCTCGAGCTTCACGATCCGCCCCTCGCGGTTGCGCGCAAGGACGCCGCAGCCGGCCGGGCACTCGCGGCACACCGTGGCGAACCACGAGGCGACGCCAGGCACGATCTGCTCGTTGGGGACCACCAGCGGCAGAATGGACTCGGTGGCCTGTTGGCAGCCGCCCGCTGCGGCCGCCGCACCGGAGGCCGTCACGATCTTGAAGAAGTCGCGCCGTTTCATTTA
>JBKPCO010000157.1:0-5477 GCA_046727415.1 Candidatus Methylomirabilota bacterium
GGGTCTCGACCTGTCGCAGATCGATCCATCGCGCCGCGCGCTCTATATCGGCGCCGCCGACTACAGTAAGGCCGCGTATCATGACTTCTATGCGGCGTGTCGCGAAGGCGGAGTCACCGCCGGCGGCGCCCTCGATGCGGAACGTATCAACCGGGCGACGCTCCACACCGTCGACCCCTTCTTTCTCCTCGTCGGCCTCACGAACAACCTGGTGGCGTTTGTCTCGCGCCGATATCAGCTGCAGGGCCCCAACACGACGCTTGCCAGCCATTCGCCCTGCGGCGTCCAGGCGCTGGAGCTGGGCGTCCGAAGCCTCGTCCAGGACCAAGCCGATGTCGCCATTGTGGTGGGCACCTGCGTCTGGAGCCCGCTGGTTTCACTGTTCGACCTGGACGAGCTTGGGCTCCTGTCCCAATGCCGCGAAGGGCCGGCGTCCTTTCGGCCCTTCGACGCGCGGCGGGACGGGTTCATCGCCGGCGACGGCGCCGCCGCGCTCGTTCTGGAGCCCCTGGAGCGGGCGCGCGCGCGGACAGCGCGCGTCCGCGGATGCATCCGCGGCCTGGCCAGCTTCACCGACGGCGGGACCGGCGGCAGCCTTGCGGTCTCCACGGAGACGGTACGACGGGCAATGGTCACCGCGATGGATGGGGCCGGGATCCGCCCGAAGGAGCTCGCCTTCATCTCGCCGCACGGAAGCGGCACGCGCATGGGCGATCGGGTCGAGCTCTCCGCGATCGCGGAGCTGCTCGGGGGTGACCGCGCGGCAGTGCCGATCTCGGGCCTCAAGCCCTATACGGGACACATGGGAGCGGCGAGCGACCTCGCCGAGGTCGCGCTCTCGCTCGCGGCGCTCGATCACGGTCTGGCGCCGGCCACGCTGAACTTCCGGGCCGTCGAAGCCGGCCTCGAGGGTGTCGACGTCGCGACGGCGCCTCGCCCCGTCGGCGGTCGGCACGTCTTGTCGATGTGCCAGGGGCTCGGGGGCCAGTCGCTCGCCCTCGTCGTCTCCGTCGGGTCGCTTCCCCACTGACCTGGACCGGTGGCGCCCGTCAGCGACGATCGCATCGGCTTCGTCTTCATCAGCTGTGGTCCCCACGCTCACACGTTCCGCGCGGAGACGTGTATCGAATCGCTGTGCCGGATCGCCCGCTGGGACGGGGCCGTGTACCTCATCACCGACTCGCCGCAGTGCTTCGATCCTGAGACGATGCGCCGGATCTCCGGCAATCCGAACATCACGATCAGCCCTGTGCCCTCATTCACGCACGGCTTCGACATGCCGGTGACCCTCGATTGGAAACGAGTGTCCGGCAATACGAGGCTGCCGGTCCCGGCGCTGATTCCACCCCGAACTCGCAGCCGCTCGAAGGCGATCAAGGCCCGAGTGTTCGAGTTGGTGCCGGACGATCGGATCGAGGTGCTGATCTACGCTGACTGCGACGCGATCTTCACCCGGCACGACAAGATGGCGGACCTTCTTCGCTTCGCCCGAGATTGGGAGGGCAAGGAGGGGATGAAGTTCCGCTACCAGAAGCCCGACCCGGAACACCCCGGCGTATTCACTCCAGCCAGCGACATTCACGGCGGCTTCTTCATCGCCCACCGAACCCGATCGGCCCGGGCGCTCGCGAAGTGGCGTGAGTACATGGACCGCGAGGCCGAGTGGATTCGGAGCGCGCACGACCGCGACAAGTTCAAGAGCGCATGGCGGGAGGTGGAGGCCGCGAACCAGGGCCACAACTACATGACGGTCTACGAGATCGACCGGAGCCTCGAGCTCGAGGCGTTCTACAGACCCGGACAGGAACCCTTGATCGCCCACCTGACCTTCGGGCGCGTGCGGGCTCACCGCGCTCTCGTCGAACGCTTCGTGGGGAGCTTCGGTCTCCGATCGTTCCCAGCCGGCTACTACACGCTCCCCGGCCTGCCGCTGTGGGCGCTCGCCATCTTCTATTTCGGGGTGATCCCGTTCCGGGGCGCCTACAAGATCGAGACCGTCTGGAAGCGTTGGCGTGAGGGGCTCGGTGCTCCGCCGGCGCCCGAAGGCGGCCGGGCCTAACGAGCGGGGTCGCGGCAGTCGGACTAACGCCCCGGCGGCTGCGGGGGTCGAGAGAACGGCGAGCGGTGCTCTACGAGCTCTTTGACCTTGCGTCCGAGGGTTTCCAGGCTGAAGGGCTTGACGAGGAGCGGATCGCTGGCGGAAACGCCATGGACCACGGTGACCTCGGTCGAGAACCCCGACATGTAAAGGACCTTGGTGTCCGGCCGCGTCGCATGAAGGCGCGCGACGACCTCGGGCCCGCTCAGACCGGGCATGACCACGTCCACCAAGAGCAGCGCGATCGGCCCCTGGTGAGATTCGGCAGTCGCCAGCGCTGTCTCGCCGTCCAGGGCCTCGAGAACGCGGTAACCGTGAGCGGTGAGGCCGTCGCGCACGGTGCTCAGCACCGTGGGCTCATCGTCCACCACGAGCACGGTCTTTTCGATTGAGCTCATCGCCCTGTTACCACCAATTCCCGCGCTTGCGCACGCCGGCGAGCGCCGCGGACGCCTGGCCGACGACCTGGCGGGTGTCATAGGTCATGAGCTTGCCCCGTCGCTTGAGGATGCGCCCGTCCACGATGACGGTGTCGACGTTCGAGGGCTGCGCGGCTTCCACCAGCATGTGCGCCGGGTCGGTGAACACGCCGATGTTGACGTCGCGGGTCGAGACCATGATGAGGTCGGCGCGCTTGCCGGGCTTCAGCGAGCCCACCCGGTCGTCGACCCCCATGGAGCGCGCGCCCTCGATGGTGGCCAGCTCGAGCACGCGGCGCGCCGGCAGCTTGAACTCGTTCTCGGTCCGGCTGTTCTCGACGTTCTGAATGGCCTTCATGATGGCGAACATGTCGGCATTGCCCGACAGCACCGTCGTGTCCACCGACAGGCCGAGTGTGACGCCGGCCGCCAGGAGCTCGCCGGTCTGCGGAAAGCCGAAGCCGATGCGCAGCTCGGTGTAAGGCGACACGCTCACGCACGACCCGGCCGCGGCGATGGCCTGAATTTCCTGCGGCGTGATCCAGATCGCGTGGATGAGCTGGACGTCTTTGCCGAGCAGGTTCGCCTTCGCCAGCGCGTCGACCGCGCCGGCCCGGGAGCGCAGGTTGGCGACGTGGACCGAGATCGGGATGCCCGCCGCGCGCGCCGTGTCGAGCTCCTTACGGTAGACCTCGGACGGAACTACCGCTGGCGCCGCGCCCATGCCGCGCCACGCCAGCCCGAGGTCGAGCAGGCCCTCACCCGAGAGGCTCTTCCAGTCGCGCTGGAGCCGCTCGAGGTCAGCGAGATCGATCGTCTCGGTCGGCGGATGCGCCTGTGGCGTCCCATATGAGAAGCGACCGCGCAGCCCGGATTCCCTGAGCGCTTTCAAGTTGGCGGCGGCAAACTCGGGGCGGCGGATGTTGTGACACCAGTCGTGGACGAACGTGAACCCGCTGAACAGCGCCTCCACGGCAGCCAGACGGGTTCCCTGGTACATGTCCTCGGGCGTGAACACCTTGCCCAGGGTCGCCACGGTCGGGAAATAGCCGAGCTCCCGCTTGTCGCCCGCCATGCTCCGAAGCAGCGTATTCCACATGTGCCAGTGGGTGTCGACGAAGCCCGGCAGCACGATCATGTCGCGCCCGTCGATCGCCTCCGCGCCGCCCGGCTTGAGGCCGGGGCCGACGGCGACGATGGCGCCGTTCTTCACGTGCACGTCGCCGCGGGGGATGTCGCCGAGGGTCGGATCCATCGTCATCACGTAGGCGCTGCGGATGACGAACTCCCCGCGGTTAGGGAGCTTGAACGTCCCTCGCGACTCCACGGCGGTGGCCTGGCCTGCGCCGGCCGCCAGGCTTATCGCGGCGGCGCCGCCCAGAAAAGACCGTCGGCTCATCGTGGTTTCCATTCGGCCCTCCGTGAGCTCTGTGGCCCAGGCGCTACTGTGCGGTCCATCCGCCGTCGATAACGAGCTCGCTGCCGGTCACGTAGGCCGACTCGTCGGAGGCGAGATAGAGGACCCCGTACGCGACCTCGTCGGGCTCGCCGTACCGCCCGAGCGGGATCCGGGAGACCATCAGCTGGCGCACGGCTGGATCGGCGCGGCGTCGTTCGGTCATCGGTGTCACGATGGGTCCGGGGTGTACCGAGTTGGCGCGGATACCCTCGCGCGCGTACTGGATGGCCGTCGCCTTCGTCAGGAGACGGACGGCGCCCTTGGAGGCCTGATACTGCGGGCTGCTGTTGTCGGTCCCGACCAGCCCGAGCTGAGACGAGATGTTGATGATCGACCCGCCACCGGCCCGGCGCATCGCCGGGATGGCAGCCTTCGTGCCGAGGAACACGCCCTTGGCGTTGATGTCCATCGTGCGGGTCCAGTCCTCGACGGTCGTGTCCTCGATCCGGCTCCAGCCGCCGATGCCCGCGTTGTTGACCAGGACGTTGAGGGCGCCGAAGCGGGTAGTGGCGAGACCGACGGCGGCCTGCCAGTCGGCTTCGCTGGTGACATCGAGCCGCACGAACGCGGCCTCACCGCCCTTGGTCTTGATGTCGGCCTCGACCGTCTGGCCCTCGACCACGAGGATGTCGCCGATGACCACGCGCGCGCCTTCGCGCGCGAACAGGCGCGCCTCGGCGGCACCCATGCCGCGCGCACCGCCGCTGATCAGCGCGACCTTCCCGGCGAGTCTCATGGTCGCCTCGCTCGAGCGTCGGGCAACGGCCTGGAAACCGGCTCAGCCGCCGAAGCGCCGCTCGCGTTGCTGATAGGCACGAACTGCACGCAGGAAGTCGACCTTGCGGAAGGCCGGCCAGTGCGCGTCGCAGAAGTAGAACTCGCTGTAGGCGCTCTGCCACAGGAGGAAGCCCGACAGCCGGATCTCGCCGCTGGTGCGGATGATGAGATCCGGATCTGGCAGGTCCGGCGCATAGAGGTACTGACCGATCGTCTCCTCGGTGACGCCGTCGATGATGGTCTGAAGGTCTTCGCCCTGCTTGCTCCGCTCGCGGAGCATGGCCTGCACGGCGTCGATGATCTCCTGGCGGCCCCCGTAGGCGACCGCGAACGTGAGCACCATATTGCGATTGCCGGCCGTCGCCTGCTCGGCGGCCCGGATGGCCGCGATCGTGGAGTCGGGCAGCAGGTCGAGCTTGCCGACGGCGCGGATGCGGAGACCGAGGCGCTGGAACTTCGCATGCCGGGCGAGCGCGGTGAGCTTCGATTCGACGGCGGCCAGGATTCCGGATATCTCGGTCGCCGGGCGCCTGAAATTGTTCGTCGAGAACACCCAGAGGCTGACGGCCGGAATGCCGACCTCGGCGCACCACTCGAGGACGTCGTCGAGCTTCTCGGCGCCGAGCGCGTACGCCTCGCGAAGGTCGGACACGCCCCGCTCGAGGGCGAAGCGGCGGTTGCCGTCGAGGATGATGCCGAGATGCCGGGGAACGGCGCGGTCCCG
>JBKPCO010000158.1:0-26936 GCA_046727415.1 Candidatus Methylomirabilota bacterium
TGCATGCTGTCAGGTGCAGTTCAGAGCAGCGTCGGATGGCTGACCACGCATCTTGTTGGTCGGTGGCCGTCCTCTTGTCACCGAGATGCTCAGCGAGCATTTACGTCATGGCGACTGCTACGAGCTCGAGAGGTCCGGTACTGCGACGATGCTCTAGCAATACTCCAAGGTCGGCGGCGGCCGGACGCTCTTCGACGCGCTCCGGGCCTTCTACCAGGAGCATCAGTACTGCGGCGAGCCCGCCGACCGGCTCGACGAAGGGTCTGTCCCCTCGATGCGGCCGGCGATTACGAGTGGCGAGCGGCGACTTCCTCGGACGGATCGGTGCGGCCTGGAACGGTCTCCGCAGCGCCAGACACGGGTGAGCCAACGACGATTATGGAGGAGTCAAGTGCCTGACCGAGTGACGGCTCGGAAAGCTCGGGCTGTGGTGTCGGCGCCCCCGCCCGCCACCTCCGGACCGCACCTCCGACGCCAATCAGAGCCAAACCAGCGACGAACAGCATAAGCGGCGCCGGCACCTCCATAGGGTGCTCCAAGAAATAGATGGTCGTCTCTGCGCGAACCGCCGCAGGGGTTGCGAGAACCAGGAGCAACGACCAGAAGGAGCGAAAGCATTGCATGTTGCAACCCGACCGCAAAGGAAGTGCCAAATGCTTCCGGGAATTCGCCTAACCCGGAATTCAGAGAAACCGCGGACTTCCCAATCCCGATGGCGGCTGGCTCATGTGCAGGGACTAACATTGCGTTGCTATCGGGGTGTCCGGCTCGTAACAGATGTGTAGACTTTTTCACGGTCCGCGCCTGGCCCGCGCTTTCGGCGTGTCGGTGGCGGAGTTGGTGGAGTGGGTACCGCGCGGATAGAACGGAATGCAGACTCAAAGGCTACTCCAGCGATAACCGGTGCCGTGACTCATCCCCTCGGCCGCCTCTGGTGCCATTTCATCATCACCCCGACGACTGCGCTCATTCTTGCAGGATGCGCGGCCAGCGGAGTCCTGGACGTCTCGTGGGTGGCTACGACCACGAATGTCGATGGCAGTCCTCTGACAGATGTGGCCACGTATCGGGTGTACTACAGCACCGCGGACGCACCTTGTCCCACAGGGAAGTCGATTGGAGTTGCCACTCGGCAGGCACCAGCGCCTGGCCAACGGATCGTCTTCAGGCTGAGCGGGCTGACCATCGGTCAGCTTTACTACGTAGCTGTCGCTGCCGTCACTTCACGCGACACAAGCGAGTGCTCGAACACGGAGAGCGCACGGGCTCGCCAGCCATGACCGACCGCCTCGGACGCCGGCTGCCTGGTTGCGCTGGAAGCAATCCCGCCTCGACGCTGACCTGCCCGTGTTCGGCGCGCTCCGCTCGTGGCTGAATTCCTGACGCGGGATTGGCGCCGTCGAGCGTGGGATGGCGCATCAAGGCTACGACCTCCAGCTCACGCGCTAGGACACGCGAGGACTGGCGCGCGCACTCGCCGACGAGCGCGACCGGCACGGGATGGGAGCCGACGCTCTGGCGCGCGACGCAGCGAGCAGCGTTGGAGGCGTTGGATCGAGCGCACCGTCCATAGTTCGGATCTGCTAGACTCCCCGCCAGCCATCCTCCACCGAGGTGCCATGCAGCGGATCGGGCTCGCCGTCGTACTCATTTTCAGTCTCGTGGCGCCGGTCACTGCGCGGGCGCAGCAGGTGAAGGTCTATCGGATCGGCGTGCTCTCGCCGTTCGCTTCCTCGTTCGGTCCCGGCCCCTCGTTCGAGGCCTTCCGGCAGATGCTACGTGAGTTGGGCTACATCGAGGAGCGCGATGTCGTGCTCGAATATCGCTGGGCTGACGGACGGCCCGATCGACTCCCTGACCTCGCGGCCGACCTGGTTCGGCTTCGGGTGGACGTCATCTTTTCGGCGTGGGGGACTCCCGCTGCGTTAGCCGCCAAGAAGGCATCGACCACAGTCCCGATCGTGTTCGCCGGCGTCGGCGACGCCGTCGGGGTAGGACTGATCGCAAGCCTCGCCCGGCCCGGCGGCAATATCACTGGGTCGACGTTCATCTCGGAGGAAACGATCGGCAAGCAGCTCGAGCTCCTGAAGGAAGTGGTCCCACGAGTCGCTCGCATCGGAGTGGTAGTGAACCCGAGCAATCCGGTCTATGGCCCCATCTTGAAAGGGAGCGAAGCACCGGCCCGAGCCCTTGGCCTGAACCTCACTGTCATCGGAGTCCAACGTGCCGAAGATGTCGAGAGCGCCTTCCGTGGCGCGATCCAGGCCCACGTGGATGGGCTTCTGGTCATGCGAGACGCGGCGCTTCAGATCAACCAGGCGCGGCTCTTGGCGCTGGCGGCGAACAATCGGCTGCCAGTCATGTATGGAAACCGTGAGTTTGTAGTCGGCGGCGGCCTGATGTCCTACGGGCCCAGTCTGGTCGAGGTGAACCGGCGAGCCGCGTACTTGGCCGACAAGATCCTCCGCGGCGCGAAGCCGTCCGATCTACCTGTCCAGCAGTCCACCGTGTTTGAGTTGGTCATCAACCTCAAGACCGCCAAGGCGCTTGGGCTGACGATCCCGCCGTCAGTGCTGGGGCGGGCGGACCAAGTCATCGAGTGATGAACGCACCAAGATAGAGGAGGAGGGGGCATGTACTGGATCGTCACGTTGATCGTGGGCGGCATCGTGGGCTGGCTGGGCAGCATCCTCATGAAGACGAACGCGCAGATGGGCATCGTAGCCAACATCGTAGTCGGCATCATCGGCTCGAGCCTGGGGTTCTGGCTGGCCGGCGTACTTGGACTGTCCACCGGCGGCCCCATCGTGGGCTGGGTTGTGGCGGTGCTGGGGGCCGCCCTGCTGATCTTCATCCTGAAGGCGGTCGGAATCTTCACGTAAGCCCGTAAGTGATTTAATACGCGAACGGCTTGAACCGGGAGAGCACCCTGAGGCGGCCTTCGCTGGTTGGGATTGCCGACGGGAGCCGCTGGAGTATGGTGCACACACCAACGGGCGCATTGCCCCCAACTGGGCGCCGACGCCCTGGCACGCGACGCAGCGGGCGGCGTCGGAGGCTTTGTTGAAGATCGAGCAGAGCGATCCGTGAGCACGCCAGAAGCGCACGAGCGCCGAGGAGGGCAAGCGATGATGCGACTCGGACGAAGGGCCACGCTGCTCGTCGCGCTCTCCCTGCTCCACCTCGGCCGCGACAAGCTACGCCGAGGAGGCGTGGGAGTCTGAAACAGCGGCGACCTGCTCGCAGAACGCCTGGACCCTCACCGTCCTCGGCGCGATTGGCATTGGAGTAATCCTCGTGCTCGGCGGGGCGACGATCTCCCACAACGAACTGTATTACCGCAACCCTTGGTGGCGCTTGTCCTGGTGGGCGTCCTGTCTCAGCTTACTGGCAGGCATCGTGCTCGTCCGGGAATGCTAATCCACGTTTAGACCGACACGCGTTGCGTAGGGGGCAGGTGGCTAGTGGGATCAATTGACACCATGGACCCGCGCGGGCCGAAGGGGAAGTGAAGCGATCAGCGCGAGCGCGGCTCGGTATCGAGAGAATCACCGCGGATTCAGCGGCGATTCACACATCGGCCGTCCCGACTCATACTCCGAGGTAGTCGTGCAGCTTGGGCATGTTGGCGTCGAGCTCTCCGTTCGGAATCATGTCCACCACGCGCCCGTGCTCCATGACGTAGTGGCGGTCGGCGACCGTGGCCGCGAAGCGGAAGTTCTGCTCGACGAGCAGGACGGTGAACCCGTCGCGCTTGAGACGCCCGAGCGTGGCGCCGATCTGCTGGACGATCACCGGGGCCAGGCCCTCGGTCGGCTCGTCGAGCAACAGGAGCCGCGCGCCCGTCCGTAATATCCGGCCGATCGCCAGCATTTGCTGCTCGCCGCCGGACAACGTGGTGCCGCCGGCACGGAGCCGCTCTCTCAGGTTGGGGAACAGATCGTAGATCGCGTCGATCCCGAGCCCACCCGGCCGGACGACCGGCGGGAGCCGGAGATTCTCTTCCACGCTGAGGCTCGCGAAGATGCCACGCTCCTCCGGGCAGAATGCGAGGCCGAGCCGCGCGATACGGTTCGACGGCAGGTCGATCAGCTCGCGACCCCCGAGCCGCACCGAGCCGCGCCGGCTCGCCACGATGCCCATGATCGACTTGAGGGTGGTGGTCTTGCCGGCCCCGTTCCGCCCCAGGAGCGTCACCGTCTCGCCGGGCCTGATCTCGAAGTCGACACCGTGCAAGATGTGCGACTCGCCGTACCACGCGTGCAGGTCCCGAACCTCGAGCAGCGACTCAGGCATGGCCCGACCCCATATAGGCCTGGATCACCTCGGGGCTCCGCGCCACGCTCCGGTAGTCACCCTCGGCGAGGATCTCGCCGCGCGCCAGGACGGTGATCGTATCCGAGAGGTTCTCGACCACGCTGAGGTTGTGCTCGACCATCAGGATGGTCCGGTTCGCCGCAACTCGCTTGATCAGGGCGGAGATCCGCTCCACGTCCTCGTGCGCCATGCCGGCGGTCGGCTCGTCGAGCAGCATCATCTCCGGGTCCAGCGCCAGCGTCGTCGCGATCTCCAGCGCGCGCTTGCGGCCGTACGGCAGCTCCACCGCCAGCGTCCCCGTGAACGGCGCGAGCCCGACCGCGTCGATCAGCTCGAGCGCGCGTGCGTTCAGCGCGTCGAGCACGCGTTGCGGCCGCCAGAAATCGAACGAGCCACCGCGTTTGCGCTGGAGCGCGACGCGCACGTTCTCGAGCACCGAGAGGTGGGGGAACACCGCCGAGATCTGAAACGAGCGGACGAGGCCGAGCCGGGCGATGTCGGCCGGATGCGAGCCGGTGATCTCGCGGCCCTTGAAGCGGATGCGGCCGCGGGTGGGCGCCAGGAAGTGGGTCAGGAGATTGAAGCAGGTCGTCTTGCCGGCGCCGTTGGGGCCGATGAGCGCGTGGATCGCGCCCCGGCGCACCCGCAGCCGCACGCCCTTCACCGCGAGGAAGCCGCGAAACTCCTTGGTGAGGTCCTCGGTTTCTAGAATAACGTCGTCGGCCATCTCAGGCGCGCGGGCGCGGCGGAAAGAAGCGGGCCTCGCGCTTCTCGCGCCACGCGCGATTGGCCTCCTCCATCTCCCACGACGTCTCGCACTCGTGCTGCGCCCTCAGCACGTCCTCGAGCTGCTCGCGAGGGTCACGGTGGAACGAGCCGTGGAGCAACCGCTTGGTGTGGGCGTTGGCGGTCGGCGACGCGGCGCGCGCCTTGCCGACGATGTCCGCCACCGTCCCCTCCAGATCGGCGCGCGCGCAGACGCGATTGACGAGGCCCATGGCGCGCGCCTCGGTGGGGCTCACGTGCTCGTTCAGCAGGGCCAGCTCCTTGGCGCGCCCCACGCCAACGACCCGCGCCAGCCTCAGCACGGCGCCGTCGGGAACGAGCCCGTGGCGCGTGGCGCCGAGACCCATGACCGCGTCGTCGCTGGCCACGCGTAGATCGCACGCCAGCGCCAGCTGCAGCCCGCCGCCGATGGAGTAGCCGTGGAGCACGGCCAGCGTCACCTTGGGCATGTCCTCGAGGCAGTCGAGCGCGCGATTCCAGTGGCGATAGAATGCCTCGCCGACCGTCCCCGCGGCGAGCGCGGTCCGATCCATGCCCGAGCAGAACGCGCGGCCGGCCCCGCGCACGACCACCTGGGCGACCGTCGGGTCGGCGGCCGCCCGCGCGGCGCAGTCGGCCAGCGCGACCACGAGCTCGGTGGACAGCGCGTTGAGGACGGCGGGTCGATTGAGCGTGATCCAGCCCACGCCGTCACTGGCCTGGAACATGACGGGCGGCTCAGTCATCGGATCCAGCTTTCTGCGCCGCTCACGAGGTTGTACGATCACCGCGTGCCCGGGGAAAGTCAAGGCCGCCGGGCGCAAGGGAGCCACGATGTCCGCCATCACCCGCCGTCGATTCGCCGCTGGTGCGCTCGCCGCGAGCGCGGCCCCCATCCTGACGCGCGCCGCCCGCGCCCAGACCGCCGTCAAGATCGGCACCGCTGTGCTCGGTGACTACTCGATGGCCGGGCCGGTCATCGTCGCCCTCGAGCGCGGCTTCTTCACCGCAGAGGGCCTCGCCGTCGAGTTCGTCCCCTTCCGCGGCGGTCCTGATCTCCTCAAGGCGGTGATGGTCGGGGAGTGTCTCGTCGGCATCTCCGGCAGCACCGACATCCTCGTCTTCCGCGAGGCCGGCTCGCCGATCAAGATGATCGCGACCCACACCGAGGGCAATCACTTCACCCTCAATGTGGCGCCGGACGTCCAGCGGGTCGGCGACCTCAAGGGCAAGGCGATCGGTGTCACGCGCGTGGGCGCCACCACCTGGGTCTTCGCGCGCATGCTCGCCCGGAAGGAAGGCTGGGACCCGGACCGCGACGCGCAGATCGTGGGTCTCGGCGGCCTCGACGCCCAGCTCGCGGCCCTAGCGCGTCGCGAGATCGCCGCCTACGTGTGGGGTGACGGCGGCGCCGTCACCGAGCTTCAGGGCAAGTCGAAGGTGCTGATGCGTCTGGACGCGGTCACGCCGAAGTGGATCAGTCAGATCCAGTACGCGTCCGAAGACGCGATCAAGCGGCAGGCCGATCCGATCCGGAAGAGCCAGCGCGCGCTCTTCCGCGCGATCAAGCTGATGCGCGAGTCGCCGAAGGACGCGGCCGAAGTTGTGGCAAAGAAGCTCGGCTGGACGCCGGAGGCGGTGCTCGCCGCCCACAAGATCTCGGGCCCGCTCATGCCGGTCGACGGGCACATCAACGCGGAGGCGCTCTCCGTCATGCAGGACACACTCCTCGAGCACGGCCTGCTCAAGAAGAAGCTCCCGCTCGACGAGCACTACACACGGGAGTTCACGCCGGTCCGCGTGTAACGCGCATGGCGGGTGGCGTAGGTCGGCTGCTGGCGCTGGTCGGGCTGTCCTGCCTGCTGTCGTCGGCGCCGGGCGACGCGATCGCGCAGGTCTTCATCGCGAGCCAGCCCAAGCCCGATTTCACGATCGGGCCCCTCTTCATGCGGGCGAACGTCGGGCCCAAGGCCGGGCCCATCGACGTCACCGTGCTCTTCAGCGTCGTGCCGTCGGCCGACCCCGGGAAGGGCCAGCCGGTACAGGATCTCTATCTGCTCTGGCCTGGCGCGGTCGACGGCGAGCCGGTCGAGGGCGCTCCCGACCCCGAGCTCCGCCGCGCCGCCGAGGCGCGCGGATTCCAGGTGGCGCGAGAAGGGCGACTGCCGCTCTCGGCGCGCGCGGTGTACTCCGGACCGCAGCGCCCCAAGCCCGAGGCGCTGGCCGGCGGTGCCCCGTTCGTCACATTCTCCCGTGAGGCCGGTCCGCTCGGTCAGGGCGAGCCAGCAAGCTGGATCCGGATCCCGTGGACACCGAAGCTCACCGACCGCTCGTGGCTCCTCGAGCTGCGCATGCGGCTGACCGGGCTCAGGCGGCAGAAGCAGGCCACCTGGCTCGAGAACGCGCTGTGGGGCGAGCGTCACGTCATCACGCTGAGCTTCAACGATGTCCGTGCCCGCGCGACGTTTCCCATGTACCTGGCTTATCGCGACCGCGTGGTTCGCTTGTCCGACGACCCGGCTCAGCTCATCGTCACCTTCACTGACGCCGATCATCTGAAAATCCACGAGGTCTACCCCGGCTCGAGCCAGCGCCGGTCCAGCGAGACGCGCCGGGCGACGGAGATCGTCTCGGCCTACCTCGACCCGTCCGAGGGCCTCCGGCCTCAGGTCCTGTCGGTGCAGTTCGGATATTTCACGGGATGGAAGGCGTGGGCGCCCGTCATCTTCGCGGCGGTGTTCTTCGTGCTGGGCAACCTGGCCGGGCCGCTCCTCACGACCCTCGCCAAGAGCATCGGCGCCAGGATCCAGGGGCGAGTCCAGTTCGGGCCCGCGAGCGGCGAGCCCGTGCAGCAAGAGACGGGCACCATCGTCCCGCGCGAGACGCTCGCGCGCCTCGCGCCGGGTGAGACCACCTACGACGAAGTCCTCAAGCTCTGCGGCCCCGATCCGGAGGAGCGCGAGCAGGTCAGCCCTCCGGGGCGCCGCACGCTCGTCTACCGCGGCCGGCGCGTGGTGCCCCAGCGGCGCCGGCGGCTCGGGTGGCTGGCGACCGTGCACCGCTGGGACGTCGAGCACTATGAAGTCGAGATCGAGCTCGACGGCGACCGGGTCCGCGACGTCCAGGCGCAGGTGCATCGGAGCCGCCTGACCCAGCCGGGGGCCGCGCAAGGCGCGGCGTGATCCTCGCGCTGATCGCCGCGCTGCTGCTCGTGGCCGCGCCCGGTACCGCCGGCGCTCAGGTGTTCCTCGCCTCGCGGCCGAATCCCGAGTTCATGGTGGGCCCGCTGTTCGTCCGCGTGGCGGTCACGCCCGAGCTCGGGGTCACCCTGGACGTCCTCTGGAGCCTGGTGATCCCGCCGAACAAGAGCGGCGCGGCGATCGCGCAGGATCTCTATCTCCTGTGGCCAAACTCGGTCGGGGTGATCACGGAGGGGGCGCCCGATCCGGCGCTCGCCGCCTATGTCACGGCGCGCGGGTTCACGCCGATCAAGGAGGGGCGTCTGGCGCTCTTCGCCCAGAGCCTCTACCGCATCGGCGAGGAGATGCCGCCCGAGCCGGTGAAGGGCGGGGCGCCGTTCGTGACGTTTGTACGCCTGGGCGGCCCGCTCGGTCTCACCGCGCCCGTCACCTACGTGCGAATTCCCTGGACGCCGCTTCTCGCCAACCGGACATGGCTGATGGACCTCCGCATGGAGGTGACCGACATCGTGAAGCGGCGCAACGCCACGTGGATCGAGGACCTGTTCTGGGGCCCGCACTACGCGCTCGCGCTCACCTTCAACGACGTGCGGCCGCGTGCCCTCTTCCCGCTCTACTTCGAGCATCGCGACCGGGTCGTCCGCCTGGCCGACGATCCATCGCAGCTCGTCATCAACTTCCGCGACGCCGACCACCTGAAGATCTACGACGTCTTCCCGCGCACCGCGAACCGACGGCTGAGCGAGACGCTCGATTCCACCGAGGAAATCTCGATGTTCCTCGACCGCTCGGAGGGCATCAGCCCGCAGGTGCTGACCGCCCAGTTCGGTTACTTCAAGGGCCTCCGGACGTGGGCACCGGTGATCATTCCGATCATCTTCTTCTTCGTCGGCAATCTCACCATGCCGGTCTTCATGATGATCTTCCGCCGAACCAAGCGGGAGATCACCAACCGCGTCCACATCGGGCCCGGCGATGCCGCGCGCGAGACCGGCGTGGTGCTGTCGCGGGAAGCGATCGGGCGCATCGTGCCCGGCACCTCGACCTACGAGGACGTCCTGAAAATCGGCGGCGGCGAGCCCGAGGAGCACGAACAGCTCGCCACCCCAGATCGACGCACGGTCTTCTACCGCGGGAGCCGGATCGTCCCCCAGCGACGGAGGCGCCTCGGGTGGCTGGCGACCGTCAGCGGCTGGTCCGTGGAGCAGCACGAGGTCGAGATCACGCTCGACCGGAACGTCGTCGCCGACGTCCAGGCCCGTGTGCGCCGCTCGCCCCTCCCGCCGACCGGGCCTTGACAGCGATTGCGAATCGCCCCCATATAGACTCGCACCGAATCTTCATCCCCCACGCATCGCCGAGGGAGGCGCGGATATGGCTGGGTTGACTCGACGTGACGTGTTGAAGCTCGCGGCCGCCGGCGCCGCTGCCGCCGCGCCGGGGCTCCCGCGCCCGGCGCAGGCGCAGACCACGCAGAAGCGCGAGCTCGTCGTCGCCCAGGGCGGCGACATCGCATTTCTCGATCCGCATCTGAGCACGTCGTCGAACGACATCCGCATCTCGTTCAACATCTTCGACAACCTGACGAGCCGCCGCCCGGACGGCAAGCTCGCGCCCGGCCTCGCCACCGAGTGGAAGCTGCAGGGCCAGACGACGTGGGCGTTCAAGCTCCGCTCGGGCGTCAAGTGGCACAACGGTGATCCGTTCTCGTCGGCCGACGTGAAGTTCAGCATCGATCGCTCGCTCGACACGGGCCTCAAGGGCAACCGCGTGAACACCGTACTGACGACGGTCGATCGTGTCGAGACGCCGGACCCGGGCACGGTCCTCGTCCACACCAAGAAGCCGGATCCGCTGCTGCCGGCGCGGCTCGGCTTCTACGGCGGGCAGATCATCCCGAAGAAGTACGTCGAGCTGGCCGGGCCCGACAAGTTCAACCAGGCGCCGATCGGAACGGGGCCCCTGCGCTTCGTCTCGTGGACGAAGGACGACAAGATCGTGCTCGACGCCAACCCGGACTACTGGGGCGGACGTGTCGATTTCGATCGTCTCATCGTGAGAGCGCTGCCCGAGATGGCGCCGCGCGTCGCCGCCCTCCTCAAGGGCGAGGTCGATCTGATCACTCAGGTCCCGCCCGACCAGGGCGAGCGGATCAAGGGCAACACCGGGACGACGGTCGCCGGCGCACTGTACGGCGGTCTCTACGTGCTCGCCGTGAACTCGAAGCGGCCGCCGCTCGACAATCCGCTCGTGAAGCAGGCGCTCTCCCTGGCCGTCGACCGCGAGGCGATCGTGAAGGAGCTCTGGCGCGGGCGCGGCATCGTGCCGAATTCGATGATCGCCAAGGGCGATAACCACTTCGACGCCTCGCTGCCCCCGCTCGCTTTCAACGTAAATGAGGCAAAGGCGCGCCTCAAGAAGGCCGGCTACAAGGGCGAGGAGATCATCATCGAGACCACGGCCGGCTACCTGGCCGGTGACAAGCCGATGGCCGAAGCGGTTCAGGCCATGTGGCGCGACGTCGGCGTCAACGCCAGGGTCGAGGTCTTCGAGTACTCCGTGCGCGCCCAGAAGATCCGCGACAAGAGCTTCAAGGGGCTGTGGTGGTCCGACCCGACCTCGACCTTGCGGGATCCCGACGGCATGATGTGGCGCCTGCTCGGTCCCGGAGGCCCGCAGGATTACTGGCGCCATCCCGAGTTCGACGAGCTCGGCAACGCTGCGCGCTTCTCGGTCGACGAGAAGTTTCGGGCGGGCGCTTACAAGCGGATGACCGAGCTCTTCCTCGAGCATCTGCCCTGGATTCCCGTGATCCAGCCGTACGAGGACTACGGCCTGCAGAAGTACGTCGAGTGGACGCCCGATCCGCTCCAGCAGCTGGAGATTCGACGCTTCAACTTCAAGTTCCGCCGCGCGTAGCCACGACGTGCCGGGACGGAGCCGCTGAGGCTCCGTCCCGGTGACCATGCGCGGACTTCTTCCGTTCCTCGCCACTCGCGTTCTTCGCGCCGCGATCGCCCTTTGGCTCGTGTCCACGGTCGTCTTCGTCGTCATGCGACTGTCGGGCGATCCCGTTCCGCTCCTGCTCCCGCCCGACGCGCCGCGCAGCGAGATCTTCCGGGTGCGCGCCGAGCTGGGTCTCGACCGCCCGCTGCCCGTGCAGTACGCCGTCTTCCTCGGCAACGTCCTGCGGGGCGATTTCGGCCGGTCGATCCACTTCCGCCAGCCCGCCTTCCAGGTCGTGATCGGCTACCTGCCGGCGACGCTCCAGCTCGGCCTGACCGCCTTCGTCCTGGCGGCGCTCGTCGCCCTGCCCATCGGCGTCCTCTCCGCGGTTCGCCGCAACTCGCTGGTCGACCAGACGGCCATGGGGCTGGCGCTCGTCGGCCAGTCGGCGCCGACGTTCTTCATCGGCATTCTCCTGATCCTCATTGTCTCGCTGAACCTCGGCCTGCTACCGACGTCGGGCCGGGAGAACTGGCGCCACCTGGTGCTACCGGCGCTCACCCTCGGGGCCTTCGCCATGGCCTCGATTGCCCGGCTCACTCGGTCGGCGGTGCTCGAGGTGCTGCGCGCGGACTACGTGCGCACCGCCCGCGCCAAGGGCGTCGCCGAGACGCTGGTGGTCGTCAAGCACACGCTCAAGAACGCGGCTGTCCCGATCGTGACGATCACCGGGCTCCAGTTCGGCACCCTGCTCGGCGGGGCCGTGGTGACCGAGACGGTGTTCGCATGGCCCGGCATGGGGCGGCTCGCAATCCAGTCGATCTACAACCGCGACTATCCCATCGTGCAGTGCACGGTGTTCCTCTCCGCCTTGCTCTTCATCGTGATCAACTTTTGCATCGACCTGATCTATGGCCTCCTCGATCCGCGCGTCCGTTCCAGCTGATGCGAGCGCAGTCGGAGTCACGGCGCCGCGCTCGAGCCGCGCGCGCCGGACCCGCTGGATGGCGCTCGGCGGCGGCATCTTCGTCGTGGTGCTGGTCGTCGTGGCGCTGGCGGCGCCCCTGATCGCGCCGTTCGACCCAGTCAGGCAATCGCTACGGGGCCGGCTGGCGCCGCCGACGCTCGCGGGCGCCGACGGCCGGGCGCACCTGCTCGGCACCGACCACCTCGGGCGCGACGTTCTCTCGCGCGCGATTTACGGCGCGCGGGTCTCGCTGCTGGTCGGCCTGGCGGCGGTGGTGGTGGGCGGGATCGTCGGCGCCAGCCTCGGGCTCCTGGCCGGCTTCCGCGGGGGCTGGACGGACAGCGTCATCATGACGCTCGCCGACGCGCAGCTCGCGTTTCCGTTCATCCTGCTGGCGATCGGCATCATCGCGGTGCTCGGGCCGAGCTTCCCCACGCTGATCGTGGTCATCGGGCTCTCGGGCTGGGTCACCTACGCGCGCGTGCTCCGCTCGCAGGTGCTGGTGCTGCGCTCACGCGAGTTCGTGGACGCGATCCACGCGCTGGGCGGCTCGGTGGCGCGAGTCATCGCGCGCCACATCCTTCCGAACGTGCTCTCGTCGCTCGTCGTCATCGCGACGCTCGAGCTGGCCCGGGCGATCGTGCTGGAGGCGACGCTCTCGTTCCTGGGTCTCGGCGTGCAGCCGCCGACGCCGTCTTGGGGCGGGATGGTTCACGAGGGGCGGGAGTACCTCGATTCGGCCTGGTGGATATCGACGGCGCCGGGGATCGTCCTCATGCTCACATCGATCATCGTGAGCCGGACGGGCGACTGGCTCCGCGACCTGCTCGACCCGACCCTGCGGGGCGAGTAAGAGCTAGGCGCCGTCCGCGATCGGAATGCGTTCGAGGATGCAGAACGGAATCGTCACGGACTCGGCGCACGCCAGGCAGTAGAAATCGAGCTCGAGCTCGGCGCGCTTGCCGTGAAGCGACAGCCGCTGACTGCAGCGCGCGTGATGAAGCCCGCCGTCCAGCGCCATGTACACGGTGACGACCCCTGCCTCGAGCGAGGAATCCATTGCCGTTTGTCCTCCCGCTCACCGAAAGAGCAATCGGCGTTCCAGGAAGGGTGCGGCCTAAATATTTGAAAAATAGGGTCTACAGCGGTCAGCCGTCCGGAGGTGTTCAGGAATTGGGCGGTCGGCTAAGAGGCCCTGGACTGAAGCGGATCAGGCGCGCCACCGCGAGAGCCTCTCGTTCAGGCTATCGAGTGCCAGGACGATCGCGATGGAGGCCGCCGACACGAGCGCGGTCGCCGCGAAGAGCTCCGGCGCCTGGAATCCGTTGGCGAACGAGCCCAGGACGTGACCCATCCCGCGCACGCCGGCGAACATCTCGACCACCAGGACCCCCAGCAGACAGAACACGATTCCGAGCCGCATCCCCGCCAGCACCGACGGGACGATCGCCGGCAGCAGGACCTTCCAGTAGATCTGGAGCGGCGTCGCGCCGAAGGACCGCGCCACGGTGACGAGCGTGCGGTCGACGTCCCGCACCGCTCCCATCACGAGCACCATGATGGGGAAGAGCCCGTGGATGGCGCCGTAGAGCACCGCCGGCGACGTCCCGTAGCCGAGCAGCAGGACGATCCAGGGCAGTACCAGGATCTTCGGGATGCCGTAGAGCGCGATGACGTAGGGCGAGAGCACGTCCCGGAGCAGGCGTACCGATCCGACGGCGAGGCCGGCGACGACGCCGAGCGAGACCGACAGCACGTAGGCGAGCGCCGTCTTGCCGAGGGTGTCGGCCAGGGCGGCCAGCGCCGGTCCGGCGATCCGGACGAGCGCCCCGGCAGTAGCGCTCGGGGCCGGAACGAAGAGCGGATCGACCCAGCCGCGCCGCGCCGCGATCTCCCAGGCCGCCACGGTCAGGAGGACAGTCACCAGCTGGAGGGCTCTCACGCGCCCGGTCACTCGGTCCATGCCCGCGCCCTGCGCTCGAGGAGGCTCGCCAGCACGTCGGAGCCGACGACGAGGGCGAGCGTGACGAGCACGAGCGCCACGTAGTCGGCGGTCCTCAACAAACCGTAGGCGTGGTTGATCAGCGCGCCCATCCCGGCCTTCGCGCCGAGGATCTCGCCCACGATGACGCCGATCACGCACAGCGCGAGCCCGGTCCGCAGGCCTCCCACCAGCGTGAAGAGCATCGAGGGCAGCATGACCCTCCTGATGACGGCGAGCGTCCCGGCTCCGTAGGCGCGCGCGACCGTGACGAGGTGCGGGTTGACCTGGCGGACGCCCGCGAGCACGGCGAGGGTGATCGGGAAGAAGCCCAGCAGGAATCCGAAGGCAATCTTCGAGGCTACGTCGAGACCGAAGAAGAGCATGAGGGACGGATACCAAACGACCGCCGGAACGGCGTAGAGCGCGGCGAGCATCGGCCCCCAGGTGCGACCGGCGAGCCGGTACATGCCGAGTGCGAGGCCCGTCGCCAGCCCCGCCGCGACCGCCAGCGCGTACGCCGCGGTGATCTCGCGCACCGTCAGCCAGAGGCTCGCCGGCAGGTCCGGATAGGATCGGAGGAGCAGCAGGTCGCGCAGCGCCGGCAGAACGGCCGAGGGCGGGACCGCGAGGAGCGGGTTCGCCGCGCGCCCGGCCAGCTCCCACACCGCCAGCACCGCGGCGAGGAGCCCGAAGCGCAGCAGGGCGACCTTCACTGCATGGCCCTCAGCGATTCCTCGCGGATCTCGCTCCAGAGCTTGGCGCGGAGCGCCACCATCTCGGGCGACTCCATCGAGCGCGGGTGCTCCATCGGCAGCTCGAGCACCGCTTTGATCCGCCCGGGTCTCGCGGTCATCACCGCGACGCGAGTCGACAGCAAGAGGGCCTCGTGCAGGCTGTGTGTGATGAAGATGATGGTCTTGCGGGTGCGCCGCCAGATGTCGAGGAGCCACTCGCCCATCAAGAGGCGCGTCTGCTCGTCGAGGGCGCCGAACGGCTCGTCCATCAGCAGGATCTTCGCGTCGATTGCCAGCGCCCGGCCGATCGCAACGCGCTGCTTCATCCCGCCTGACAGCTCGCGCGGATACTTCGCGGCGAACCCGGCAAGGCCCAGCGGCGCGAGAAGCTCCTCGGCGACGCGACGGCGGCGCGCCGCCGCGACTCCCTGCAGCTCGAGTCCGAGCTCGACGTTCTCGAGGGCGGTGCGCCACGGAAAGAGTCCGGGGTCCTGGAACACCGTCGCGACGTGCCGTGGATCGGGGCCCACGACCGGCGCGCCGTCGACCAGGAGGCGTCCGGCGTCGGGCGTCACGAGGCCGCCGAGCATGCCGAGCAGCGTGGACTTGCCGCACCCCGAGGGGCCGATCAGGGTGAAGAACTCGGATTCGCCGACAGCGAGCGTGACGTCGCGGAGCGCGTCGACCGGGCCCGAGGTGGTGAGGTACCGCTTGGAGACGCCCTCGATGGCGATCAGCTCGCCGCGCGAGGCCGTCACGTGAGCTGGAGGATCTCCCGGGCGATCACCATGCGCTGAATCTCGGAGGTGCCCTCGCCGATCTCGGTGAGCTTCGCGTCGCGGAAGATGCGCTCGACCGGGAATTCCGTGATGTAGCCGGCGCCGCCGTGGATCTGCACCGCCTTCGTCGCCGCCTTCATCGCCGCCTCGGACGCGAACAGCTTCGCCATCGCCGCCGCGTGCATCGCCGGTCGACCGTTGTCCTTCAAGTAGGCCGCGCGCAGGGTCAAGAGACGCGCCACCTCCACGTCCGTCACGAGATCGGCGATCATCCCCTGGAGCCCGTTGAAATCCGCGAGGGCTTTGCCGAACGCCGTGCGCTGCCGCATGTAGCTGGCGGCCTGATCCACGGCCGCCTGGGCGATGCCCACGCCCATCGCGGCCATGGCGATGCGCCCGCCTTCCAGCACGGTCATGGCCTGCACGAATCCGGTGCCGCGCTCGCCGAGCAGATTGGCAGCGGGGATGCGGGCGTCCTGGAAGATCAGCTCCGCGGTATCGGACGCGTGCAGCCCGAGCTTGCGATACGGCTTACCGCTCGTGAAGCCGGGCGCGCCGCGCTCGACGACGAAGGCTGAGATGCCGCGGCTCCGCCCGCCATCGGTGCGGGCCATGACCACCGCGGTGGAGGCGACCGAAGCGTTCGTGATGAAGGCCTTGCTGCCGTTCAGGACCCACTCCCCGCCGCGCAGCTCGGCCCGCGTGACGAGCGCGGCAGCGTCGGAGCCCGAGCCCGGCTCGGTGAGGCCCCAGGCTCCCAGAACCTGGCCGGTGGCGAGGGGCGGCAGGTAGTGTCGCTTCTGCTCCGGCGAGCCGAAGCTCGCGATGTGGTTGGTGCAGAGTGAGTTGTGCGCCCACATCGTGATGCCGACCGACGCGTCGCCGCGGCACAGCTCCTCGACGATCAGCGCGTACGACACGTAGTCCAGCCCGGCGCCGCCGAACTCCTCGGGCACCAGCACGCCGAGGAAGCCGAGCGGACCCAGCTTCTTGACGATCTCGTGCGGGAACTCGTGGCGTTCGTCGAAGGGAGCGATCTTGGCGCCGAGCTCGGCCTCCGCGAACGCGCGGGCGACCTCGCGAACCTGCTCCTGCTCGGCGCTGAGCTCGAAATCCATGCTCAGACCGCCGCGCGGATGTGCTCGCGTACGAAGCGGACGATGTCCTGGGTCGAGGTGCCGGGCGTGAAGAGCTCCTTCACGCCCATCGCTTTGAGGGCGGCGATGTCCTCGGGCGGGATGATCCCGCCGCCGAAGACCGCGATGTCGCTGGCGCCCTGCTCGGCCAAGAGCTCGAGAACGCGCTGGAAGAGATAGTTGTGGGCGCCGGAGAGGACCGAGAGCCCGATGGCGTCGGCGTCCTCCTGGATCGCGGTGGCGACGATCTGCTCGGGCGTCTGGTGGAGCCCCGTGTAGATCACCTCGAAGCCGGCATCGCGCAGCGCCCGCGCCACGATCTTGGCGCCGCGATCGTGGCCGTCGAGTCCCGGCTTGGCGACGACCACGCGAATCGCCCGCTCGGCCATCATGCGCCTCCCGCCAGCGCAGCGCGGATCTTCTCGCCGGCTTTCTGGATGTGATCCCGGTCCCCGGGAACGAGCGTCCAGTCGAATCCCTTGCCGTCGTTGGTCCAGCGCGGAATGAGGTGCAGGTGGAAGTGCGGTACCGACTGGAAGGCCGCGGCGCCGTTGGCCTGCAGCATGTTCAGCCCGTCCGGCTGGAGCGCAGTCCGCAGCGCCCTGGCGACCCGCTGCGCGGTGGTGATCGCCGCCGCCAGATCTGCCGGGTCGGCGTCGAAGATCGTCGGCGCGTGCGCCCGAGTGAGCACCAGGCAGTGGCCCGAGTTGAGCGGGTTGATGTCCATGATGCAGAGCGTCCGCGCGTCCTCGTAGAGCTTGATCGACGGAATCTGGCCGTCGCGGATCTTGCAAAAAACGCAATCGCTCATGGCCGTCACCTAGACCGGGACCGTCCAGCCGTGCGGATCCGGCGTCGTTCCGTACTGGATGCCGACGATCGCGTCGTAGAGCTTCTGGGTGAGCTTGCCGATCCGGCCGCCGTTGATCACGAGCTGCTCGCCCTTGTAGGCGAGCTCGCCCACCGGCGAAATGACGGCCGCGGTGCCGGTGCCCCAGACCTCCTCGAGCGCGCCCTTGCGCGCGGCGGCCGCGACCTCGTCGATCGTGATCGGGCGCTCGGAGACCCGCAGGCCCCACTCGCGCATCAGCGTCAGAGCCGAGTCGCGCGTGACGCCGGCCAGGATCGTCCCGCTGAGCGGCGGCGTGACGATCTCGTCGCCGATCTTCAGCATGATGTTCATCGTGCCCACTTCGTCGATGTACTTGCGCTCGCGGCCGTCGAGCCACAGCACCTGCGTGAAGCCAGCGTGCTTCGCCTCCTCCGCGGCGTAGAGGCTCGCCGCGTAGTTGACGCCGGTCTTGGCGCCGCCCACACCGCCCTCGACAGCGCGGACGTACTTGTCGACCACGAGGATCTTCACCGGATTGATCCCCTCGGGGTAGTAGGCGCCGACGGGGGACAGGATGACGTAGTAGATGTAGGACTTCGCCGGCCGCACGCCCAGGAACGCCTCGTTGGCGACGATCGTCGGGCGCACGTAGAGGGACGTGCCCACCGTCGAGGGCACCCAGTCCTTCTCGACACCGACCAGGGTCACGAGCGACCTCAGCGCCATCTCGGGATCGAGCGGCGGGATGCACAGGCGCTGCGAGGACTGGATCAGCCGATCCACGTGCTTCTGCGGTCGGAAGAGGCGGACGCGTCCGTCGCGGCCGCGGAACGCCTTGAGGCCGTCGAACACCGCCTGCGCGTAGTGGAGCACGGCTGCCGCCGGGTCCATCGAGAGCGGCCCGTACGGCTCGACCCGCGGGTCGTACCAGCCCTTCTCCTCCTGGAAGTCCATGACGAACATGTGATCGGTGAAGACGGTCCCGAACGTCAGCTCGCTGTCCTTGGGCTTCTGCTTCTTCACCGTCGCCCGCGTGATCCGGATCGGCTCACTCATCTCAAATCTCCTTCACTCCGCACAGCGTTGTTGCGGCTCGGCGGCTGATCAAAACGGCCCAGATGCGAGGCGGCGACTGAGACCCCGACCGTGGCGTAGGCCGCATACGCCGCAGGGTGGGCCTATGGAGCCAACGAAGCAGATGGGCCGTTTTCATCAGCCGCCGCCTAAAAGATGATGGGCTCGCGATAGAGCCCGAACGCCTGTCGGTACACATCCGAAATCTCGCCAAGGCTCGCGTAATCCTTCACCGCGTCGATCAGCACCGGCATCACGTTGCGCTCGCCGCGGCACGCCTCGGCCAGCTGCTTGAGCCGCCGCTCCACCTTGGCGGCGTCGCGCGAGGCCTTGAAGCGGCGCACGCGCTCGATCTGCTCGTGCTCGACGGCCGCGTCGATCTTCAGGTAGTTGATGGGGCGCTCCTCCGTCATCGCGTACTTGTTGACGCCGACGACGACCTTTTCGTTGCGGTCCTCCATGAGCTGATAGCGATAGGCGGCGTCGGCGATCTCGCGCTGCGGGTAGCCGGTATCGATGGCCCGGACGATGCCGCCCATGGCGTCGATCTTCCGGATGTACTCGTGCGCTGCCTCTTCCATCTTGTTGGTGAGCGTCTCGAGGTAGTAGGAGCCGCCGAGCGGATCGATGGTCAGCGCGACGCCAGATTCCTCCGCGATGATCTGCTGGGTCCGCAGCGCGACCGTCACCGCTTCCTCTGTCGGCAGGGCCCACGTCTCGTCGTAGGAATTGGTGTGCAACGACTGCGCCCCGCCGAGCACCGCCGCCAGCGCTTGCAGGGCGACCCGCGCCACGTTGTTGAGCGGCTGCTGGGCGGTCGCCGAGACGCCGGCGGTCTGGGTGTGGGTCCTGAGCCGCATCGACTCGGGCTTCTTGGCGCCGAAGCGCTCCTTCATGAAACGCGCCCATAACCGCCGGGCCGCCCGCAGCTTGGCGATCTCCTCGAAGAAGTCGTTGTGGATGTCGAAGAAGAACGAGAGCCGCGGCGCGAAGCTGTCGATGTCGAGGCCCCGTGCGCACGCCGCCTTGACGTAGCCGAGCCCGTCGGCCAGCGTGAAGGCGAGCTCCTGGACGGCGGTCGCGCCGGCCTCCCGGATGTGATAGCCGGAGATCGAGACCGGGTTGAAGCGCGGCACCTGCTTCGACGTGAACTCGATCATGTCGACGACGATGCGCACCGCCGGCTCGGGCGGGCAGATCCACTCCTTCTGGGCGATGAATTCCTTCAGCATGTCGTTCTGCATGGTGCCGCCGACCCGATCCCACGAGACACCCTGCTTCTCGGCGACCGCCAGGTACATGGCGAGGGCGACCGACGCGGTGCAGTTGATCGTCATCGACGTGGTGACGTCGCCGAGCGGGATGTCGGCGAAGAGCCGCTCGAAGTCGTCGAGCGTGGAGATCGACACGCCCTCCTTGCCGACCTCACCGCGCGCGCGGGGATGATCCGCGTCGTATCCCATCAGCGCGGGCATGTCGAACGCAGTCGACAAGCCGGTCTGGCCCTGGGCCAGGAGGTACTTGAACCGAGCGTTGGTGTCCTCGGGCCGGCCGAAGCCGGCGAACATCCGCATGGTCCAGAGGCGCCCGCGGTACATCGTCGGATAGACGCCGCGGGTGAACGGGTACTCGCCTGGACGACCCAGCTGCTCGGCGGGCGACCAGCCGGCGAGGCTCTCCGACGTGTACAGCTGCTCGATCGGGATGCCCGACAGCGTCTCGAAGCGCGCCGGGCGTTCAGGCCAGCGCTCACGGTCAGTCATGCTCACCTCGCAGCACCTCGCGCGCGATCACGAGCTTCTGGATCTGGGACGTTCCCTCGTAGAGCTGCGTGATCTTCGCGTCGCGGAAGGCGCGCTCCACCTCGTAGTCCTTGATGAAGCCGTAGCCGCCGTGGACCTGGATCGCGTCGGTCGTGACCTTCATCGCCGTCTCGGCGGCGAAGAGCTTGGCCATCGCGGCAGCGGGCCCGAACGACTGGCCGGCTTCCTTGAGGGCGGCGGCGCGCAGCGTGAGGAGCCGGGCGCCGTCGATCGCTACCGCCATGTCGGCCAGCATCCACTGGACCATCTGATGCTCGCCGATCGGCACGCTGAAGGCACGCCGCTCCCGCGCGTAGGTCACCGACCTCTCGTACGCCCCGGTGGCGATGCCGACCGCCTGAGCGGCGATGCCGATGCGCCCGCCGTCGATCGCCGACAGGGCAATCCGGAATCCCTGCCCTTCCTCGCCGAGGCGGTTCGCCGCCGGCACGCGGCAGTCCTCGAAGACGAGCTCGGCGGTGTCGGAGGCGCGGATGCCGAGCTTGTCCTCGACCTTGGCGACGATGAAGCCGGGCGTCCCTTTCTCGACGACAAAAGCGGAGATGCCGCGGTGGCCTCGGGCGCGGTCGGTCTGGCCGAAGACGAGCGCGAACGACGCCTCGCGGCCAGTGGTGATGAAGCGCTTGCGGCCGTTGAGCACGTAGTGAGCGCCGTCGCGCGACGCGATCGTCGCCTGGTTCGTCGCGTCGGAGCCGGCCTGGGGCTCCGTGAGCGCGAAGCACCCGAGCGCGTGGCCCGAGGCGACCGGCCGGAGGAACTGTTCGCGCTGCGCGTCCGTGCCGAATCGGTAGAGCGGGTCGCCGTAGAGCGAGTTGTTGACCGACATGACGACCGCGTGGCTCGCGCACACCCGCGCGATCTCCTCGAGGGCGACGACGTAGGCGATGGCACCGGCGCCGCTACCGCCCCACCGCTCGGGAATCGCCATACCCATGAGCCCGAGCTCGCCCATGCGCTTGACCGTCTCGTGCGGGAAGCGGCAGTCGCGATCGATCTCGGCGGCGATGGGGCGAATCTGGGAGTCGGCGAACTCCCGCACCGTGGCCTGGATCATCTGCTGCTCGTCGGTCAATTCCAGTCGCATGGGCCTCGGTCTATTTGTCCAGGAGCTTCTTGAACTCTTTCGTCAGCTCGGGCACGACCTCGAAGAGATCGGCGACGATCCCGAAGTCGGCGATCTTGAAGATCGGCGCCTCCGGGTCCTTGTTGATGGCGACGATGACCTTCGACGTGCGCATCCCGGCCAGGTGCTGGATCGCGCCCGAGACGCCGAAGCCCAGGTAGAGCTTGGGCGAGATGGTCCGGCCGGTCTGGCCGATCTGGAACCGGTGCGGTCGCCAGCCGGCGTCGACGGCGGCGCGCGAGGCGCCCACCGCAGCACCGATCACGCGGCCCAGGTCCTCGAGGATCACGTAGTTCTCGGGGCCCTTCATGCCACGCCCGCCCGAGATGACCGTCTCCGCCTCGGTCAGCTCCGGGAGCCCCGTCGAGACTTCCTCGCGCCGCTCGACGAACTTCATCTGAGCCGCTGCCGCGGCCACCGGGGGGCGCTCGACGGGCGCGGTTTTTCCGGACTGCGCGTCGGCGGGACGAAACACGTTGGGCCGGAGCGTCGCCACCCACGGCGACTTCGCCCACGTCACCTTCGACAAGAGCTTGCCTGCGTAGACCGGGCGCGTGGCGACGAGCGAGTCACCCTCGAGCACGAAGCCGACCGAGTCGGCAGCGAGCCCCACGCCGAGCCGCGCCGCGAGGCGCGCCACGAACTCGCGCTGGCGGCTCGTGACGGGCGCGAAGATCGCCTTCGGCGCCTCCTTGGCCGCGAGCTCGGCGGCGGCCGCCACCCACACCTCGCTCCGGTACGGCGCGAGGGCCGCGTGCTCGAGCAGCAGCACCCGGGCGGCGCCCCACTCGGCGAGCTGTTTCAGCCCGGCCTCAGTGGCCTTGTCGGTGAGCCACACGGCCTCGACCTTCCCGGGCGCCAGCCGCGAGGCTTCGCCGATGACCTCGGCCATGACCTTCTTCGGCGAGCCGTTTCGATCGTCCTCGACGATGCACCAGAACGCGTTCGGCATTGTCCCCTCTTCCCTTCGCTAGATGGCTTTGGCGTCCTCGCGCAGGGCGCGGACGAGCTCCTTCACCGCGGTGGGCACGTCGCCCTGGATGATGCGTCCGGGCGGCCGGGGTGGCAGCGCCTGGAGTCCGACGATCGAGAGCTGTGGCGGCTCGACGGCCGATGCGAGATCGGACGCCTTCACGTCCTTGATCTCCTTTTTCTTGGCGCCCATGATGCCCTTCAGCGTCGGGTAGCGAGGCTCGTTCAACCCCTTCTGCGCGGCGAGCACCGCCGGCAGCGGGAGATCGAAGATCTCGAGCCCGCCCTCGACCTGGCGGGCGGTCCGCACGGACTTTCCGTCGGCGTCGATCGCCTCCTCCATGATCCAGTAGGCGCACGGCCAGCCGAGCAGCTCGGCGAGCTGCGCCGTGACGGCGCCCATGTCGTCGTCGATCGCCTGGCGGCCGCACAGCACGAGCCCCGGCTCTTCCTGCTTGACGATCGCCGCGAGGGCGCGGGCCGTCGCCAGCGTGTCGGCCGCCGCCCATGCCGGGTCGTTCAGGTGGATCGCGCGGTCGCAGCCCATCGCGAGGCAGGAGCGGAGCGCCTCCTTCACCCGATCGGGACCGAGCGACACCGCCACCACCTCGCCTTGCCCGCGCTTTTCCTTGATGCGCAGGGCCTCCTCGACGGCAAACTCGTCGTATGGCGAGACGATCCACGTCACGCCCGTGGTATCAATCGACTTGCCGTCGGCGGCGATCTTCACCTGGGTCGCCGTGTCCGGCACCTGCTTGATGGTGACGAGGATCTTCATGAGGTCGCTCCTTCGTAATGGAGTTCGCGGGTGATCCGGAAACGGTCGCCCGGGATGAACACGCGGTCGAAGACGATGGGGGCGCCGGCGGCGTCGTAGGAGACGCGCTCGGACTCGAACGCCGGCTCGCCGGCGCGGCATGCAAGCTCGCGCGCCTCGCGGCGGCCGAGCCGCACCGCCGAGACCGTCTCGTGCGCGCGCGAGATGACGAGACCGAGCTTGAACTCGAGCACCTGGTGCAGCGGCGTCAGCGCGAGGTCCGCCTGCACCACCTCGTCGCCGATGGGCGACGGCAAGAACGAGCGCTGAAGGCTCAGCGGGCGGTCGTCGACCAGCCGGAGCCGCTCGACGACGAGCACCCGCGCCCGGGCCGGCCGGCGCAACGCGTCCGCGACGCGGCGGTCGGCCATCGCGAAGCGGGTTCCCAGAAGGCGCGTCGCGACGTGCTCGCCCTTGGCAGAGAGATCGCCGGCGAAGCGACGAAGCTGGAGGATGTCGTAGTCGATCGATGGCGCTGCGACGAACGTCCCGAGTCCGTGGCGCCGTGTGATGAGGTGCTCGCGCTCCAGGAGCTCGAGAGCCTGGCGCAAGGTCATGAGCGTGACGCCGAAGCTCTTCGCGAGCTCCCGCTGGTTGTCGAGTCGGGCACCCGGGGCGAGGAGTCCTTCGCGGATCCTGTCGCGCAGCGTCTCGGCGATGCGGTGGTAGCGAGGCACTCGACCGTTGACCCGACCGTTCGCTCCAACGCCGTTCATAGAACCTCGGTGTTCTAGAACTCTCTACCGGAAACCCGATCGCGACATCAACGGGCTCGGGAGAGGAACGGCAACGCCGAAGGGAACTTGGGCGTGCCGCGATATTTATTCTAGGTCAGCTACGCTGCAGTCGCAAGCTCTCGCGTGAGCCGGATGAGGCTTTCCAGCTTGCCCTGGGCGGCGCCCGAGTCGACGGCGCGCGCAGCCAGCTCGACGCCTTCCTTCAGGTCACGCGCGCGGGCACCGGCGACGAGGGCAGCGGCCGCATTCATGAGGACGATGTCGCGCTTCGGGCCGAGCTCGCCGCGGAGAATGTCACGAATGATCTCGGCATTTTGCTGGCGGTCGCCGCCGAGCAGGTCGCCGATCGAGGCGCGCCCGAGGCCGAAGTCCTCGGGCCGCACCGTGTAGGTGCGCACGACCCCCTCGCGGACCTCGGACACCCGGCTCTCGCCCGTGTTGGAGATCTCGTCGAGACCCCCGGCACCATGGACCACGAAAGCGCGGTAGGTGCCCAGTTCGGCCAGCACCCGGGCGAGGGCTTCCGTCAGCGCCACCGCGGCGACGCCGATCACCTGGGCGTTGGCGCCTGCCGGATTCGTCAGCGGCCCGAGCAGGTTGAAGACGGTCCGGATCCCGACCTCACGCCGAGCCGCCATGACGTGCTTCATCGCCGTGTGCAGGAGCGGCGCGTACAGAAAACCGATACCGACCTCGGCGATGCAGCGCCCGACCTGCTCCGGCGCCAGCTCGAGCTTCACGCCGAGCGTCTCGACCACGTCGGCCGAGCCGCAGAGCGAAGCCCCGCTAAGGCCCGACATGGACCGGTTGCCGTGCTTGGCGACCCTGAGACCCGCACCGGCCACCACGAACGCAGTGGCGGTCGAGACGTTGAACGTACCCGAGGCGTCGCCGCCGGTGCCGCACGTGTCGATGAGCATCTCGCGGTCCGTGCCGGTGAGCGAAGCCGTCACCTCCCCGCGGGCGGGGACGCGCGCCACCTTCTCGCGCATCACCTGCGCGAAGCCGATGAGCTCCTCGACGGTCTCACCCTTCATCCGGAGCGCGGTCAGGAACGCGGCGATCTGGACGTTGGTGGCCCCCCCCGACATGATCGCTTCCATCGCCGCGGCGGCCTCGATGCGGGTGAGGTCACGGCGGTCGACGAGGAGCCGAATCGCCTCGGTGATGATCGGACTCGTCATGCCGGCCCCTCCTTCCCCGTCGAGCCGCTCGGGGCCCTCAAGAGTACCGCACCTGGGCGGGCGAGGATCAAACAGCGACCGGCACGCTCACTTCGTCAAGATCAGCTTGTCGGATTTCGTGATGCGCAAGCGGTACTCCTGTCCGTGGTGGACGATCACCAGCTCGCGCTCGAGCTGGAAGAGCGTCATGCTCTCGACCCGGCGCGGCCGCGGTCCGGCCGGCGCCGGCTCATCGCGCGCCGGCAGCACGGGGGCTCTCGAGCGCGAGCACGTCACAATTTCGGACTACCGTCATCACCATGTTAGGAGAGCCTAATAGATAGCGCGAGCGATGAGAGCGTGTCAAGAGGCCGCCGGGCGGCGGTCATCAGCGGCCGAGATAGGCCTGCTTGACGTGTGGGCTCGCCAGGAGGCCTTCCCGGGTGTCCGCGAGCACGATGCGGCCGTTCTCGAGGACATAGCCCCGATGCGAGAGCTGGAGCGCCCGCGGCACGTTCTGCTCGACGAGGACGATCGTCGTGCCGCTGCGATTGATCTCCTGGAGCGTCTCGAAGATCAGCTTCACCGCCAGCGGCGCCAGTCCGAGGCTCGGCTCGTCCAGCAAGAGGAGCCGCGGGCGCGCCATGAGCCCGCGCCCGATGGCGCACATCTGCTGCTCGCCGCCCGAGAGCGTGCCGGCGAGCTGCCGTTCACGCTCGCGCAGCCGCGGAAAGAGCGCGAAGACCATCTCGAGCGCCTCGTTCCGCCGGCGCCGGTCCGCGGCGCGGCCGCCCAGCTCCAGGTTGTCGCGCACGGTCATCGTTGGAAAGAGCTGGCGCCCCTCCGGCACGTGGGCGATCCCCCGCGCGACGATCTGGCTCGAGCCGAGCCCGTCGAGCCGCGCGCCATCGAACTCGATGCGGCCGGCGCGCAGGGGCAGGAGCCCGCTGATGGCGCGGAGCGTGGTGGTCTTGCCGGCGCCGTTCGAGCCGATCAGCGTGACCGCCTCGCCCGGGCGCACCTCCAGCGAGACACCGGAGATGGCCGTCAGGTCACCGTAGCCGGCTTCGAGCCCGTCAAGCCGGAGCAGCGCGGACATACTCGTCCCCCAGGTAGGCCTCGATCACCTTCGGGTGATTGGCGACGTCGGCCGGCACGCCTTCGGCGATCTTCTCGCCGAAGCTCAAGGCGACGATCCGGTGCGAGAGCGCCATCACCGCCCGCATGTTGTGCTCGATCAGGACGACGGCGGTGCCGGAGGCGTGCACGTCCCGGATGAGCCCGATGATCGCCTCGACCTCCGTCGGATTGAGCCCCGCCATCACCTCGTCGAGCAGGAGCAGCGCCGGCTCGGTGGCGAGCGCACGCGCGAGCTCGAGCCGCTTGCGCTCGGCGATCGTGAGGGCGGTTGCCGCCACGTCGGCGCGGGCGCCGAGCCCCACGCGCTCCACGACCTCACGCGCGCGCTCGAGCGCCTCGGGCGCGCGCGGATGACGGGCCAGGGCGCCGACCCGCACGTTCTCGAGGACGGTCATGCGCGCGAAGGGCCGCGTGATCTGGAAGGTCC
>JBKPCO010000159.1:0-24592 GCA_046727415.1 Candidatus Methylomirabilota bacterium
TGGATCACCGTCGACGCGATCTACCGGCAGCGCCTGGAGGAGCTCCTCCTCGCTCATGGCGTTGCCGGACTCACGGCGGACGAGATCGCCACGCTATCGCGTGTATGGTGGCGACTTGCGCCCTGGCCCGACGCGGTCGCGGGCCTGTTGCGCCTGAAGCGCCGGTACATCCTGTCGCCGCTCTCTAACGCGAGCTTCATCGGGATGGTCGAGCTTGCGCGCTTCGCGGGCTTACCGTGGGACTGCATCATCACTGCGGAGAACGCGCGCTGCTACAAGCCACGGCCGGAAGTCTATCGAACGGCCGTCTCGCTCCTCGGCCTTCGGCCGGACGAGGTCATGATGGTCGCCGCCCACAACTATGATCTCGCGGCGGCGCGTCGCGAGGGGATGGCGACGGCGTTCGTCCCGCGCCCGTTCGAGTTCGGCCCCGGCCAGAAGACCGACCTCGAGCCGGAATCGGCGTGGGACGTCGTGGCGAAGAGCTTCGAGGATCTTGCCGCGCGTCTCGGCTGCTAGGACGGCAGGCTCGCCCGCAGGCTCTCGTGATGCTCGGCGAGCGAGCCGCACACGAGATGGCAGAGGCGCTTGAGGGTCGCGTCGGCGATGCCGTAGCGCACGAAGAGGCCGTCACGCTGTCGCGTCACGAGCCCCCGCTCGAGAAGCAGCGCCAGATGCTTGCTCGCATTGGCCTGCGAGGTGCCGGTGAGGGCGCAAAGCTCCTGGACGGTCCGGTCCCCCTCGAATAGCGCCTGGAGCAGGGCCAGACGGGTCGCGTCGCCCAGAGCGCGGAACCGCTGCGCGATGATCTCGAGCGCCTCGCGAGGCAGAGACGATTTCGCCGCTCTGCGGGCCATGCTCAGCGCTCGGGCGGCGTGGGCGCGGCGCACGTCGAGGCGCCGCCGGCGGCGCATACCGCGCCTGCCTCGGCGGACATCGCGAGCGGGCGATTCCAGGGCAGCCTCAACAGGATGTGCGCCAGCCCGCAGGTGCCGGTAGCGCCGGCGAAGGTGAGTCCGGCGCCGAAGAAGGCGGCGATGCCCAGGAACCACGGGTTCACAAGGGTTCCGAGGGCGATGCCTGTCAAGATCATCGAGCCCGCGATCAGCTGAACCTGGCGATCGACCGGCAATCGGCGGCGCCCTTCGCGCATAGGGAGGTGCGCCCGTCGCCACGCCTGCATGCCGCCTTCCAGTACGCGCGCCCGGCGCCCACTGCGCGCCAGCGTCTCCGCCGCAATGGTCGCCCGCACGCCCGTCCGGCACACGACGACCACCTCGCGCTGCTCGGGAACCTCGTCCAGACGTGCGTCGAGCTCCTCGAGAGGAAGGTTCGTGGCCCCGTCGATCCAGCTGCCCTCGAATTCGAGGCGGCTTCGAACGTCGAGCAGCACGGTGTCGCGTTGCGCCTCCCGCAGAGCCTGGAGATCGGCGGGCGCGATCGTGGTGGCGTCGGCTTCACCGAGGTTGTGCCGGAGAATCGCCGCCATGTTCCGGGGCGGCTCGGCCTTGCTCGAGAGCCTCGCGACGAGGGCCGCACGATCACGCTCCCGGAAGAGCGAGTTCTGCGCTTTCTCCTCGCCGATCGTGGTGACCGCGCGACCGACGTAATCGTGTCCGGGATGGACCACAGTCGTGTCGGGAAGGGCGGCGAAGCGCCGGAAGGTGTCGAAGAGGTCCGAGGCGCTTCCCCCCATGAAGTCGGTCCGGCCGGCGCCTCCCGCGAAAAGCGCATCGCCCGTGAAGAGGTGGTGCTGGTCCACAAGGAGCGCGACGGAATCCGGCGTGTGCCCGGGCGCGTCGATGATCTGGACACGCGTGTCGCCGAGCGCGAACGTCGCGCCCTCCCTGATCCGCTGGCTCGGTCCCTTCAGCTTGGAGGCGGCGTGCGCGAGGACGGTCGCGCCCGTTCGCTGGGCGAGGCGCCGCACGCCCGACAGATGGTCGGCATGCGTATGGGTGTCCAGGACATGGGTGAGGCGGGCGTCATGGGCCACCAGCGCCTCCTGGAACCGCTCGACGAGGTCGAGCCGCGGATCGATCGCGACAGCCGTGCGGCTCACCTGGTCCACGACGAGGTAACCGAGGCAGCCATCGCCCTCGGCCCGGAATGTCTCGATCGTCAGGGTCGCAGATAGGGTGGCCATCGCCGGCACCTCCTCGGCGATGACTATATTACTAGATGATCATATACGCAATAAGATATCTACCTCGCCCCGCCGCCCTCCGAGCCGCCTTCCCGCTGACCCCGCAGGAAGTCCTGGAGCTCCTTCATCAGCTTGTCCGAGTCGAGCTCGCCGATGGCCGGCGCCTGGCCTTCCTCGCTCGCCGTCGCGTCGTACTGCTGCTCGAGCTGCTGCACGTGCTCCCGGGTGGCGCGATTGCGGGCCACCTCGCGATCGCACTGGGTGCGGAACTCCTGGATGGCCTCGGCAAACTTGGACATGTCGAGGGTCAGGTGGAGCAGGCGGGCCACACTGGCGAGGAGCGCCTGGATCGCCGCCGGGTTCTCGCCGTTCTGCAAGTAGTGGGGCGCTTGCCCCATGAAGCCGAGATTGGATATTCCCCGTCGCTCTGCGGCGTCCAGGAGGATCGTGGAGATGCCGGTCGGGCCCTCGTAGGTCGGGCGACGATAGATGCCCCAGGATTCGAGCACCGACCGCCACGTCGGATCGTTGCTGCGTCCCGTGACGCGGATCGGCCGCGTATGGGGCGCGCCGGCCAGGAGCGCGCCGATCGAGATGATCCGCTTGACGCCGCAGCTCTCGGCGACGTCCAGGAACGCCTTCGTGTAGGTCCGCCACCGCTGGTGGGGTTCGGGGCCGCAGAACAGGAGCAGGCCGTCGCGCCCTTCCCAGGGATGGCACGCGAAGAACTCGCTCCGCGGCCAGTGGATGTCACGGCCCCCGTCCTCTCGCATCCGCACCTCGGGCCGTTCCTGCGTGAAGACGAAGAACGGCTCGGGATCGATCCGAGCCACCCGCGTGGCCGAGAGATCGCGGACCAGGTGGCGCAAGGCGCCCGTGGCCGCCTGACCGGCATCGATCCATCCGCCGTAGGCCATCACCATCGTCGTCAAGTTCTTCGGCGGATCGCGGTCAAACTCTACATGGTCCATGATCATCCTTTCGGCGGTTGAGAGCGTCGCCCGCCACTTCGACCCACGTCAACGGCCTAGAAGCTCGGCTTGGTCGAATATGGCGTCAGCTGGAGCTCGTGCGTCCAGCAGGACTTGTCCTGGGTGTGCAGGTAATAAAAGGCCTCGGCGATCTTGATGGGATTCATCACGACCTCGGGATTCTGCCGCGCTCGCGGAAGCGCTCGGGTACCCGGCGAATCGATGAGGCCGTCGATGACGACGTTGGCCACGTGCACGCCGTGCTCGGAGTATTCCTCGGTCAGTACCTGCGCCAGCGTGCGCATCATCACACGAGGATAGTACAGCGACTGTCCCGTCAGCCGCTTGCGGCCGCGCAGCGAGAACTGGTTGTTCGAGATGAGGAAGGAGCCCGATCCGCGCTTGCGCATGGCGGGCAGGACTTCCTGGGCGACCAGGAACGGCCCGCGGCTGGCGATGTGCTGGGCGGTCTCAAACATCTCCACGGGAACGTGCTCCAGGAGCTCCTTGTCCGGCGGCAGGTCGCGCCCCTCGAGGTAGCCGGCGTTGTAGACCAGGACGTCCGGGTCACCGGCGCGCTCCCGAATGGCGGCGAACGCCCGCGAGATGGATTCGCGCGACACCAGATCGAGCTCGACGATCGCGGCCTCGCCGCCCTGCCCGACGATGGCCTTCTCGAGCGCCGCGGCATTGGCGGCGTTGCGGGTCGTCAGGACGACGAAGAACCCCTCCTTCGCGAACTTTTGGGCGATGGCGCCCCCGACGCCCCAGCGCATGCCGACGGGGATGTCGCTGTCGTCGATCGTCCGGCCGTGCGCCAGCCGGGTGTTGCGCCCATCCGACTGCCACTTCGAGGTGGCGCCGACCACAACGGCGACCTGCTTCCGTGCTCGGCTCATGAGATCTCCTCTCAGAATATGGGAAAAACGCCGCCCTTCACAACGCTACTTTCCAGCCGGCGATTCGCCGCGAAGCGCTTCGAGCACCTGGGCCGGGTGCTTGGCCGCATCGGCCACTCGGGCCCAGTGCTTGCGGACGACGCCGTCGGGGCCGATCCAGACGGTGGAGCGGATGACGCCCTTCGTCTTCTTGCCGTACATCATCTTGTCGCCGTACGCCCCCCACGCCGTCATGACCTTACGGTCGGGATCGGACAGGAGCGGGAATTGGAGCCTGTACTTCGCCGCGAACTTCTTGTGCGAAGCGGCGCCGTCGGCGGAGACGCCGAGCACGACGACCCCGGCCTTTTGGAGCTCCTTCCAGTAGTCGCGGAAGCCACACGCTTCCTTGGTGCAGCCGGGCGTGTCGTCCTTCGGATAGAAATAGACGATCACGTCCTTGCCCTTGAAGTCGGCTAGCGATACACGCTTGCCACCGGCGTCTTCCAGGGAGAAATCGGGCGCCTTCTTACCCTCGACGATCCTGGTGGGCATGCGGTCACCTCGCGGCGCTCCGGTGCTCTCGGTCGCGCGGACTCAGGGTTGGCGATCCAGTCGACCGCTTCAGGAGTGTACAGCGCTGATCGGTCGCCCCGCTATTAGTCGTCCTGCAGGGGGTGCGATCGGAACGCGGTCGTCGAACGCGGCATGGGCGCATGGGTGCCTTTGATCGCGTGCCACAGAATGGCGTTCAGGATCTGCGCATCCGCCTCGTCGGGACGATCGAGGGCCAGCGCCATCGCCTCTCCGGCGCGATAGGCGTCCTTCGGATTGACCTCACTGAGGGACTGTCCGGGCTGGAGCAGGTCGTACGGCGTGAGGTCGGGCGTGTCGACGAAGGCGGCGATCATCGGCGCCGCAGCGGCGTCGAACTGACTCATCGGTGGTAGACCGAGAATGAGCTCGATGGTTCTCAGGATGGAGACCGTCGAGTACATGCGGTGATCGACGACACCGCGCTGGACGTAGGGAGAGGCGACCAGGCATACGGTGCGGTGCGCGTCGACATGGTCCGGTCCGTCCTGGGCGTCGTCCTCGACGATGAAGATGGCTGTCTCCCGCCAAATCGGTGCGCGCGATACGGTCCGCACGATCCGCCCGAGTGCGAGATCGTTGTCCGCTACCATGGCTTTCGGCGTCGGGTAGCCGGGACGAGTGGCGGCGGTGTGGTCATTCGGGAGCGAGAGGATCATGAGCTGCGGCACGGTGCCGCGCCGGAGGAACTCCTCGAACTCGGCCTCCCAGGCGTCGACGCGCGCCTGATCGCGAATCGAGAGATCGTAGCCGGCGTAGGTCGGAGAGAAGTGACCGGCGAGCGCATTGGCGAACGGTGCGGGCCCGACCGCCGGCGGCTTGGAGCGAAACGCGAAGAACTCTCCGTACACGCGATACGTCAGACCGGCCCGTGCCGCGTACTCCCAGAGGTAGCCGCGCAAGGGTGGCGACGCGCTGGACCCACCCTGGTAGTCGTAGCTGCGGTTCCGGTTGGAGTAGGTAGCTGGCCACATCTTCTGCACATAGTCGGTCGCCACGGCGGCGGTCGACCAGTCGTGGCCGTCGGCCGAGACCTCAGCATCCGCGTAGCAGTTGTCCAGGAGGACGAAGGTTTCGGCCAGCGCGTGATGATTGGGTGTGACGTCTCGACCGAACAGGACGAGATTGCGATCGCCGTCGCCGCGCGGGAGATCTCCGAGGACCTGATCGTAGGTACGGTTCTCTTTGATGATGTAGAGGACATACCGGATGAGGCTCGGATCGCCCACGCGGCGAGGTATCGCCCGCGCAGTCGTGTCGCGTGGAGCCTGGATGAGAACCTTCCGAGTCTCGTCAAAACCGTTGTTCTTCACGACCTGCATCGTGTGCGTGCGAAGCACGGCCGCGTCGGGCACCGCGATCACCGACAACGTGCCGCGTGCCATGCTGCCGATGTACTGCGCTTTCGACTCAGGTCGCTCCGGGTTGGGGCCACCCGGATTAGGCCCGGCGCCAAGGCCTTTCATGTTCGCTACGTAGAGGGACTGGCCATCCCGCGAGACGACGATGGCGCTCGGGAACCATGCGGTCGGGATCAGCCCACGAATGCGGAAGCTCACGGTGTCCACGACGGCGACGTCGTTGTTGCCGCCGTTCGCGACGTACAGCGTGGCGCCGTCCGGCGACACCACGACGGCGTTGGGCATCGAGCCCATCGGCGCGCCCTGGTACGGTGAGAGGTCGACTGCCCCCACGATCGCGTCCGTCGGAGTGTCGATGACGCTGACGGTGTCGCTGGTGGCATTCGCGACGTAGAGACGCGTGCGGTCGGGAGATAGCGCCAGGCCGCTCGCGTGGCCGCCGGTCGGAATTCGCTGAAGCAGTCGCTGTTGATCGACGTCGACGACACTCACGCCGCCGCCGTTCCACTCGGAGACATAGAGCTTCGCACCGGACTGGACCAGCGTGTACGGAAGCGTGCCGATGTCGGTGGCCCTGGCGGCCGGCGCGAGGCGAACTCTGGCGCGCACCCGGCCGGTCGCCGTGTCGATGAACGCCACGGCGTTCTCGAGATTGAGCGCGGCATAGAGGGTGGCGCCGTCCGGCGAGATCGCGAGGCCCGCAGGGTAGATCTTGGCCCTGGCGTCGCCGAGAGAAATAGGCAGTTGCTCGGCCAGGGCCTGCCCATCAAAGTCGTACACGCGAATCTTGTTGTTCCCGCCGGCAGAGGCATACACCCGGCGGCCATTCGGTGCTACGGCCACCCCCAGAAACAGCGCCTCGGGGCTACGGTACGGGATCGTCTGAACGACCTTCTGGGTCGTGGTGTCGAAGAGCACGAGGCTCTGTTCGCCTTGACCATTGTTCGAGATGACGAGGTATCGGCCATCCGGAGTGGTCGCGATACCGAGCGGTCGATCCCCGATCTCGACCTGATGACCGGCGGGCGTGAGCAGCCAGTGATTCGGGGTGACTCCCGTCCCGCCCGTCCGAGGTCCGATGCGGCCGAAGAAGGTCGAGCCCACCACGACGCACGCTCCCAAGACGACGACCAGAAGGACCACCACGATCGGCCGTCTCGATTCGCGCAACACTCAGCAGTTGCCCCCTGGCGGGCTGGGGTTGCCGCCGGTCGGCTCGAGCCCACACGGCCCGCCTCGCGATTCTATGCTAACTAACCAGCGGCCGTAGCGGCCCGTCCTCCTTGACCCTCGTGGAACCGGGCGCTACGCTCGGCCGACGAGCGGACGTCGAAAAGCGGAAGGGCGCGAGAGAAAGGGACAGGAGATGATCACCCGGTTCGACAGCTTATACGCCGGTCACGTCGACATGGACGACATCGGCTACGGCGGCACCGCCGTGAACAGCCGCGTGTTCTCGAACGAGCACCTCGTCACCACCTTCGCCAAGGCGCGCAACCTTGCGCGCCTGCTCGACCGGTGCGGGTACGACACCTTCTGGCTCGCCGAGCACCACTTCCAGCGCGAGGGGTACGAATGCATCCCCAACGTGCTGCTGATGGCCCTCGACCTCGCGCACCAGACCAAGCGGTTGAAGATGGGGTGCGGCTTCAACATTACGCCGATGTGGCATCCTCTCCGGCTCGCCGAGGACTTCGGGATGGTGGATGTCCTCACCGGCGGCCGGGTGCGCTTCGGGGTCGGTCGCGGCTATCACACGCGCGAGGTCGACACGTTCGGCGCGCCGCTTCTGGACCAGGCTGCCAACCGCGAGCTCTTCGAGGAGCAGGTCGAGATCATCTTCAAGGCGTTCAACAATGCCGTGTTCTCGCACGAGGGCAAGCGCTACACGATTCCCGCGCGCGTGCCCTATCGGGGCTACGACCTGGAAGACCTCACGCTCGTGCCGCGGCCCGTTCATCCCGTGGAGTGCTGGCAGCCCATCCAGAGCGCGACCCCGCGCGGCCTCGACTTCATGGCCCGGCACGGGATCAAGGGGCTGATCGGCGGCGGCGTCGCCGAGGGCGGGGCGATGCGCGCGGTCGTCGAAGGCTACCGCGATGCGCTGCGCCGGGCGGGGCGCGAGACCGAGCTGGGCGAGGGGCTCTGCATCGGATTCCACTTCCAGCTCGCCGCGACGAAGGAAGAAGCAATCAAGGCCGCGGCCGGCTACTTCGAAGAGAACCTCAAGATGTTCGGACCGCTGCGTCTGGCCCGATCGATGTCCGAGGCGCAGATCGACGCGATGGCCGATCCGAAGCGGGCGCCATATGCGGGCCTGCCCACCATCGAGGAAGCGGTCGGCCAGGGCGCGTACCTCTGCGGCCCGCCCGCGCAGATCATCGAGGCCCTGATGCGCGTCGAGAGGGACTACCCCGGGCTCGAACGTGTCTCGGTCAGCCATCCCATCGGCGCGCCCGAGTCCGTGATGCTAGAGCAGCTCGAGTGGTTCGCCGCCGAGGTCATGCCGGCCTTCACCCGGCGAGCGCGCTGACGACCGAAGCCCGCCGCACATGTCCGACGTCCTCCATCCCGACGCGGCGAGCGCGCTCGAGGCCTGGCGCCGCCGGGTGAGCGCCAACCGCGAGCAGGCCGAGCGCCTGCGCGAGGGGACTCCGCCCCGCGATTTCTATGCTGCCGTCGCGTCCGACTTTCGCGCGAACCCGAGCCGCACGGACGAGCCGGCGCTCGAGCTTCTGCGCGCGCTGGTGCGGCCGGGCGAGACGTGGCTCGACATCGGCGCCGGCGGCGGCCGCTACGCCCTGCCGCTGGCGCTCCTGGCGAAGACCGTCATCGCCGTCGAGCCGTCGGAGGGCATGCGCAACGTGCTCCAGGCGGGGATGGCCGAGCACGGGATCACGAACATCGAGCTCGTCACCGAGCGCTGGCCGATGCGGAACGCGCCGACCGCCGACGTGGCGCTCATGGCGCACATCGGCTACGACCTCGAGGAGATCGGCCCGTTCCTCGATGCCGTCGAAGCCTCGGCGCGCCGTCTTTGCGTGGCCGTCCTCGTGACGCCGTCCCCTCCGTTTCCGGCCGAGCCGTTCTGGCCGCCCATCCATGGCGAGGCGCGCGTGTCACTGCCCGGGCTCACCGAATTCCTCCACTTGCTCCTGGCGCGCGGTCGCCTCTTCGAGCTTCGCCTGTGCGCGCGCGATCCTCTCGCGCATGCCGATCGCGACGGGCCCCTCCGGTGGCTCTACCAGCAGCTCTTCGTCGCGCCCGACACCGCGAAGGGGCAGCGGCTCACCGCGCTGGCCCGCGAGGCGGTCACGGGCCGGAACGGGCGCTGGGCGCTCTCGTGGAGCCCGGTGCCCGTCGGCGTCGTCACCTGGGGCCCACGCGACTAGACCTTCACAGGGAGAACACCATGCGAGACCCGCAAACCCTCATGAGCACGGCCGACCTGGCGAGCCTCCTCGGGCAGCCGCGCCTTCGCGTTTACGACTGCACGACGTATCTCGAAACGCCGCCGCCTGGAAGCGACGACCCGTACATCGCCGTGCCCGGGCGCCGCACCTTCGAAGAGGCGCACATCCCCGGCGCCGACTTTCTCGATCTGCAGGGCGAGTTCTCCGACCAGACCACGCGGCTGCGCTTTATGATGCCTCCGACGGCCCAGCTCGAAACAGCCTTCGGCCGTCACGGACTCGCCGGCGACACCCGCGTCGTGCTCTACAGCATCGGAACCATGATGTGGGCGACCCGCTTCTGGTGGATGCTCCGATCGCTCGGCTTCGACGGGGCGGCCGTCCTCGACGGCGGCTTCGACAAGTGGAGGGCCGAGGGCCGGCCGGCCGAGAGCGGACCGGCCAGGGGTTATCCCTCGGCCACGTTCAAGGCCTCGCCGCGCCCGGGCTTCTTCGTCGACAAGCGCGCGGTGCTGGCGGCGACGAAAGAGCCCGGCACCGTGATCGTCAACGCGCTGGGCCCGCAGTTCCACAAGGGCCTCGAGCCGAGCCGGTACGGCCGTCCCGGTCGCGTGCCGGGCAGCGTCAACGTGCCCGCCGCGACGCTGGTGAACGCCGCCGCGAAGGATTTCACCTCGCTGTCCGACGCCGAGGCCAAGTTCAGAGCAAGCGGCGTCACGAAGGACAAGCGCGTCATCTGCTACTGCGGCGGCGGTATCTCGGCCACCATTGACCTGTTCCTGCTGCACCAGCTCGGCCACGACACCCTTACGCTCTACGACGGTTCCATGGGAGAGTGGGCGAAGGATCCGTCGCTGCCGATCGAGACCGATTGATCGCCCGGAGGAGAGCATGACGGCCACTGACATCACCGGACTCGACGTGTCCACGAAGTCGGCCGACGCCCTGGCCGCATACGAGCGCGGCCTCGACCTGTTCCTCCGCTGGCGCGGCGGAGCGGTGGAAGCACTGGACGCGGCCGCGCAGGCCGATCCGCGGTTCGTGCTGGCCCATTGCGCGAAGGCCTACATCACCTGGCGCATGGGCCGCGCCGACCTGGCGATCGCCGCGGCTCGTCAGGCCGCCGCGGTGGCCGACGACGCGCGCCATGAACGCGAGCGCCTGCACGTGCGCGCCGTCGACGCCATGCAGCGCGGCAATCACAAGGGTTCCTACGACGCCCTGAGTCAGATCGCCGAGAAGCATCCGACCGATCGGATCGCCGTGCGCATCGTCGGGCTGAACTGCATCACCCAGGGCGACTATCGCGGCGGCATCGACATCGCGCGGCGAAGCCTCGAGGCGAGCCCCGACGAGCCGCAGTACTTGACGATGCTCGGGTTCTTCCTCGAGCAGTCCGGCTACAACGACGAGGGGCTCGCGATGAGCTTGCGCTCGCTCGCCCAGGATCCGACCAGCCTCTACACGTACCACGCGGTCGGTCACGCCTATCAGGCGCGCGGCGACTACCCGAAGGCGCTCGAGACGTTCGAGCGCGCCGCGTCACTCGAGCGCTATCCGCACGTCCTCTGGCACCTGGCCGAAGCCCAGGCGCTGCTCGGCCACGATCGCATGACGCGCGACTACTGGGCCTGCACGGCGCCGCCGCTGCCGGTGTACGAGCGCATCGAGCTCCTGTGGCGCCTCGAGATACTGCGCGGCGCCCAGATGGACGACGCGATCTGGCGCGATCTCGCGAAGCAGGGCGAGCGCGTTCTGGCCGACTACGCCGACTGGCAAACGACGTGGATGCACCACTGGCTCGGCGTCGCCTTCGCGCGCGCCGGAGACTGGGCCAGGGCCGGACAGCAGGTGGAGCGCCTGCGGCGGATGCCGGCCGGGAAGGCGAGCGGACACTGGTCGACGCTGGGCGTCGCGCTCCTTGAAGCGGAGTTCGCGATCATCAAAGGCGACCTGGACGCGGCTGTCCGTCTCATGGCGCCGGCGATCGCAGATCTGAATATCATGGGCGGCGGCAGCCGCGAGCAGAAGGACATCTTCCGTGACGTGTTCATGGAGATGCATCGGCGCCTCGGCCGCGTGGGGCGCGTGATCGAGCTGGCGCAGGAGCGCCTGCTCGCCAATCCCCACCACGTGCAATCGCTCGCGGCGCTCGCCTGGGCCTACGAGAGGAACGGGAATGCCGCCTTGCACCGTCAGGCGTGCCGGCAGCTCGTCCTCAGAGCCGACGTAGTCGGACTGGCGCCGAGCGCCCCGGAGCTGGTGGCGGCGCGGCGCGTGCTCGAGGTGGCCGCGTGAGCGCCCCCGGCAAGACGCTCGCCGATCTGATCGAGGCGCGATTCGGCTTGCCCACCGAGGCCGGCCGCGCGATGCCTGCCGAGGGAACCGTCGCCCAGCTGCTCGCCCACCGCACGCACCGGCGCTACAAGCCCGACGGCGTGCCCGACGAGATCCTCGAGGTCGTACTGGCGGCCGCGCTCTCGGCGCCGTCGAAGTCCGATCTTCAGCAGGTTGCCGTCGTCGTCGTGCGCGACCGGGCGAAGCAGGCCGCGGTCGGCGGCTGGATCCCGGACATGCCGTGGATCGCCACCGCGCCGCTCTTTCTCGTGTTCTGCGGCGATCACCGGCGCATGCGGCGGGTGAGCGAGCTGCGCGAGCGGCCGTTTCCGAACGACACGCTCGACATGTTCATGAACGCCGCCGTCGACACCGGCCTGGTGCTGCAGAATTTCATCACCGCCGCCGAGGCGCTCGGCCTGGGCTGCTGTCCGATCAGCGTGGTACGCAATCACGTCGAGAAGCTCGCCGACCTGCTCGAGCTGCCGCCCGGCGTCTTCCCGGTGGCGGGGCTCACGGTCGGCTATCCGAGCCAGACGGGCTGGATCAGTATGCGGCTGCCGATCGCGCTCACGGTGCACACCGATCGCTACGACGACAGCCGGTTCGCCCAGGAGATCGCAAGCTACGACCGCCGTCGCGAGGCGCGCCATGCCACGCCGCGGGAAAGCCAGCGGTTCGTCGACCGCTGGGGCTACAGCGAGCCGTACGGCTGGTCGGAGGACAAGGCGCGCCAGTATTCCGTGCCCGAGCGCCACAACTTCGGCCCGTTCATCCGGCGCCACGGCTTCGGGCTGTTGTAGGATGAAGGCATGGTCGCGATGCGCCTCGTGCTCCTGCTGATCCTGTCCATGTCCCTGGAGGTTGCGAGCCCGCTCGGGCCCGACGTCATGGAGAGTCTCGGGGGATCGCAAGAGGCGGCCCGCGCCAGCGCCCATCCTCGGCTTCGCCTCGACCGGGACGTCCACGCTCCGGCGAAGGGCGACCCGGATCGGACCACCGCCGCCTATCGGCCGTCCGCGTTCGCCGGGAATCCGCAGAACCGTCCGCTGACCGGCGGGTGGGTGCGCAAGCTGCCGCCCGCGGCTTCTGATTCTGCGTCCTCGCCCGAAGACCACTAGCCCTTCGCCCCGTTCTCGTCCGTTTTTTCCGCGTCCTTCATGGGCACGCACCCGTGCGCTTGCCGGGTCACCGGGCCCGCGGAAGAGCACGTTTCGACATCCGAGCGAGGAGAGGACAGAGCATGAATCGCCTGAAGACACTCGTGCTGCTCTCGACCTTGACCGCGCTGCTGCTGTGGGCCGGCCATGCCATGGCCGGGCAGGGCGGTCTGATGATGGCGCTGGTGTTCGCCGCGCTGATGAACTTCGGCGCCTACTGGTGGTCCGACAAGATCGTCTTGCGGATGTATGGCGCCCGAGAGGTCACCGAGGCCCAGGCCCCGCTACTGCACGGCCTCGTCCGCGAGGCCGCAGGCCGCGCCGGCCTGCCGCTGCCGAAGGTCTACATCATCCCTCAGGCGGCGCCGAACGCGTTCGCCACGGGTCGCAACCCCGAGCATGCGGCGGTCGCGGTGACCGAGGGGTTGACGAGCCTGCTCGATCGTGAAGAGCTGGCCGCCGTCGTCGCCCACGAGCTCGGGCACGTGCAGAACCGGGACACGCTCATCATGACCGTGGCGGCGACGATCGCCGGCGCGGTCGGTATGCTCGCGAACCTGGCGCACTTCGGCGTGATCTTCGGCAGCGGCCGATCGTCCGACGGAGACGACCGGCCGCATCCGCTGGCGGGGCTGCTCGGAGTCATCCTGGCGCCGATCGCCGCGACACTCATCCAGCTGGCGATCTCGCGGTCGCGCGAGTTCCTCGCCGACGCCACCGGTGCGAGGTTGTCGGGGAATCCGCTGGCGCTGGCGGAGGCGCTCCGCAAGCTCGAGACGGTGGGCCGGCAGGTTCCCATGAGCGCGGGCTCTCCGGCGACGGCACACCTGTTCATCGTCAATCCGTTCTCCGGTGGTGGCCTGGCGGGCCTGTTCGCGACGCATCCGTCGACCGCGGCGCGCATCAGGCGCCTGGAGATCATGGCCGGTCATCCGGTCTCCGATCGGAGGCGATGAGGCGCCGATGCTTCGCCGGCTCCTTCACGCCCTGTTCATCGTCGCGGTTTCGCTGACTGGAAGCGCTGCCGTCGAGATCTCGGAGTCCTCGGCCGAGACTGAAGAGCTCGACGAGGCGACCCGGAGCATCCGCCGAGCCCACCCGACGAGGATGTCGCGAGTCGCGGTCGAGCCGTCGGTCGGCCGTCGTCCGGCTGGGCTGCCCCACCGACCGTCCCCGGTGCGGGACCAGCAGGGTCGCACGACCGAGCGTCCACTTCTGAAGATTCCCCCGCCGGCGGGCGACCCGTCGTCTCCCGCGGACGGCGACTGACCTTCCGCACACGTCTGTTTCGTCGAATCGCGGCTCCCCCGCCGCTGCCATCTCGGCTCGCGCGGGGCCCGCCAACATCCATCTTCGCGGAGGGTCCGATCATGACACTGACGCCATCGCGCGTTTTGATTGCAGTTCACGGCTTCGAGCCCGCGTCGTGGGCCGCCGATGCCGCCCGCACGATCTCGATGTGGCGAAGCCCGGAGCTTCGTCTCCTGATCGTCCCGTGCGTTCCTTCGCCGCCGTTCACCTCGCTGACCCCGATCGCGCGCAGCGCGTACGCGGTCGCGCGGACCGCGTGGCGCCAGGAGGAGGAGCGGCGGCTCACGCGCATCGTCCAGGAGTGGAAGCGGCAGCTGTCGGTCGACGTCGACGTGGTGCGGGCCCCGTCGCTCCAGGGCGACTTGGCCGCGACGATCGCCAGCCACGCCGGCGAGTGGCCGGCCGATGTGGTCGTCGTGGGCGCGCCCGAGCCGAGCTTCCGCGCCTGGCTCTGGCCCGGCCCCGTGCATCAGCGGGTCGTGCTGCGGGCTCCGTGCGCCGTGCTCGTGCTGCCGGCACCGGTTCGACCGTCACTCTCGCTCAGGGTGCGGCGGCGAGTCCCGTCACTGCGGCCGACGCCGGCCGAGCGAGGGGCCTGAACGGCCATGGCGACTCTGTTCCCGCTCGGCGAGTACTGGTGGCTCTACGGCGTCTTCCTCACCGTCGTCTTGGCGTTGCTGGCGCTGGACCTCGGGCTCTTTCGCCGGGGCGACCGCGCGATGAGCTTCCGCGAGGCGCTCGGATGGAGCGCGACGTGGGTGGGCGTGGCCCTCCTCTTCAACGGCGCCCTCTATGCGCACACGAAGTGGCGCCTGGCCGGCGATCCACGGTACGCGGCCCACGGTGCACCGGAGGACGTGGCGCTCCAGGTAGCGCTGGAGTTTCTCACCGGATACCTGGTCGAGTACTCCCTGTCGATCGACAACATCTTCGTCTTCGTGCTGGTCTTCAGGTACTTCAGCGTGTCGGCGCGCTACCAGCACCACGTGCTCTTCTATGGGATCCTCGGTGCCCTCGTGTTCCGCGCCATCTTCATCGGCCTCGGCTCGGTGCTCATGCAGCTGCACTGGGTCGTGTGGCTCTTCGGCCTGTTCCTGATCTTCACCGCCGTCAAGATGGCGGTGAGCGCGGGGGAGTCCGCGGCCCCCGACCGGAACGTGCTGGTACGCGCGGTGCGCCGCGTCGTGCCCCTGACGTCGGTCTTTCACGGGTCCCGGTTCTTCGTGCGGGAAGGAGGTCGCCTGCGCGGCACGCCTCTTTTCGTCGCGTTGCTCTCGCTGGAGGCCACCGACATCGTGTTCGCCATCGATTCGGTGCCGGCGATCTTCGCGATCACGCGCGAGCCCTTCATCGTGTTCACGTCGAACGTGTGCGCGATTTTGGGCTTGCGGTCGATGTACTTCATGCTCGGCGGCGCCGTCGAGCGCTTCCACCTGCTGCGCTATGGCCTCGCGCTCGTGCTCCTGTTCGTCGGTCTGAAGATGACCTGGCTCGACGCCTGGTTCGGCGGCAAGTTTCCAGTCGGGCCATCGCTGGCCATCATCGGCGCCGCGCTCGCCCTGTCGATCGGCGCCTCCCTGCTGTTCCCGCCGAAGAGCGAGAGCCACCGGCCTGGTACGCCACGCGTGTCCGCGTCACGTCGCGAGGCGCTCGACGAGCGGGCGGGCGGATGAGAGGCCGGGCCTAGCGCTCAATCCGCCGCAGCGAGGCCTGACCGCTCGGTCGGGCTCGCCGTGGGCGGACGCCAGAAGGAGCCGGCCAGCGCCGCGAGCAGCATGACCGCCGCCGTCACCAGCACGACCTGCCACCCGCGATGGTGGAGCAGTTGCCCGGAGGATAGCGAGGTAACGGCCGCGGTGCCGAACACGAGGAAGTCGTTGGCGGCCTGCGTGCGCGCACGCTCCGCCGGCGCATAGGCCTTCGTGACCAGCGTCGAGCCCGCGACGAACATGAAGTTCCAGCCGATCCCGTTGAGCGTCATGGCCAGCCAGAAGTTGGCCACGCCCACGTCGAGGGTGGCCGCCACGACGGCGAGGAGGTTGAGCGCGATCCCGAGCACGATGACGGTGCGCTCTCCCCAGCGCTGGACGAGGGTGCCGGTGAAGAAGCCGGGCAGGAACATGCCCACCACATGCCACTGGATGACGAAGGCCGTGTCCGCGAACGAGTGGTGGTGGGCCATCATGGCCAGCGGTGTGCCGGTCATCAGGAGGTTCATCACGCCCTGGCCCATCATCTGGGCGAGGACGGCCACGATGAAGATCGGCTGGAGCACGATCTGGGTGATGGGCCGCACGGGCCCGCCGACGCGGACAACCTCCTCCGCCCGCTGCGGCATGCGCAGGCCGACGAGCCATGCGACGGACACCAGACCTAGCACGGGCACGAAGACGTATGAGCCCAGGTAGGTGACGTCGAAGATCTGCACGGTCGCGCGGGCGAGCATCGGGCCGGCGAACGCGGCCGCCAGGCCGCCGACCAGCACGAAGGAGATCGCGCGGCTGCGGAATTCCGGGAGCGCCGTCTCGGCCGCCGCGAATCGATATTGCTGGGCGAAGGCCACGGACACGCCGAGGAACAGAGCGCCCCCGGTGAGGAGCCAGAAGGAGCCATGCGCCAGGGCCAGAACGCTGATCACACCGCCGGCCATCGCGGCAAGGGTGCCCACCATGAAACCGAGGCGGCGGCCCACGCGCTTCATGAGCATGGAGGCGGGGATGGTGCTCAGCGCCGTGCCGATCACGGACATCGTCGAGGGCAGGGTAGCCAGCGCCTTGTTGCTGGCGAGCGCGTAGCCAGCGAGGCTTCCCACCGCCGAGACGAGGGTCACCGACGTCGACGACGTCGCCTGTGCCAGGGTGAGAAGGAGGACGTTCCGGAGGCGAAAGGTCACGAGCCGGTCTGCTGTGCGCTCCGAAACCTCCGGAGAATTCGCTTCACGGCCACGACGACGAAGAATGCCTCGACCCGCGCCCGCGTGAGCGGCGAGGGTCGCCAGTTCCCCGCCAGCACGGACACGACGGCGTAGTAGATGCCGATGAGCGGCGGCCGCGAGTACCATAGCTCGCGGAACGACGGATCGTAGAACCCGACCGCGAAACGCCGGAAGTGGTGGTAGCGCTTGCGCACGTCGCGCTCGTAGCGCTCGAAGGCGCGCGCCGAGACGTCGCCCGCGTGCAGTCCCTTGTCGATCGCCTCGGCCGCCTCGAGACCGCCCTGCATGGCCAGCATCACGCCGGTGGAGAAGATGGGATCGAGGAACGCCGCCGCGTCGCCAACGGCGAGCCACCGATCCCCGGCCATCTGCGTGGCCAGATAGGAATAGTCGGCGTCGAAGCGAGCGGGGGAAACGCGCCGGGCGCGCTCGAGCAGCGGCGCAGCGGCCGGCGTGTTGGCAAGATAGTGGGCCAGGCTCTCCTCCGGAGTGGCGCGGGACTCGCGCCGATGTGTTACTTGGGGAATGACGGCGCCGACGCTGATGACGGTCTCCGAGAGTGGGATGAACCAGAGCCAGCCCATGTCCGGCCGCGTGAACATCCGGATGTCACCGGCGCGCCGGCCGGCAGCCCGGGGAATTCCCTCGTACTGCGCGTGGACGGCGATGTTGCGCAGGAGCGGATCGTACTCGTGGCGACCGAAGCGTTTGGCCAGCACGCCGGTGCGGCCCGACGCGTCGACGACAACGCCCGCCCGCAGCGTGGTCTCGCCGCCGTGCCGGTCGGAGAAGCTCAGCGTGACCCCGTCGGAGTCGAAGCGCGCGTCGAGGAGCCGGTGCTCCTCCAGCACCCGGGCGCCGCTTTTCTCGGAATGGCGCAGCAGGATCTCGTCGAATCGCTCCCGCAACACCTGAAACGTCTGTGGCGTCGGCGTCTCCGGAGCGGTCTGGAAATCGGCGTACCGCTCGTCCGGCCCGTCAGGGCCGCGAAAGCTCGCGCCCCATTTCTCGACAAAGCCGGACGCGGCGATCGTGTCGCGCACGCCGAGGGCGTGGAGGATCTCGTTGGTCCACGGCAGCTGCGATTCGCCGATGTGGAAGCGCGGGAACCGCTCGCGCTCCAGCACGACGACGCTCCGGCCCCGCCGGGCCAGAGCCGTGGCGGTGGTGGAGCCGCCGGGCCCCCCGCCGATCACCGCCACGTCGTAGTCCCACCGCCCCCGCGCACCGCCCACGGCTGCCATCGGCGCATCATGCCACGGGCCACAGTTCTTGTCTCCGGAGGGGAACAGGGCTACCTTCCGCTCACCGACTGAAGGAGGCTCCCATGGCAGACGACACCATCATCTCCGCGGACTCGCACATGACGGAGCCCCCCGACTTGTGGGTGAAACGGATCGACAAATCCTTCCGCGACCGCGCGCCCAGGGTCGTCCCGGAGCACCAGGGAAAGCCGGGGCTCTGGTTCGTCTGCGAGGGACTCGAGCCGCGTTCCGTGGCGGGCACCTTCGCGGCGGGCAAGACACCGGAGGAGCTAGCGGCCTTCCAGAAGGTCGGCTACGAGGCCGCCCGTCCGGGCGGATGGGATCCGGTCGAGCGCCTCAAGGACATGGCGATCGACGGGGTGGCGGCGGAGGTCCTCTACACGACGCTTGGCTTCCGGCTCTTCGGGCTCACCGACGCGTCCTTCCAGGCCGCGATTTTTCGGTCGTACAACGACTGGCTGGCCGAGTTCTGCAGGCACGATCCGAAGCGATTCGCCGGGCTGGCTCTCATCTCGCTCCTGGAGGTTGACGAGGGCGTCCGAGAGATTCAGCGGTGCGCGGCGCTCGGGCTCAAGGGCGCCATGATCATGGCTTCACCGCCCGATGGATGCGAGTACAGCGAGCCGATCTACGATCCGTTCTGGGCCGCGGCGCAGGATCTGCGGATGCCGCTGAGCCTGCATACCTCGACCGGCCACGCGCGCGAGAGCCGCTACAACGTCAATCGCTACATGCGGGCCATGACGCTACCGCACGAGACCCAGCGCACGCTGACGACGCTGATCTTTTCCGGCGTGCTCGAGCGCTTCCCCGGCCTGCTTATCGTTTCTGCCGAGAACGACATCGGCTGGATCGCGCACTACCTGTACCGGGCCGACTTCACGGCCCAGAAGTTCCGCTACACCGATCCCGCGCCGATCAAGCTCCTGCCCAGCGGTTACTTCCAGCGGCAGATCTTCGCCACGTTCATGGACGACCCGGTCGGCATCGCCAACACGTCGTTCGTCGGCCGCGAAAACTTCATGTGGGCGTCTGACTACCCGCACACGCTAGCGACCTGGCCACACTCGCGCGAGGTGATCGCGCGTGATTTCAAAGGAGTCGCGGACGACGTCAAGTCGAAGATGATTGGCGAGACCGCCGCCAGGCTCTACGGACTGCTGGCGTAGAGCCTGGCGGTCTTCCTCCACATTTCCTCAGGTAGCTAACCGAGCCGTGTGTCGACGATCGCCAGCGGATGCTGCCCCGGGACGTACGTCACGTCGGTCGAGCCGATCATGCGGCGCGCCTCGGCCTCGGGTATTTTCATAGGGCCGGGCGCCGGGGCGCTGCCGGGCGCGGGCTGCGGGAACGCCGTGGACATCGCCGTGTGAAACGCGACGGTGCCTTCGACCTTCTGCATCACCTGGTGGATGTGGCCGTTCAGGACGGTCACGGAGCCGAAGCGCTTAAGGTGCTCGAGGCCGCGCGCGGCATCCTCCGTGGTCCAGCCCCACTGGGGGTACACGGCCCACAGCGGTACGTGCGCGAACACGACCACGGGCGTGCTGCTGGAGAGCGAGGCCAGGTCTTTACCGAGCCACTCGATCTGATCCTCGCCGAGGGCGCCCACGCCCTCGCCCTTGTACTTGAGCACATTGACGAGGCCGACGAAGTGGGTGCCCTTGTAGTCGAAGCTCTGCCAGCCGCGCCCGCCGACCGTTCCCTTGCCGTAGCGCTCGAGGTATTCCTTGCCCCCGTCCAGGAAGACGTCGTGCTCGCCGGGCAGGTAGAACACGCGCTCGGTCTTCAGCCCCTTGAGGATCTCGGCGACGGTATCGAAGGCGCCGGCCTTCTGGCCGTGCGTCTGATCGCCGGTGTGGAGCACGAACGCCGGCGCGGGCTGGAGCGCGTTGATTCGCTCCACGACCTGCTGAAGGGTCGCCGTCGGGTCGCCGTTGGCCTGGCCCTTGAAGCCGATGTGGGTATCGCTGATCTGGGCAAAGCGGAAGCTCTCCGCCTTGGTCTCGGCCGCCGCGGCCGGCGACACGATGCGCGATGACAGGACGCCACCGCTCGCGGCCCAGAGGAGTCCTGTGCCTGCCCACGCCATGCACTCGAGAAATCCGCGACGATCGATGGAATCCATGTGAGTTCTCCCTGGTTGTGTGTTGTTTGGTTCACCGGACGATCACGGTCGCCTTCATGTGCGGATGCAATGCGCAGAAGTACTCGTACCGACCGGGACTCGTGAACGTCTCCGAGAAGCCCTCTTCGTGACCGAGGCCGGCTGAGGCGAACGCCCCGGTCGCCGAGGTGACCGTGTGAGTCTCCTCGTCGTGATTCGTCCACGTCACCGTTGTGCCCACGCGAACGGTCAGGACCGACGGCGCGAACTTGAATTGCTGGACGGAGATGGCGGCCGAGCTCCGCTCCGCGGCGTGCCCCGCGGTCAGCCCGGCCAGGACGATTCCCAGAGCGATCACAACCGACCATACGTAGCTTTTCATCTCGGCTCCCTCCTGTAGCTCGTCACCCCTGCCAACGCGCCGCCGTGCCCGGCGTTCCAGACCGATGGAGAAATTTCTGGACGGAACGAAGCGGGCGGTCGCGCGTTGCGATGACAAACGGCGTCAGCGGGAGCGGCGGGCGCCGCATCCGGTGGAACGATGAGCCGATTCGCGCGTTGCACAGAATGAGAGCTCGCTCCAGCCGGGGTGTATGGTTGGGGCGTGCCGATGAGGAGCCGATCGGGGTTGAGCCAGGTGGCGGGCGAGGCTCTGGCCTACGTCGATGCCTTGCACAACCTGGCCCGATACCTCACCGGTAACGAGACGGACGCCGAGGACCTGGTCCAGGAGACCTACGCGCGGGCGCTCCGGGCGGAGCACCAGTTCACGCCCGGCACGAACCTGAAGGCGTGGTTGTTTCGAATCTTGCGGAACACGTTCCTGAGCCTGTACCGGCGCCAGCGGCACAACCCGACGGTGGGCGGCCTCGATACGGTCGACGCCGACGCCCAGGGCTCGGCGAGCGAGCCGTGGCTGCTCGGCGACATCGAGCTCGATCGTTTGCGCAAGCTGGTAGCCGAGGAGATCGAGACGGCGCTGATGACCCTCTCGGAGGAGGCGCGCACGGTGATTCTGCTGGACCTGGAGGGGCTGACCGAAGTCGAGGTGGCCGAGGTGGTCGGCTGCCCGGTCGGCACCGTGAAGTCGCGGCTCGCCCGGGCGCGGGCGGCGCTCCGGCGGCAGCTGAAAGACTACGCGCGATGACCTGCGAAGACGCGCGGGAGCAGCTGCTCGACTACCAGCGCGGACGCCTCGCGCTCGCCGCAGAGAATGCGGTGCGCGCGCATCTCGACGACTGCGCCGAGTGCACTCGCGCCGACGCCGTCGAGCACGAGCTGACGAAGGCGCTCGAGCAGCGCCTGCCCCAGCATCCGGCGTCCCTCGCGCTCAAGCGCCGGCTGGCCGCGCAGTGGCCTGTGCCCAGCGCCCCACGCTCGTGGTGGACTCGATGGCGGCCGGTGCTGACGCCGGCGCTCACCGTCGCGGCGCTCCTGCTCCTGGCTACGCCGGCTCTCTACTATGAGCGCACGGCCTCGCGCGCGGCCGGCGAGCGGGCCGGCCTGGTGGTCGAGGCCGTGAACGATCACCTCCGCGTGCTGGCCAGCCAGCACCCGCTCGACATCGAGAGCAGCGACGTCCATCAGGTGAAGCCGTGGTTCGAGGGGCGGCTGGACTTCGCGCCGCGGGTGGCGTTCGAGGGCGACGCCGAGTTTCCCCTGAAAGGTGGCAGCGTCGGCTACTTCAGGGACCGGAAGGCCGCGGTGTTCGTCTACGCGCGCCGCCTCCACCCGATCACGCTGCTCGTCTTTCGCGCCGACGGACTGGCGTGGCCGACGCGCGCGCCGGCGCCTGGCGGCCCGGCCGAGGTCTACCAGACGGTCGACCGCGGCTTCAACGTGATCATGTGGCGCACGCCCGAGCTCGGCTACGCCCTCATATCGGATGTGGACGCGCGTGACCTCAACGCGCTGGCCGCCCGGATCCCGCCTCGGTGACGGCCCGATGATGAACGGGTGACGACACGTATGCGCCGCGCAATGCGCGCCGGCGTGGCGCTCCTGGCGGTGCTCGCGACGTCGACACTCGAGGGCTTCTCGCAGGAACGCGACCAGGCCGCGGACGACGAGCGCGATCGTGCGTTCATCGAGGCTCTGCGACGCGAGGATCCGGCCGAGGCCGCGCGCTACACGGAGCTGCGGGAAGCCCGCCGGGCGGCGATCGCCGAGATACAAAAGGTGCAGACGCGGTACGCGGCGGCGGGGCCCGAGCTGCGCCCGGTAATGCTCCCCCAGCTGAAGGATGCGCAGCGGCGCTACGCGGAAACCTCGCTGGCGGTTCTGGATTTTCTCGACGCGCGCGACCGGAGGGCGCTGGCCCGCTACGAGGAAGAGATCGGCCGGATCAAGGCGCTCCTGGAAGAGCACACCCGGACGCGCGCGGATCTCGAGAAGCTGCGCCGCGGCGAGTGAGGGCAGTCCTCGACCGTCCGGCCACTTGCCGGCAGCGCCCGTTGGGACTACCTTCGGCGCACGAATCTAGCCACACAACCTCGAGCGCCCTGGCGCCCATAGGAGGCATCCCGCCCAGGAAAACTGACCGAGCGGCCGCTGAACCGGACTGGCGTGGAGGACGATCATGACTGAGCTGGAGCTGATCTCCGCCGATTCGCACGTGAACGAGCCCGGTGATCTCTGGCTAGAGCGTATCGACAAGCAGTTCCGTGACCGCGCGCCCCGGGTCGTGGAGAATCCCCCGGGGCAACGCCCAGGGGCCTACCTGGTTCTCGAAGGAATCGCGCCCACTCATCTCGCTCAGGGCATGGGCGCCGGCAAGAAACCCGAGGAGCTCCCGCGCTTCTTCCAGGCTTCGACGTACAAGGACGTGCGACCGGGCGGCTGGGACCCCGCCGAGCGTTTGAAGGACATGGATCTCGACGGCGTCGCAGCGGACGTCATCTATACCACGCTCGGATTTCGCCAGTTCTGGCTCACCGACGCGGCGCTGCAGCGGGCATGCTTCCGCGTCTACAACGACTGGCTGGCCGAGTACTGCGCCTACGCGCCGAGGCGGCTGGCCGGACTCGCGCTGATCTCTCTCCATGACGTGGAAGAGGGCGTGACGGAGCTCGATCGATGCGCCAGGCGAGGGCTCAAGGGGGCCACCATCTGGGCCTCGCCGCCCGATGATCGGCCGTACAGCTCGCCGATCTACGATCCCTTCTGGGCGGCGGCGCAGGAGCTCGCGATGCCGCTCAGCCTGCACAGCATCACCGGCATGGGCGCAGAGAGCCGTCTGGCGATCAAGCAGCCCCTGGATCGCTATCTCCGCTCGACCGTCCTGTGCCATGAGGTGCAGCGGACGCTCGTCGTCCTGATCTTCTCGGGCGTTCTCGAGCGATTTCCGCGTCTGAAATTCGTGTCGGCCGAAAATGAGGTGGGCTGGCTGCCCTTCTTCCTGCAAAAGCTCGATCAGGCGCAGGACGAGTATCGCTACCTCTACCCGGCTCCGTTGAAGCTCACGCCGAGCGAGTACTTCAGACGTCAGATCTTCGCGACCTTCATCGACGATCGAGTGGGAGTGGCGAGCCGCGAGTTCATCGGGGTCGAGAACATCATGTGGTCGTCTGACTACCCCCACACCGTGTCGACCTGGCCGCATTCGCGTGAGGTGGTCGAACGGGACTTCAAGGGAGTTGCCGAGAAGGAAAAGCTCCTGATCGTTCGGGACAACGCGGCCAAGCTGTACGGCCTTGCCTAGCCACGCGCGGGCGCTCGCTGCGAGCGCGTTCCTCCTGCTCGCGGGCGCGCGTCCGCTCCATGCCGCGCCCGAGGGAGTCATGACCTGGGGAGTGCACGTCTCCCTCGCCGCCCGATGGCTCGACCCGGCGGAGACGGAAGGGACGATCATTCCGTTCATGGTGCTCTACGCGCTGCACGATGCGCTGGTCAAGCCGATGCCGAGCGGGCTTCATACGCCGAGCCTGGCCGAGTCGTGGACGCAGTCGAAGGACGGGCTCCTCTATGAATTTGTCCTGAGAAAAGGCGTGAGGTTCCACAACGGCGATCCCGTGACCGCCGAGGACGTCAAGTTCTCGTTCGAGCGCTACCGGGGCTCGGGCGCCCGGCTCATGAAGGAGAAGGTTCGTGAGGTGCAGGTCGTGGATCCCGGGCG
>JBKPCO010000160.1:0-28778 GCA_046727415.1 Candidatus Methylomirabilota bacterium
ACTTCCGATATCGCTTCTCGGGAACGGGTTCCTTCGACCCCGGCCGCCCGCCCCGACCCGCTCGCCGGCTCGCCTGGCGATAACCCAGTCAGGACGACAACCCAGCTAGTCGGGCCTCGGCGCTTGCCCGACTTCGAATCCGTGACGTCGTTCTGACTTTGGGTCCGTCTGGCTTGCGACGCTTCGGAACCCGTCTGACTTCGAACCTAGCGGTCTTGGGGGGAGGAGGTGCGTTCCGGCGTCAACCGGTCGGGGGCTTCGGCGACGCGGAGGGTGATGGCGCGGCGCTCGCGGTTGCGGACGATCTCGAGCTTGACCGTCTTGCCGACTTCGGCGTCTGCCGAGAGGCGCTGGAGCTGGCGGTAGTCGTCGACTACGGTGCCCTCGAACGTCACCACGACGTCGTTCTTCTGAAGTCCGGCCGCCGCCGCCGGGCCCCCTGGATACACACGCGCGACGACCGCCCCGCGAGTCTCGCGGAGCCCGAGTGACTGCGCCAGCTCGACGCTCAGGGGCTCCATGGCGATGCCGATCCAGCCCCGCGTGACCTTGCCGCGATCGATCAGCTGTCCCGTGACGCGCTTGACCATGTTGGCGGGAATCGCGAAGCCGATTCCCTGGCCGGTGGCGACGATGGCCGTGTTGATGCCGATCACCTCGCCGCGGAGGTTCACGAGGGGGCCGCCCGAGTTGCCCGGATTGATCGACGCGTCGGTCTGGATGAAGTTCTCGTAAGTGGCGATGCCCACGTCGGCGCGTCCCGTCGCGCTCACGACGCCGACCGTGACGGTCTGGTCGAGCCCGAAGGGATTGCCGATCGCGATCGCCCACTCGCCGACCCGGAGCGCGTCGGAGTTGCCGAGCGTCGCGACCGCCAGCTCGACGTCGGGCTCGAAGCGGATCACCGCGAGGTCGGTCTTCACATCGATGCCGACGATCTTGCCGCGGTATTCCTGCCTCGACGAGAGGCGCAGCGTGACGCCGTCCGCACCGCGGACCACGTGGTGATTCGTGAGCACGTACCCGCGCTTGTCGATGATGACGCCCGAGCCGAGACCGGGCTGGTGGAATTCCTCCCGGCGGCCCGGACCCTGCGGCCCGAAGAACTGGTCGAAGAAGTCCTTCAGTAACGGATCGTCCGAGAACGGCCCGGGCACTATCGGCGGCCGCCGCGTCCGCGCCACCTGAACCGTGCCGATGTGGACAACCGCCGGTCGCACGCGCTCGGCCACACGGACGAAGGCCGACTGCAGCGCGTCGGCCGGGCTCTGCGACGCGCTCGAGGGCGCCGGGCCCTGAGACAGACGCGTGAAGAGCAACGCATGAATCCAGAAGCCTGCGCCAAGACAGGCGAAAAGGACGGAAACGGCAAGAGCGGTGCGGACACTTCTAGGCAGCATGGGAAACGCCTCGCGCTTCGGATCGCCGCGCTTGCCGGATAGCGAGCGGATCGTACGCGCGCGGGGTGCCGGTGTCAAGGAAACTATTGCCAATCTTACGCAATTTTCTTGACGCCCAAGTTTCCGAAAAGAGACAATGCCCCTAATTTCTACAGGTATTTCGGCCATCATATGAAGCACTGTCGTCGTTTGCGCAGGTCACTCAGCGTGCTCCTCGTGGTGTCCCTGGTGGCGCCCAGTCTTGGAGCCGCCCAGCCGTCGCCCACCGTCTCGCCGCCTATCGGCGCTCAGCCAGCGCCGCCATCGGGGACGACGATGCGTCCTGCCCAGCCGACGGTCACACCGAGCCTCGCGCCGGCGCTCGCCCCTGTGCGGGGCACCATGCCAGGGCCGGATTATCGGCTAGGTCCCGGCGATGTGCTGGACGTGCAGATCGCCGGCCGACTCGAAATCATCCGCCAGCAGGTCGTCGTGGATCCCGAAGGCACCATCAATTCCCCGCCACTCGGCGCGATTGCGGTCGGTGGAGCGACGCTCCTCGAGGCGCACCGGCGCGTCGGCGCGCGCGCGCGCGAGGTGTTCCGGTTCGCGGAGGCGACGATCACGGTGGTGACGCTGCGAACGTTCGAGGTCGTCGTGTCAGGCGAGGTCGAGCGTCCCGGAGCGTACTCGGTGACGGCGCTCCGACGCGTGCACGACATTATTCTCGAGGCCGGCGGCATCACGGCGCGTGGAAGCTCGCGGCGGGTTCGCGTCACGCGCGGCGCGACCGAGACGACCGCGGATCTGCTTGCGTTCCAGGTGCGCGGAGACCTGGCGCAGAACCCGGTGGTGCAGGAAGGCGTCAAGATTCACGTGCCGTCGCGCGCCGGGTCCGTCACGCTCGCCGGCGCCGTGCGCCGCCCCGGCGATTACGAGATCGGTACGACACCCTCGCTGCGCGCGCTGCTCGACTTGGCCGGCGGCATCGTCCAGCCGGCGGGCGACAACGAGGCGCGGCTCACACGACTCGGGGACGATGGCCGCAAGACGACGGTCCCGCTCGACCTGCGCGCGGCGCTCGCGCCGTCCGCGGACTTTCTCCTGCAGTCGGGCGACGCGATCTACGTACCGCCCGGTGCCTTGATCCAGGGCGATCTCGTCGAGGTCCGCGGGGCATTCAACGGCACCGCCGAGAGCACGAAGACGCAGGTCGCCGGCAAGGCCACCATCCTCCAGCGCATCGAGCTGGCGCAGGGCGATCGCGTTCGCGACCTCGTGACGCGGGCGGGAGGGGCCACAGCGTACGCCGATCTTCGCCTCGCGCTGGTCGAGCGCAGTGGCGCCTCCGGCCCGCGCCAGCGGATTCCCATCGATCTCTACCGGATGCTCGTCGAAAAAGACGACACACCGAACATCCTGCTCCAGAACGGTGACGTCGTTCTCCTGCCGGTCGCCGAGGATCGGGTCTTCATTCTCGGCGAAGTGAAGACGCCGGGCGGGCAGGACTTCCGACCGGATTTCACGGCGCGCGAGTATGTCGCGCTGGCCGGCGGGGCCACCAATCGGGGCAGGCTCGACAACACCGTCGTGACGTTCCGGAACGGCAAGACCTACGCGATGGCCGACGCGCCGCCGCTCGAGCCCGGCGCCGTCGTGACGGTGCCCGAAGTGGCGGTCAAGTGGTGGCAGGACTATGTGACGATCCTGACGGCGATCGCGACGCTGGCCACTGCCTACACCGGCCTGTATTTCATCTTCCACGGTCAGGTCAACTGACTCATGTACGAGGCGTACTGGGAGCTCTCCGAGCCGCCGTTCGACAACTCGCCGAACCCGAAGTTCTTCTATCTGTCGCCCGAGCACGAAGAGGCGCTCGTTCGTCTGATTTACACCGTGCGGAACCGGAAGGGCTGCGGGATGCTCACGGGCGAGTACGGATGCGGAAAGACCACCCTCTCGCGCGCCCTCATCCAGCGCCTCGAAGCCGAGCGCTACGAGATCGGCCTCTTGACCAACCCCGGCTCGACGCCGGTCGACCTGCTTCGCGAGGCGCTCTACCAGTTGGGCGTCGAGAGTACGGAGACGCGCAAGCCCGAGCTCCTGCATCAGCTGAACGACCTGTTCTTCCGCAACTACCAGGCCGGCCGCGACACCGTGATCATCGTCGACGAGGCGCAGCTCGTCGAGGACGACGCGGTCTTCGAGGAGCTCCGGCTGCTCATGAACTTCCAGACCGACGACCGGTTCCTGATCACGCTGGTGCTGATCGGCTCGACCGAGCTCGGCGAGAAAGTCCGTCGCCTCAAGCACCTCGATCAGCGGATCACCCTCCGGTACCACCTCAAGCCCCTCGACCCCACGCACACGGCCAGCTACATCGGTCACCGACTTGGGATGGCCGGCCGGACGACCCAGCTCTTCACGCCGGAGGCGATCAAGCTCATCTTCGACTTCACCCACGGCACGCCGCGCGAGATCAACAACGTGTGCGACGTCGCCCTGCTGGTCGGGTATTCCAAGCGCGTGAAGGAGATCGGCGAAAAGATCATCGCCGAGGTCATCAAGGACATGGTCGGGGTGGCCTGATGGTGCGGATGAGCGACGTCGTGCGGGGCATCGTCCGCGACAAGCCGGCGGACGCGGCCGGCGAGCCGGCGTCGCCCGCAGCGCCGCCCGCCCACGAAGCGCCGCCACATCACGCCGAGCCGCAGCGCGCCGTCGAGATGCCGAGTCTCGACACGCTGCCGTTCGAGCCCGTGTTCCCCGAGATGCCGGCCGAGAGCGCGGAGCCGCTCTTCACCGAGACCCAGCTCTTCGTGGCGCGCGTTCGCGAGATCATGCGCACCGGCGATGCGTTCCCGTGGGCGGAGCTCGAGCGACTTGTCGAACGCTGCGCGGCGTCCCTGGAGCGGTCGGGCGAACTCTTCTGGGTAGCCAACAACGCCGCCGCGCCCGCGGGCGTCGACTACCTGGCCGTCCACCAGGCGCGGGTGGCGATCCTGGCGATCGCCATCGGCGCGAGCGTCGGGTATCAGCGCGCGCCACGGGTGCAGCTCGGCATGGCCGGCTGCCTCATCGACATCGGACTCTGGCAATTGCCCGAGAGCCTCCTGCGCAGGCTCGACGCGCTGGCCCCCGAGGAGCAGGCACCCTACCGCTCGCATCCGCGGCTGTCGGTGGAATGGATCCGCCGGTGGTCGGCGCCCAGCGAGGCGATCGTGGACGCGGTGCTCCAGCATCACGAGCGCGAGCAGGGTCAGGGCTTCCCGCAGGGTCTTCACGGCGCGGCGTCGAGCCAGGACGCCAAGATCCTTGGCCTGATCGACACCTACACAGGACTCACGCTGCCGCCGCCGCCGCGGCCGCGGCTTCGACCGCACGAAGCGGTTCGCGAGATCGTGCGCACCAAGCACGAGCTCTTTCCGTCCGCGCTGGTCAAGGCGCTGCTCTCGGAGATCTCGGTGTTTCCGCCGGGGACTCTGGTCCGCCTGAACACGGGCGAGGTCGGGCGCGTGACCGCGGTGAACCGCAATCATCCGCTGCGCCCGCACGTCGAGATCGTCGCCGACGGCAAGGGCCAACGGGTAGCGTCGCCCAAGACCACGGACCTGGCGGACGCGCCGTTCCTCTACATCACGGGCGCCGTCGTGGAGGGCGGCCGGTGAGCTGATGGCACAGTACGAGATGAACCTCCGCGACTACTGGCTGATCGTGCGTCGCCGGCGCATGATCATCATCGGGTCGACGGCACTGGTCGCCCTCCTCAGCGTCGGCCTCGCCTGGCAAAAGGTCCCCAGCTACCAGGCGACCGCGGCGGTCAAATTCGAGCAGTCGACCCAGATGTCCGGGCTGCTCGTGGAAGTGCTCTCCTACTCGAGCGCCGACTCCATCGAGACGCAGGTCTCGCTCATCAAGAGCTATCCGATCCTCGAGTCGGTCGCGAAGCGGCTGGGGCGGCTGCCGGAGACGAGTGCGGGCGGGGTCCCGCGCGACGCGAAGACCTACTGGGCCACCCTCGACGCGATCAACGCCAAGCTCCGGATCGCCCGGGTGCCGAGCACGAGCATCGTGGAGATCACGGCGACCTCGCCGAACCCGCGCGAGGCGCGCGACCTCGCCAACGCTACCGCCGAGGCGTACCGCGACTTCAACAAGTCGCTGCGGAACTCGCGCGTCAGCGAGGCGCGGCGGTTCATCGAGAACCAGCTGAAAGATGTCGAGTCGCGCGCCCGGCGCACCGACGCCGAGATCTGGGCGTTCCGGGAGGCCAACCGGATCATCGCGCCAGGTGCCGAGTCCACCGTGCTGCTGTCGGTCTTCACCCAGGTGCGGGCGGAGATCGAGAAGACGCGCCAGCAGCGGATCGAACTCGAGGCGTTCCAGGATCGGCTGAGCCGAGTCGATCCGGCGCGCGCCTCGGAGCGGATCTTCATCGAGACCACCAACCCGGCCATGCAGCGGCTGCAGACGGCGTACTCGGAGCTTCTTCTGGAGCGGAACAGCCTCGCGCTCGAGGTGACCAACCAGCATCCGCGCCTGCAGGCCATCGACGACCGGATGGTCGAGATCCGTGCGGAGATGCGGCGCGAGGTCGGGGCGCAGATCGCGATGCTGCGCGGCCGCGAGGAGCTCTTGAACCGTCAAATCGGCGAGCTGCAGCAGAAGAATCGCGAGCTGCCGTCAGTCGAGCTCAATCTACAGCGGCTCCAGCGCGAGGCCAAGACCAACGACGAGCTCCTGGCGATGCTGAAGACGAAGCACCAGGAAGCCTTGATCAAGGAGGTCGAGCAGATCGATGAGGTGTCCATCGTCCGCCCGGCCACGGAGCCGGACGCGCCCGTGGGCGGTGAGACGCTGAACACGTTCCTGGTCGGCGCGCTGCTGGGCCTGGCGGTCGGCCTGGTCCTCGCCTTCGTTCGGGAGACCCTCGACACGTCGATCGGCACCATCGAGGACGTCGAGGCATACCTGGGCGTGCCGGTGCTCGGCATCGTGCCGCACATCGACTCGCGCGAGACCGTGCAGCGAATCCTCGAGCGCCGCCCGGCGCTGGCCCAGATCGATCCCGATGCCCTGCTGAGCCACTCGCTGCTCATCACTCATTTCGATCCGAAGTCACCGGTCGCCGAGGCGTACCGCACCCTCCGCACGAATATCCAGTTCGCGCGTATGGAGCGATCGGGCAAGGTCCTCATCGTCTCGAGCCCGACCCTGCAGGAGGGCAAGACCACCACGATCGTGAACCTGGCGCTCACGATGGCCCAGAGCGGCCAGAAGACCCTGCTGATCGGCGCGAACATGCGGCGCCCGAGCATCCACCGGTTCTTCGGCATCGAGCGCGAGCCAGGCCTCTCCAACATCCTCGTCGGCAGCGCGCAGTGGCGCGACTGCATCCGGGGAGTCGCCGACATCCTCATGGGGCGGTTCGAGATGGAGGACATCATGGCCGCCCCAGGCCTCGACAATCTGCACATCATCGAGGCCGGACCGGTCCCGGCCAACCCGTCGGAGCTGCTCTCGACGCCGGCGATGACGGGATTCCTCCACTCGGTTCGCGACGTGTACGACATCGTCCTCGTCGACACGCCGCCGATCCTGCCCGTCACCGATTCGGCCATCGTCGCGTCCCAGGCCGACGGCGTTGTGCTGGTCTATCAAGCCGGCAAGGTCGGACGGCTCGTGCTCAAGCGGGCGAAGGTCCACGTCGAGAACGTCGGCGGCAAGGTGTGGGGCGTAGTGCTGAACGACGTCAAGACCGAGATCGCCGGCTACGCCTATACGCAGTACTACACGCACTACTACGGCGAGGAGGCAGGCGTCGACACGCGCCAGGAGCGGCTGCAGCAGGTGAAGAGCTTCCTCGGCCGCCTCTTCCACCGCCAGGGTCGCCCCACCACCGCGGCGCTGTCCCTCGACAGGATCGTACCCAGCGCCGCCAGCACCGGTGGTGTCGCCGCTCCCGCCCCCGCAGCCGGCGCGCTGGTGGACGAGCCGCCCGGGCTCGTGGCCACGGCTCGCGGTGGACTCTGGACGTCCAAGCCACTCCCGCTGGCGCTGCTCGTCGTCGCGCTCGTGGCTGCGCTCGGTGCGCTCGCCGGTTGGCGCCTGGGCTGGATCGGCGGCGCTCCGCGCCCGAAAGAGCTCCTGCGCCAGCGCCTCGAGGCGCCGCCGCTATCCCCGAGGGATGCCGCGTCGCCCCGCGCCGCGACGCCGCTCGGGCCGCCCGTCACGCTCGTTCCGGAGACGCCGGGCCCGGCGCCCGAGGCGCCCGACGCCATCCCGCCCGGCCCCGCCAGCGCGACTATGGTAGTCCAGCCGCCCGTGGTCGCGGCGCCGCCGATGCCGGTAAAGCCAGTCCCGTCGATGTCGGCCGGCAGCGATCCGACCTCGGGCGCGCGCTTCGCGATCGAGTTCGGGCCGTTCATGACCCCACCCGAAGCGGAGCGCGTCGAGCGGCAGCTCAACGAGGCCGGCTACCAGACCGTGCGCTTCCGCCAGCAGACCGGCGCCGCACTCTACGCCGTGCTGATCGAGAAGATCCCGAGCGGGCGCGACGCCCAGACCTTGATCGCCGCCCTGCGCGAGCAGGGATTCGGCGGCGCGTTCGTGATCGGCGAGCGCGAGCCGCTGAGCGTCCAGGTCGGTCTGCCGCTCCCGCTGCGCGGCGCCGTGCAGACGGCGGAGCGGCTGCGCGCGAGCGGTTACGCGGTGCGCATCGCCGTCCAGCCGGGTGAGGCGGTGACGTTCGCCATCCGGCACGGCAACTTCGCCACGCAGCGGGAAGCGGAGACGAAGGGTCAGGAGCTGATACGTCTCGGCCTGGCCAACCAGGTCGTGCGCGTGAAGTAGGACGCGCATGGACTCGCCCCTTCTCGTGGCCGCTGGCATGGCCGTGTTCCTGGTCGTCTTCGTCAAGACGGAGATCGGTCTGTATCTGGTGATCTTCTCCATGCTGCTCTCGCCACAGTTCGGGACGGGTGGCGGCGGGATGATCGCCGAGAGCCGCCGGATCGTGGTGCGGAGCGAGGATGTCCTGCTCCTGGTCGTCGCGCTGAGCTGGCTCGCCAAGACCGCCGTCAACAAGGAGCTGGGCGTCGCGGTGAAGACGCCGCTCAACCGCCCGATCCTCGCGTACGTGGCGGCAACCGCCATCGCCACCCTGATCGGTTACCTGACCGGCACCGTCGCGGGTGTCGGGGGATTCTTCTACGTGCTCAAGTACGTCGAGTACTTCGTCGTCTACTACATGGTCGTCAACAACCTGGTCGACCGCCAGCAGGCCTGGCGCTTCGTCACGGCAGCGTTCCTGACAGCGGTCGTCGTGAGCCTCATCGGCATGACGCAGATCCCGAGCGGGCAGCGGGTTTCTGCGCCGTTCGAGGGCCGGGACGGAGAGCCGAACACGTTCGGCGGCTATCTCCTGCTCTTGATGGCGGTTGCGGGCGGTATCGCGCTCGAGACGGTGCGCCTGCGTACTCGGGCGATCTACCTCGGGCTGCTCGGCCTCATGTCGATTCCATTCATGTTCACGCTCTCGCGCACGTCCTACGTCGGCCTGATTCCGGCCGCCGCCGTCATGGCGGTGCTCTCGAGCCGGCGTCGCGCGATGATCGGCGCGCTCCTCGCTCTCCTGGTTGCCTCGCCGCTCGTCCTGGTGCTCTTCCCCGAGACGGTGTCGAAGCGAGTCCGGTACACGTTCGAGCCTGAGCGCGGGCAGCCCACGGTCCGAGTCGGCACCGTCGGCCTCGACCCGTCGACGTCGGCGCGCCTCATCAGCGTCAAGCAGGCCTTCGACGGATGGACGCACCGCCCGGTCTTCGGCTACGGCGTCACGGGATTCGCGTTCATGGACCAGCAGTTCGCGCGGACGCTCGTCGAGACGGGTCTCGTGGGGTTCGCCGCGTTCCTCGCCCTGATCTGGGCGCTCCTGAAGGCCGGGGTCGGCGCCTTCCGCGCCCTCGAGGTGCCGGAGGACCGCGGGCTCGCCCTCGGCTTCGTCGCGGGCGCGGTCGGCCTGCTCGGCCACGCGATCGGCGCCAACACGTTCATCATCGTGCGCATCATGGAGCCCTTCTGGTTCTTCGCCGCCATCGTCGTCGCGCTGCCCGGTTTGGCCCAGGAGGAGACCGCGCCGCTGCCGACGACCCCCGCCCGGCTGGCCGGGCGCTTCGTGTGATGCCCTCGCGCGCGGTCGTTGCGCGGGCGCGCAAGATCCGCCTCCTCGTCATGGACGTCGACGGTGTCCTCACCGACGGACGCATGATCCTGTCCGAGCGCGGCGACGAGCTGAAGTCGTTCCACACGCACGACGGAATCGGCCTCGCGCTGGCCAAGCGCGCCGGGCTGCGGACGGCGCTGGTGACCGGCGAGTCGAGCCCCATCGCGAAGACGCGGGGCGCCAAGCTGGGCGTCGACTCGGTCGTGCTCGGGGCGCGCCGCAAGCGGGAATCCGTCGAGGCGCTCGGCGCCGAGTTCGACGTGACCCCCGACGCGGTCGCGTTCATCGGCGACGATCTTCTCGACATCCCGGCCCTGCAGGTCGCCGGCCTCGCGGCCACCGTCGCCGACGCGTCGGCGACGGTGAAGGCGGTCGCGCACGTGGTCACGCGCGCCCGGGGCGGACACGGCGCCGTGCGTGAGCTCGTCGAGCTGATCCTGCGAGCGCAGGGGTCGTGGCGGAAGATCGTCGACGCGTACGTGCGCGAGCACGGAGGTCGATGAGCCTCAGGCACTCGACAGGCCTCAAGGGCCGGACGCTTCGAAGCTTTCTGCTGCTGAGCGCCCAGCGGATCGGCGGCGCCGCCGTCACCGCGGCCGGCAGCATCGCGCTGGCGCGGCTCTTGACGCCGGAGGTCTTCGGGCTCTACGCCATCCTCCTCTTCGTGATCTCGCTCGGCGTGCGGGCCAGCGAGCTCGGTCTCGGCGCCGCGCTGGTCCAGCGCCGCGACCTCGACCCGGCGGCGGGACTGGGCGCGGCGTTCACCGCCAACTTCGGTCTCGCGCTGGGGCTCGCCATCGTCATCGCGGCGGCGGCGCCGCTCGTCGCCGGGTGGCCGGGCATGTCGGGCGACATGACGACGCCGCTGCGCTGGCTCGCGGTGCTCGTCGTGCTGTCGTCGTTTCGTATGCCGCCCACGGTCCTGCTCGAGCGGCGGCTCGCCTATCTGCCGCTGACGGCGGCCGAGAGCGCCGACACGGTGACGTTCTACGTGGTGGCGGTGGGGGCTGCGATGGCCGGCGCCGGGCTCTGGAGCTTCGTGGCGGGCGCCCTCGCCGCCCGCGCGATCAATCTGGTAGTGCTCTGGACCGCGACGCGGTGGCGGCCGACGTTTCGCTGGAGCTGGGGCGAGCTGGCGCCGGTGATGAAATTCGGTGTCCTGTTCCAGGGCAGCGTCCTGGCCGGGATCGCCGGCGACGCCGTGGTGCCGACCTTGGTCACGGCGTGGAGCGGCGTCGCCGGCGTCGGATTCTTGAACTGGGCCTCGGCGCTCGCCTTCCTGCCGCTGCAGGTCGTCAGCGTCGCGGGGCGCGTGCTATTCCCCGCGCTCTCGAGCCTGCAGGCGGATACCGTGCGGTTCGCCGAGGCCACGGCGCGGGCGCTGAACCGCGTTACTGCGGTCCTGTACCCGGCGGCCGCCTTGCTCTTCGCCGGTGCGGATCCGGTCGTCCGCCTCGTCTTCGGCGAGGCGTGGATGCCCGCGGTACCGGCCGTCCGATGCTTCTGCCTGTCCGCCTTGATCGGCGGCACCTCGACCATCCTCGTGCACACGCTCTACAGCCTGGGGCGCGCCGACCTGGTCTTCCGGCTCAATGTCGTGGGCGCCGTCCTGCTGTGGGTGATCACGATCGCGCTAGTCCCGTGGCTCGGCTTTACCGGATTCGCCCTCGCGAGCGCGGCCCTCGCCTGCGCGGGTGTGTCGTACACGGCGATGAGCGTGCGGCGGCTGGTATCCCTGCGCATCCTGCCGGCCGTGCGCGTCCCGCTCGCGGCGAGCCTCGGCAGCGCGGCGGTGCTGGCCGCGCTGGTCGCGGTCTGGATCCACGACCTCGCGTCGTTGCTCGTCGCGGTGGGCGTGTCGGTGGCGGCGTACGTCCTGTTCGCCGGCCTCATCGGCGGTCCCGCCTGGCGCGTCGAGTTCATGGCCGACTGGCGCACGGTGCTCCAGGGGTGAGGGCCACGAGGCTCAAAGAGACCTGGCGCCGCTTCACGCCTGCGCAGGTCCGCGATTTCCTCCGGGTCGGCCACGAAGGCCCGGACCATCCCTCCCGGGTCAAGGCCGTCGATCTGCTCGAGGGCATGGATTCGGTGCTCGACGTCGGGTGCGGCACCGGGGTGATGTTCGACCTGATCCGCGCGCGGCGTCCCCACCTCGACTATCTCGGCATCGATGTGACCGCGCAGTTCGTCACGGCGGCGCGCGAGCGATTCCCGGCGGAGGCCGCGCGGTTCCGCGAAGGCTCGCTCTACGACCTGGAGCGGTTACCCGGCGAGTTCGACGCCGTCCTGTGCCGGCACATCCTCGAGCATCTGCCCGACTACGAGCCCGCGGTGCGGCGGATGTACGCGCGCGCCCGGCGCAAGCTCATCATCGTCTTCTACTTGCCGCCCCGGCCGCTGCGGCTCCGGCGCAAGCGTGACGAGCGGTTCGAGCGGGGCTTCTACACCCACACGTACGACCTGGGCCGCTTCGTCGATCACCTGCTGACGGGGCTCGCCCCGCCGCCCGCGCAGGTCCGCATTCATCCCGGTCAGGGAACGAGCGATCCGCATTTCGCGTGGGGCGACCGGGGGAACGTCATCTACGAGCTGATCCGGTGAGAGCGAGCCTGATCATCTCCACGTTCAACCACGCGCGCTTCCTCGGCGCCGCGATCGACAGCGCGCTGGCCCAGACGCTCGGCGCGGTCGACGTCATTGTGGTCGACGACGGCTCAACCGACGACACGCCGGCCGTTCTGGAGCGCTACGCCGGGCGGATCCGCGTCCTCCGGCAGCCAAACCGAGGCCTGGCGGCGGCTCGCAACACGGGGCTCGCGGCGGCGCGTGGCACGTTCGTGTCGTTTCTCGACGCCGACGACGTCATGGCGCCGACGAAGCTCGCCGCTCAGCTCGCAGTGCTCGAGCGCTCGCCGGCGATCGGGTGGACCTACTGCGACGTCCTCATGGAGACGATGACGACGGGGGCGACGACGAGGGCCTCCGAGCGCTTTGGCTACGCGGCGCGCACCCTCGATGGCTGGCTCTTTCCCGAGCTGATCCGCGGCAACTTCATCCCGGCCATCGCGCCGCTCGTCCGCCGCACGGCACTCGAGGTGGCGGGCGGCTTCGACGAGCGGCTGACCGCGCTCGAGGACTGGGATATGTGGCTGCGCCTGTCTTTGATCGCGGAGGCGCGATACATGCCCGCCGTGCTGGTGACCTATCGGATCCGGCCCGGCGGGATGAGCGAGGACCGCGCCCGCATGGACAAGAGCCGGTTCCAGGTCCTCGACAAGATCAATCGGACGCGGCCGGTGGCGCTCGAGAGCCTCGGCAACGTCGGGCGCCGCATCGTCGCCGACACGCACAACTGGCTGGGTAAGGAGGCCTACGCCTCCGGGGACTGGCGTGAGGCGCGACGTCGCTTCGCGGCGTCGGTCCTCACGGTACCGTGGCAGCGCGAGGCGCCGTGGCTCCTGGGCAAGAGCCTCGTCCGGGGTGGCGCGCGAGTCCTGAGCCGATGACCCGCGACACTGGGGTGATCGTCGTCAGCTACAACACGCGCGACCTCACGCTCCAGGCGGTCGCCTCGGCCCGGCGGGCAACCGACGGGCTCGACGCGCGCGTGATCGTGGCCGACAACGGCTCGGCCGACGGCACCGTCGAGGCCGTGCGCCGCGCGTACCCCGAAGTCAGCGTGCTCGAGAATCCCGACAATCCCGGTTTCGGCGCGGCGGTGAACCGGGCGGCGACGTCGCAGCCCTCGACCCACCTCTGCGCGATGAACGCTGACGTCGTGCTCGAGCCCGAGAGCCTCCGGGAGCTCCGCCGGTTCCTGTCCGCGAACCGCTCGTGTGCCCTGGTGGGCCCGGCGCTCGCGTACCCGGATGGCCGGCCGCAGCCGTCGGCCAAGCGGTTTCCCACACTCGGGATGGCGCTCGGCGAGGTGCTCGCGCTCCACACGCTGACGCCACGCAATCCGTGGGTGCGGCGCTTCTACTACGAGGACCGCGATCTCACGCGCCCGACGGAAGTCGACACGGTTTCGGGCTCGGTGATGATGTTCCGCGGCGCGGCGTTCGAGACGGTGCGGGGCTTCGACGAGGGCTTCCGGATGTACTTCGAGGAGACGGACCTCTGCCGGCGCCTACGCGACCAGGGGCACTCGATCGCCCTCTGTCCCGCCGCCCGCGCTGTCCATCGCCACGGCGCCAGCACCCGGCAGACGTCCGTGCGCCAGGTCGAGTACTACCTGAGCTACGTCCGCTACTTCCGCAAGCATCACGGCCGCGCCGCCGCTGCGATCCTCCGCGCGGCCGTCGTCCTCGCCGCGCTCGCGCGGATGGCGGCGCTCGTTTTCCGCTATCCGCCCGTCGACCGGCAGCGCGCGGCGATGCTCTCCGCGCGCGAGGCGGCGTGCGCGCGCCTGCTGCGCTCGCTCGGCGCGTCGCGAGTCATGCGCGCGCCATGAAGGCCGCGATGGTCGAGACGGGCGGGTGGGGCGGCATCGCGCACTACGCGTGGAACCTGTGCGCAGCGCTCGCCGGCGCCGGCGTCGAGGTGTCGCTCCTCACCAACCGGCAATGGGAGCTCGGGCATCTGCCGGCGCGCTTCGAGGTCGAGCGCTGCTTCGCCGGCGACGCCGGCTACCTCGGCAACGTGTTGGCTCTCCAGCAGGCGCTGACCCGGGCCCGACCGGACGTCGTCCACGTGCAGAGCCTGATCTCGACGCGGCTCGACGCCTTCCTCTGGCCGCTCGTCCGGCGCCGCCGGCCCATGGTGATGACCGTGCACAACATCCAGTCCCACGAGCGCATCCGCTGGGACAGCTGGACGCTCTGGCGCTGCCTTGCCGCGGCCGACGCGGTCGTCGTCCACACCCGGCGAGCCGAGGAGGCGGTCCGGCGGCGGCTCGGCGCCGGCGCAAGGATCAAGCTCATTCATCACGGCAGCGCCGGTTTCTTGGGGACCGAGAACCGACCCGGTCGGTCCGGCGCGCGCGCGCAGCTCGGCCTGCCGCGCGAGGGAAAGATCGTGCTCGCCTTCGGCGCGATCCGCCCGTACAAGGGGCTCCACGGCGCGATCGCCACCATCGCCGAACTGCGTCGCCGGCGCGTCGACGCGCGTCTGGTGATCGCCGGTCCGCTCCTCGTCGGAAGCGAGGAGGAGTATCGAGACGCGATCCGGCGAGAGGGGGCGGCCGACGCGGTGATCTTCCGTCCCCGCTACGTCCCGGGCGAGGAGGTCGCCGCCTATTTCACCGCCGCCGACGTCGCCCTGTTCAACTACCGTGACATCACCGATAGCGGATCGCTGAGGCTCGCCTGCGATCTGGGTACCCCCGTGGTCGCCACTGCGGTCGGAAGCTTCCGGGAGTTCCTCACGGACGGCGTCACCGCGCGCCTGGTCGAGCCCGGTGACACGCCGGCGCTGGTCGCGGCGCTCGCCGCGGTGCTGGCCGCTCCGGAGGGCGCGGCGCAGATGGCGCGCGCCGCGCGCTCGCTGGCGGCGTCGGCGTGGTCCTGGGCTGAGAGCGCCAAGGCGTCCGCGGCCCTCTACGAGACGTTGGCGCGAGGCGGGGCATGATTCCGGCGCTGGCGGTCGCCGCCGTCGCGCTCGCGATCCGGCTGCTCGTCGCCGAGTACCTGCCAGTGATCGATCCTGACGGCGTGGTCTATGTGACCATCGCGAAGCAGGTCCGCGCCAGCGGCTCGCCCTTCGACCCGCTCTATCACCCGCTCTATCCGCTCTGCATCGCGCTCGTCGAGCCGCTCGTCGGCGAGTGGGAGACGACGGGCCGATGGGTCTCCGCGCTCTTCGGCGCGCTCGTGATCGTGCCTGCGTTCGCGCTCGCGCGAGAGACCGTCGGCCGGCAAGCCGCCTTCCTGACCGCCGTCCTCCTCGCTATCCATCCCCGGCTCGTCCTGAATTCGGCTTCGGTGCTCTGCGAGGCGACCTACACGTTCTTCCTGGTCTCCGGTGTCTGCCTCGCACGGCGCGGCCTCGTCCGCGGCCCGGGGGCGCTGGTGGCCCTGGGCGGCCTGTGTTTCGGGCTTGCGTACCTCGTGCGGCCGGAGGCGGCGCTCTACCTCGTCGGCCTGATCGCCATCGTGATCTTCCTGATCGCGCGGGGTCGCGCCCGCGCCGCCGCGCTCATGCCCTGGGCGGGCGCGGCCGTGCTCGTCTTCGTGACCGTCGCGACGCCGTATGTGTGGTACCTCACCGAGGTCTGGGGTCACCCGACCCTCAGCGGGAAGATCGACCACAACCTGCTGCTGGCCGTGGGCGCCGCGCCGGAGCCCGACCCGCTCCCGATGCGCATCCTCGAGAACGCGCTCCTCTTTCAGAAATACGCGCTGGCGGATCTCCTGCCGTGGGTCCTGATGCTGCTGGTGCTTCCGGGCGTGCTCGCGCGCTCGAAGGCGCCCAACTGGCTCGCGCGCGACGGGCTCTTGCTCGCGGCGTCGCTGCCGCCCTTCGCATCGCTCGCCTTTCACGTCGACTCGCGGATCTTCCTGCCCGCGCTGCCGTTCGTGCTGCCCTTCGCGGCGGTCGGTGTGCTCTGGGCCTCCGTAACGCTCACCGACGCGCGACGCGGCCTGCCCTTATCGGCGGCGGTGGTCCTCCTGGTCGCGTTGGTCCTGGCGCCGTGGACGTTCCAGCCCGTCCTCCGGCCTGACACGGGCGCCCTCGTGTACCGGGAGGCGGCGCGCTGGATCGCCTCGACCCAGCCGCGCGACGCAGTGCTGCTCGACCGGAAGCCATTCGTCGCCTTCTACAGCGGGCGGCGCTGGATCCCGCTGCCGCGCGTCGGACCCGACGATCTGCTCGCCGCGGCCCGAAAAGCCGGCGCCCGCCTCGTCATCCTCGACAGCCGCGAGCTTCCCTTCGATCGACGGCGCCTGATCCCGTTGCTCTGGGGGCCGACTCCGCCCGGGCTCGACGTGCTGCGCGACTTCGATATTGCCCCGGGTGACCGGCTGCGAATCCTGGCGGTGAGCGAGCATGGATGAGCGCCCCACGCCCATCCTGGTCGTGTCGAACCACGGCGCAGTCGTCGGCGGCGGCGAGCTGAGCATGCTGGAGCTGCTGCGCGGCCTGGATCGCCGCCGCTGGGCGCCGGCTCTGGTCGTCCCGGTCGACGGCGCGGTCGCGGCCCACGGGCGCGATCTCGGACTGCCGATTCACGTAGTCCCGCTGCCCACGCTGCGGCGCCACGGTTACGCGATGGCGAGCAGCGTGCGGATGCTGGGCCGGCTCGCGCGGACGACGGGCGCCGCGCTGATCCACGCCAACGGCTCGCGCGCCATGATGTACGGGGGCCTCGCCGGGCGCACGACCGGCCGGCCCGCGGTCTGGCACGTCCGGATCGCCCAGAGCGACGGCGTGGTCGATCGCGCGCTCTACGCCCTGGCCACGGGCGTGATCGCGACCTCCGACGCCGTCGCTCGGCGGTTCTGCCGCGCGGCGGCGAAGGTGCGGCTGGTTCCGAACGGCATCGATCTGACGCGCTTCACGCCGCGCGCGCCTTCCGCGGCGCTGCGCGCCGCGCTCGGCGTACCGCCGTCATCGCCCCTCGTGTTGTCGATCGGGCGCTTCGTGGCCGAGAAGGGCCACCGACACTTGCTCGAGGCCGCCGCCCGGGTCGAGCGGACGAAACCCGGCGCGCACTGGGTTCTCGTGGGCGCGGGCGAGCTAGAGGCGCCACTTCGGCGTCAAGCACGGGGACTCGGTCTCGAGTCGCGAGTGCACTTCGCCGGATGGCGTGAGGACGTCCCCGACGTGCTGGCGGTCTCTGACGTATTCGTACTGCCGTCGGAGAGCGAGGGATTTGGCCGCGTGGTGGTGGAGGCAATGGCGATGGCCCATCCCGTGGTGGCCACCGCCGTCGGCGGCGTTCCCGAGATCATCCAGGACGGCGAGACGGGGATCCTCGTGCCGCCGTCCGACCCGGCCGCGCTCGCCGACGCGGTCCGCTCGCTGCTCGACGATCCGGCCCGAGCCTCGCGGCTCGGCGCCGCCGGCCGCGAGCGCGCGGAGTCGCGGTTCAGCCTGACGGCGCACATCGACGGAATCGAGCGCGTGTACACGGAGGTGCTCGGGGGCCATGCGGCTCGCCGTTGACGGGCGCGAGCTGCGGCCGGGCGTGCGCACCGGAATCGGCCGGTATGTGCTCGAGGTCCTGCGCGCCGCCTCGCGCGCCGGCGCCTCGTGCGTTGTCTACGGTGACGCCGGCGCTCGGCTGGACGACGCGCTGCCGGGCGTCGACTTCGCGATGCTGCGGGCGCCGTGGACCCAGTGGTTCGATCAGGTAACCCTGCCGCGCGCCATCGCCCGCGACCGGCCCGCCGTGTTCCTGTCGCCCTACTACAAGATGCCCCTGATGGCGCCGTGCCCGGTCGTGGTGACGATTCACGATCTCTACTTCATCGGCTACCCCGGACGGCATCGTCCCGTTTACGACGCGACCGTCACACGCCTGGCCCGGATGTACGCGCGCCGCTCGGCGGCCATCGTCACCGACTCGGAATACTCCAAGCGCGCGATCGCGGCGCAGCTCGGCGTCAGCTCATCGAAGGTGAGCGTGATCCCGGTAGCGCTCGGTCCCGAGTTCAAGCCGTCACCGCTCACCCCAACGATCGCGGCGCGCTACGGTGTCGCGGCGCCTTACGTCCTCTACGTCGGAAACTTCATGCCGCACAAGAATCTCGCCTGCTTGATCCGCGCCTTCGCGCTGCTGGCCGAAGCCGAGCGCCGCCGCCACACGCTCGTGCTGGCCGGCGGATACGGTGAAAGCCGGCCCGCGCTCGCCCGGCTCGCCGAAGAGCTTGGCGTCGCCGAGCGGGTGATTTTTCCCGGGCGCATCGACGACGGAGATCTTCCGTCTCTCTACTCGGGAGCCGCCCTCTACGTGTCGGCGTCTCTCGAGGAAGGATTCGGATCCACCGTGCTCGAGGCGATGGCCTGCGGAGCACCCGTGGCGGTCTCGAACCGCGCCGCGCTGCCCGAGGTGGTCGCCGACGCCGGCCTCCTGTTCGATCCGGAGTGCGAGCACGAGGTGGCCGCGGCACTCGCGCGCATTCTCACCGACGCCGTCCTTGCCGACGACCTGCGTCGGCGCGCGCTGGCGCGGGCCGGCCTGTTCACTTCGGCGCGGACGTCGGAGCGCGTCCTCGATCTCCTGCGCGGCGTCGCGCACGGCGGCGGGGCGTCGGCGTGACGCCGCCGGAGGCCTGTTAGATGTGCGGCATCGCTGGTCACGTCGGGCCGACCGCGCGCGAGCTCCTGCCCACGATGCTCGGGCTCCTCAAGCACCGCGGGCCCGACGACTCGGGAATCTATTCATCCGACGACGTCGGACTCGGGATGACGCGCCTGGCGATCATCGACCTGGTGACGGGTCAGCAGCCCATGAGCGATCCGGCCGGTCGCTACTGGATCGTTTTCAACGGCGAGATCTACAACTTTCGCCAGCTCCGGACGACGCTCGAGGCGGAAGGGCGCACCTTCCGTACGCGGAGCGATACCGAGGTGATCTTGCAGGCGTACGCCGCATGGGGCGAGGCGTGTGTCGAGCGCCTCCGAGGCATGTTCGCCTTCGCCGTCTGGGACACCGCCCGGCGCCGGCTGTTCCTGGCGCGCGATCGGCTGGGGAAGAAGCCGCTCTACTACTGGCACCGGGGCCATCTCTTCCTCTTCGCGTCGGAGCCCAAGGCGCTCCTCTGTCATCCGGCGGTCTCCCGCGCGCTCGACTGGCCGGCGTTCCAGCATTACCTCGCCTTCGGCTACACGCCGGCCTCCCGGTCGATCTTTGACTCGATTCACAAGCTCCCGCCGGCTCACACCGCGACTCTTGCCGACGGCCGCCTCACGCTCGCCCGATACTGGCGCCTTCCGCCAGCAGGTTCGGCGCCCCATCACCGGCCCGGGCTCGCCGAGAGCGCCGCGGCGATGCGCGACGAATTGCGCGAAGCGGTCCGGCTGCGACTGGAGAGCGACGTCCCGCTTGGCGTCTTTCTGTCGGGCGGGATCGACTCGAGTGCGGTGGTCGCCACCATGCGCGAGATCACGTCGAGCCGCATCGCGACCTTCTCGGTGGGGTTCGGCGGCGGCGCGGCACCCTCGTACGACGAGCTGCCGTACGCGCGCTTGGTCGCCCGGCGCTTCGAGACCGATCACCACGAGGAGATCCTGAATCCTGACGTCCGCGCGATGCTTCCGGCGATCGTCCGATCCTTCGACGAGCCGTTCGCCGACTCCTCGGCGATCCCGACGTCCATCGTGGCCCAGGCGACCGCGTGCCACGTCAAGGTGGCGCTGTCGGGGATCGGCGGCGACGAAACCTTCGGCGGCTATCCGCGCTATCTCGGTCTTCGCGTGTCGCAGATTCACGGCCGACTCCCGCGCTGGCTGCGCCATGCCTTGCGCGCGCTGGCCAGCCGACTGCCCGACGCGGGCGGGAGCCGGAACTGGAGCGACCGCGTCCGCCGCTTCACCGCGGAGCCCGACGGCACGCCCGGCGATCGCTACATCGGCTGGACGCGCTTCTTCGGCGACGCCGAGCTAAATGCGCTGGCCCGGCCGGCGCTGGCCGCCCGCTGCGAGCCTTTGCTGGACGTTTCCCGCCGGGCCGCGTTCGCCGCCGCCGCACCTGGCGATCCCGTGGACGGCGCGTTCCGCGTCGATCTCGACGCGTACCTTCCCGACGATCTCCTGGCGATGGCCGATCGCATGAGCATGAGCCACTCGCTCGAGGTCCGCGCACCGTTCTGCGACCACCGGCTCATCGAGGCCAGCCTGGGGCTGCCGTCGCGAACGAAGCTGGCCAGAGGGCGCCTGAAGGCGCTCCTGAAGACCGCCTTCGCCGGTGTGCTGCCCGACGAGGTGTTCTCTCATCCCAAGCAGGGCTTCATGATCCCGCTTGGGGACTGGCTCCGCCGCGACCTTCGCCCGACGCTGGACGAGCTCCTGGCGCCCGATCGGGTCCGCGCGCGCGGCCTCTTCGAGGTCGAGGCTGTCGAGCGGCTGAAGCGAGAGCACCTGAGCGGCGCGCGGACCCACGCCGACCGCCTCTGGACGCTGATGATGGCGGAAACGTGGATGCGCGAGTACCTCGACCAGCACGGGCTCGCCACGTTCCGATGAGGGGCAGATGAGCGTCGGGCTGCGCGTCCTCATGGTCTCCGACGTCTCCCCCTCCTATCCTGCGGGCGGGGGAGAGCGCATGCTCTGGGAGCAAGCCCGCCGGCTTGCCGCGCGGGGCCACGACGTGCGTGTCGTGAGCCGCGCCGAGCCGGGAGACGACGCGCCCCGCCCGCTCGACCGGGATGATGTCCGCATCCGTCCGTTCCCGGTCGACCGGCGATCGATCGCGCGATTCATCAGAAGCTCCGTTCTCGGTGCTCGGCGGGCGACGGCCGACGAGCTCGCGCGGCACGGGGCGGATGTCCTGCACTTGCATCAGCCGCTCGCGGGGTACGGCGCGCTCGTCTCGCAGGCCGGCCGCGGGCTTCCGAGCCTCTACAGCTTCTACTCCCCCGCGCCGCTCGAATACCGCTCGCGCCGCGGGATGACCGTCCGGCACCGCGCCGGGCTGGTGGGCGCAACCGGAACCGCGATACTGTGGGCGTTCGAGCGCGCGTGCCTGCGCCGGGTCGGGCTCGTCCACGTCCTCAGCGATTTCTCGGCCAACCAGGTCTGGAAGCTCTACGCCGTGCGGAGGGATCGGATCGTCATGATCCCCGGCGCGGCGGCGACGGAGCAGTTCCATCCGGCGGCCGATCGCGGCGCGGTCCGGCGCGAGCTCGGGATCGAGCCGGACCGGCCGCTCCTGCTGACCGTCAGGAATCTCGAGTCGCGCATGGGGCTCGACAGCCTCCTGCGCGCGATGGCGATCGTGAAGGCCCGGCGGCCCGACGCGCTGCTGCTGATCGGGGGAATCGGCTCGCTCGCCGAGCTGCTCAAGGCGCAGAGCCACGCGCTGGGCCTCGAGGCGCACGTGAAGTTCCTGGGCTTCCTGCCCGACGAGGCGCTCCCGCGCTACTACCAGGCGGCCGACGCCTTCGTGCTTCCCACCCGCGAGCTCGAAGGCTTCGGGCTCGTCACCGTGGAAGCGCTCGCCTGCGGTACGCCCGTGCTCGGGACGCCGGTCGGCGCGACGCCGGAGATCCTCAGGCCGCTCTCTTCGTCCCTGATCTTCGGCGGCACGTCACCCGAGATGCTGGCCGCCGGCCTCGAGCGCTTCCTCGACGACAGGACGCGCGATCCGGCGCACTACGAGCGCCTTCGCGCGGCCTGCCGCGCGCACTCTGAGCAACACTACACGTGGACGCGCGCCACCACCGACCTCGAGCGGGCGCTGCGGCGCGTCGTCAACAGGCGGAGAGACGAGGCCAGGGCACGTGTCGAGGCGGCGGAGTGCGGCGCGGCGGCCGCCTGTCCGGCCTGCGGAGGGGCCACTCGCCCCAGCGAGCTCGTCTATCGCGGCATGCGTTATTGCTGGTGCCGGGGCTGCGGAAGCTCTCTGGCGACCGTGCAGCCGACGGGCGCGGAGCTTCAGCAGGCGTATGAGCTCGACTATCCCCAGCGCTTCCCGCCCGCCAGTCTCACCCCAGAGCGCGCGAGCCTCTTCCAGGCGCTCCTCGACCGCTTGGCGAGTCTCGGCCTCGGCGACGATCAGCCGCGATTGCTCGACGTGGGCGGCGGCGGCGGCCATCTGTCGGGGCTCGCCCGCGCGCGCCGGTGGCTCGCGGTGAGCGCCGACCTCGCCCACACCCCGTGCGTGGTGGCGCGCCGGGGCGGCGAGGTCCCGGCGATCCAGGCTGATGGGACGCTGCTGCCCGTCGGGACCGGCACGGTCGACGCGGTGACCCTGGTCAACGTCCTCGATCAGGCGCGCGAGCCGCTCGCCATCTTGAGAGAAGCGCACCGCGTGCTGCGTGCGGGGGGCCTGCTCGCGGTGCGTGTTCCCAACGCCCGCTTCCATCGGCCGTGGGTGCGCTTCCTGACCGCCCTCGGCCCGCTCGCTCGATCCCGGCGATGGGACGCGTATCCGATCGTCCACCACTTCGCGTTCACGCCCGAGGGGCTCCAGCGCCTCGCGGAGCGCGCAGGCTTTGGGGTGCTCGAGGTCGGGAATTCCGCGATGGTCGCGCGGGAGCCCGCCACGGCGTCCGCCGCCACCGTGCGGCTGCTGCGGTGGGGACGGGTGGCGATCGCGTCGTCCGCCAGGGCGCTCGCCGCGGTGTCAGGCGATCGTTGCCTCGTCGGGCCGTCCGTGGAGCTCTACGCCCGAAAGGGCGCTGGATGAGCATCCACGTCCTGCATGCGATCACGCGCCTCACGCTGGGCGGCTCGTCGGAGAACACCATCGCGTCGTGCGTCGCCCTCGCCCGTGCGGGCCATCGCTGCACGCTGGCCACGTCGTTCGCCGAATCGGACGCGACGTCGCTCGCTGACGCGCGCCACCGCGGATGCCGCGTCGTCGACGTTCCGTCCCTCGGACGAGAGGTCGCGCCGCTCGCCGACCTGGCGTCGCTCCGACAGCTGGCCGGGCTGATCAGGAGCGAGCGTCCGGCAATCGTGCAAACGCACACCTCGAAGGCCGGGTTCGTCGGCCGCCTGGCCGCGCGGATCACGCGCGTGCCGGGCGTGATCCACCAGCCGCACGGCCACATCTTCTATGGCTACTACGGAGCCGGGCGGACCGCACTCTTCATCGCGCTCGAGCGGCTGGCGGCGAAGTGGACCGATCGGATCATCACGCTGACCGAGCGCGGCACCGAGGAGCACCTGGCGCACAGCATCGGCCGGCCCGAGCAGTACGTGTCGATTCCGAGCGGTGTCCCGACCGAGCGCCTTCGCGCGTCCGCGCCGCCCCGAGCTGAGGCCCGCAGGCACCTCGGGCTCGATCAGAGCGCGTTCGTCGTCCTGGGGCTCGGCCGCCTCATTCGTATCAAAGGGTTCGATCTCGCGGTGCGCGCGCTGCCGCGCGTCCGCGGAGCGATCCCCAACGCACGCCTGCTCCTCGTCGGCGACGGCCCCGAGCGGCCGGGGCTGGAGGCGCTGGCCGTGTCGCTGAACGTCGCCGATGGCTTGCGGATGACGGGCGGGATGACCGATGTCGCGTCGCACCTCGCCGCGGCGGATGCGGTGGTGGTGCCGTCCCGGAACGAGGGAATGGGACGCGTGCTCGTCGAGGCGATGGCTCTCGGCCGTGCGGTCGTTGCGACCGCGGTCGGCGGGATTCCCTCGGTCATCGCCGACAGCGAGTGCGGGCGGCTGATCGCGCCCGACGATCCCGACGCGCTCGCGGACGCGCTCGTCGAGCTCGGGCAAGACGCGGGCCTGCGCCGCAAGCTCGGCGAGGCCGGGCGGCAACGGGCGGAGGCGTTCTCGACGACGGTCGCGGACGCGAAGCTCTTGTCGCTGTACGCGGCGCTGGCCCGAGAAAAGGGGCTCAGGTGAAAATCGCCATTCACCAGCCGCACTATCTGCCCTGGCTCGGCTATTTGGCGAAGTGGGCGAGCGCCGACCTGTTCGTGTTCCTCGACACAGTGCAGTACGAGAAGAACGGCTGGCAGAACCGCAACCGGATCAAGACGCCCGACGGGCCGCGCTGGCTCACGGTGCCGGTCAAGGCCCACCTCGGAATGGCCGTGGGCGTCGTGCCCATCGACACGAGCCAGCCCTGGCGCGCGCGACACCTGCGCGCGATCGAGAACGCATACGGGAAGGCGCCGAAGTGGCCGCGGTATCGCGACGAGCTCCGGAGCTTCTACGCCCGCGAGTGGGAGCGCCTGGCACCGCTCGCCGTCGACAGCGCCCGGTGGCTGGCCGGCGCGCTCGGCGTGTCGACGCCGGCATGCCTGGCGTCGGAGCTCGCCGTCGCCGACGGGCCGCGATCGGACCCCACGGCGCGGCTCGTGGCGATCTGTCGCGCCGTCGGGGCCGACACGTACCTCGCGGGGCGAGACGGTGCGCTTTACCTCGACGCCGATCAGTTCGCTGCCGCCAGCATCGCGGTAGCGACGCAGCGCTACGAGCATCCCGTGTACAGCCAGGGACGCGGGGAATTCACTCCGTTTCTCTCGTCCCTTGACTTACTATTGATGCAAGGCGATGAGGCCCTCGGCCTTCTCTGTGAAGGGAACACGTGGTCACCTCTTTCGCCCGAGCCGCGATAGGTGAACATCCTCGCGCTCGGCGCGCATCCCGACGACATCGAATACGGCTGCGGCGGCATGCTGACCAAGTACGCGCAACGCGGGCATTCGGTGTACATCTTCGTCGCTTCGGACGGCGCGCTCGGTGGCGATCCCGCGGTGCGGCGACGCGAGCAGGAAGAGGCGGCGCAGATCCTCGGGGTGCGGAAGGTCTTCTGGGGCGAATATCAGGATACCGAGGTGCCGCTGACGCGCGAGACGATCGTGCGGCTCGAATCGGTGATCCGCCAGATCGAGCCGCGGATGATCTTCGTCAACTCGCCCGACGATACGCACCAGGATCATCGCCACCTGGCCCAGAGTGCGATGTCGGCGACGCGCTACGTGCCTAACTTCCTCTTCTACGAAGTGCCCTCGACGGTGAACTTCGCGCCGAACTGCTACACGGATATCGCCGACGTGCTGGCCACGAAGCTGGCCGGCCTGGAGGCGCACCGCTCGCAAGTGACGAAGACCAACATCGAAGACCTGTCGATCCTCGAGCTGGCGCAATCGTGCGCGAACTTCCGAGGCATCCAGGCGCGGGTCAAGTACGCGGAGGCATTTCAGTCGGTCCGGCTGCTGCTGAACCTCTGACCCACTCGCCCCATGATTCCCCACTCTCGGCCGACCCTCGGCGACGACGACGGCGAGCGCGTCGCGCGCGTCGTTCGCGGCGGCTACCTGGCGCAGGGGCCCGAGGTGGCGGCCTTCGAGCGCGGCCTCGCCGAGCGCATGGGCGTCGCCGACGCCGCCGCGGTCAGCTCCGGCAGCGCCGCGCTGGAGCTGGCGCTGCGCGCGCTCGACGTGGGGCCGGGGGACGAGGTGATCATTCCGACGTACGCGTGCGACGCGCTCTACCACGCTGTCACGCGCTGCGGAGCCGTCGCGGTCCTCGCCGACGCCGATCCCGACACGCTCGGCCTGTCGGCGGCCGACGCGGCGCGCCGGCGGACGGCCCGCACGCGCGCGGTCGTCGTCGTCCATCCCTTCGGGCTCGCCGTCGACCTCCGCGATTTCGAGCGGCTCGGCGTGGCGCTCGTGGAGGACTGCGCCCAGACGCTGGGCGCCGTGCTCGACGGCCGTCCGGTGGGGGCGCGCGGGGAGCTCGCCGTGTGCTCGTTCTATGCCACCAAGCTCCTCACGACCGGCGAGGGCGGCGCGGTCACCGGGGGTGCCGACCTGGTCGCGCGAGCGCGCGACGCGCGCGACTACGACGAGCAAGCCGATCTCACGCCGCGCTTCAATTACAAGATGACCGACATGCAGGCGGCGCTCGGCCGGAGTCAGCTCGTCCGGCTCGACGCATTCATCGCGCGACGCCGCGCGCTGGCCACTCGCTACCGGGCGGCCCTCGCGCGCGCCCCGCGCTGCCGGGTTCCGTCGGACGCGGGCGACCGTCACGTCTACCACCGTTTCGTCGTCGCGGTGGAGACTCCACTGGGTCCGGTGCTGAGCCACCTCGAGCGTCGGGGGGTGACGGCGCGGCGGCCGGTTTTCCGCCCGATGCACCGCGCCGTCGGCCTCTCCGGCTATCCGAACGCCGAGCGGCTGTGGGCGCAGAGCCTCTCGCTGCCGTGCTATCCCTCGCTAACCGACGACGAGGCCGACACCGTCGCCGCGGCGCTCCTGGAGGCCCTCGCGTGACCGGGCCGGGTCCGATCCCGCTGGAACCATTCGCGGCTCGGGCCGGTCTCGCGGACCCGGCGATTCTCACGCCGCATCTGGCCCGTCTGGCGCTCGTGGGGCTGCTCGCGCTCACGCCGATCTGGGGCCGCGACCACGCCGCGCGGCTGCCGTGGCTCTACCTGGTCGTGCTCGCCTTCGCGGTCGCGCTCTTTCTCACCCCGCTGATGCGGGCGCTCGCCATCCGGTGGAGCGTGCTCGACGTGCCCAGCGCCCGCAAGGTGCATGACGTCGTCACGCCCCTCCTTGGGGGCGCGGCCGTTTATGGCGCCTTCGCGGTGACTGTGCTGACGAGCTTCGACTTCTCGCGCCCACTCAAGGGGGTGGCGGTCGGAGCGACCCTCGTCGTGGCGATCGGAATCCTGGACGACATGACCGATCTCCGGGCGTCCCTGAAGCTGGCGGGGCATGTCGGCGCGGCGCTCGTGGCGGTCGCCTATGGCGTGGTCCTCAACATCGTGCCCTACTGGGTGCCCGGCTTCGCGTGGCTGAACGTCGCGCTGACGATCCTCTGGTTCGTCACAGTCACCAACGCCGTCCAGTTCCTCGACGGCATGGACGGGCTGGCCGGCGGCCTCGGCGTCATCGCCGGCATCTTTTTCAGCATCGCCGCGCTCCAGACGGAGCAGCGCTATCTCATGTACCTCTCGGCCGCGCTCGTCGGCGCGTGTCTGGGCTTTCTGCCGTACAACTTCCGGCCGGGCCGCGCCGTGATCTTCCTCGGCGACAGCGGCGCCACATTCATCGGCTTCACCCTCGCCGGGCTGGCGGTGATGGGCGACTGGGCCGAGGACGCGCCGATCATCGCGTTGCTCACGCCGGCGCTCATTCTGGGCGTGCCGCTTTTCGACATCGCCTTCGTCGGGATCGGGCGCATCGTGACCGGCAGGGTGCACTCGCTGACGGAGTGGCTCGCCTACACCGGGCGCGATCACATCCACCATCGCTTCGAGCAGCTCGGCCTCACCAAGCGCCAGAGCGTGCTGCTGATCTTCTTCCTCGCCTCGACGCTTGGCCTCTCGGCGCTGCTCTTGAAGGCCGCGACGCCCCGTGAGGCAGTGCTGATCCTGGTTCAAGCCGCGTGTGTCCTGGCCATCGTGGCGGTGCTGGAGGGCGTCGGGCGTTGGCGACCGCGACCCTGAGCCCTGCGCCGTCTTCCTTGGCCTCAGGCGTGCCCGCGGTATGCGGTATGATGAACGCGTGAAGGTTCGTAAGGGCGTCTTTCCCGCTGCGGGTCTCGGAACGCGGTTCCTTCCCGCCACGAAGGCGCAGCCGAAGGAAATGCTCCCCCTCGTCGACAAGCCGATGATCCAGTACGTCGTCGAGGAAGCAGTCGCCTCGGGCCTGTCGGAGATCATCATCGTGACCGGGCGAGGCAAGCGCGCGATCGAGGACCACTTCGACGCGTCGTTCGAGCTCGAGTACTACCTGAGCGACCGGGGCAAGACGGAAGAGCTCGCGCAGATCAAGACAATCTCCGAGCTGGCGTCGGTCTCCTACGTGCGTCAGAAGGAGCCGCTCGGCCTCGGCCACGCCATTCTCTGTGCCCGCTCGCTGGTCGGCGACGAGCCCTTCGGCGTGTTCCTCGGCGACGACATCATCGGCGCGGCGCCGTCGCCGTGTATGCGGCAGCTCCTCGACGTCGCCGAGCGGTACGAGGCCCCGGTACTCGCGGTCCAGCGCGTGCCCCGCGACCGGATCTCGCAGTACGGCGTGGTCGCCGCGAAGCCGGTCGGCGACCGGGTGCACGAGATCCTCGACCTGGTCGAGAAGCCACGTCCGCAGGACGCGCCGTCCGACCTGGCCATCATCGGCCGGTACGTCCTGCCACCCGAGATCTTCGAAATCCTGGCCGGGACGCGGGCCGATTCGCGGGGCGAGATCCAGCTGACCGACGCCTTGCGTACGCTCCGGACCCGTCGCCCCATGTACGCCCTCGAGTTCGAGGGCCGCCGCTATGACACGGGCGACAAGTTCGGCTTCCTCAAGGCCACCGTCGAGTTCGCCCTGGCCCGTCCTGACCTCTCCGACGAATTCCGCGCCTACCTGAAGTCCCTCCCCCTCTAGGCCCCGGAAATCTCGCAAAGGCCTGACGTCTGAACCGCGGTCCCGCTGACGTCTGACCGTCGCGGTACGCGACGCGACCAGGGCCCACGCTGATCGGCCGCTCCGAAGCAAAGAAATAACCGCCGAGGCTCGGTCGCTGTCGGGGTCGCTGAGGTAGGTGGGGGTCGAAGGGACCCGTTCCCTGAGTGCGGCGGCGGGAGAGGTGCGCCCGGATGGAGCCCAGCCACCCCGGGGCAGCGA
>JBKPCO010000161.1:0-23196 GCA_046727415.1 Candidatus Methylomirabilota bacterium
GGCCAACTACGTCGGCTACGATCGCTACGGTCGCGGCCAGATCACGGCGCGAGTCACCTACAACCTCACACCCGCGTTAAGTCTCTACCTGGTCGCCGGCCCACTCTTCACGGCCAAGGCCGTCGACACCGACACGGGCACTCAGCTCGCGAGCTCCGCGGGCGTCGGCACCCCGGCGCGAACGACCGTCAGCGAGCGCAGCTGGGTGAAGGGCGACTCCAACTATCTCGGGACCGAGACGAATCTCGGGTTCACCTGGAAGTTCTCGGCGAACACGGCTTTCGATCTCGTGGGCGCGTACCTCTTTGCCGGAAGCGGATTCGACGCGGCCGAGTGCCGCGGGGGGGCGCCGCTCACCTGCGCCGGCGGTACGGTCGTGAAGATGGACGCGAAGGACGCCTACAGCCTCTCGGCGCGTGTGCGGTTGGCCTTTTAGCGACCGGGGTCCAAACTGATCGTCTTGACCGGGGGGAACGTGGCGCGTTCGTCAGGCTGAATTGCGCCGCGGTTCCCCCCGATCTACTCGCATCGTGACGATTTCGTGATCACGCGAATCATCAACTTTGCCCTCGATCAGCGTTTCGTGACGCTCGCGCTCGTGCTCTTGCTCGTCGCCCTCGGCGTCGCCGCTTTTCATCTGATGGAAGAGGCGCTCGCGTTCACGCTACGCCGGCGCCTCGTTGCGCTCGCGCTGACCGCGCTGACCGCCTGCGGATCTCTGGTAGAGATGCCGGCGCCGTCGCCCGACGGGCCCCGGATCTCCGACCTGGCGTTCGATCCGGCCGTGACGATTGTGGGCTGCCCGGTGACGATGCACTTTCGATTCGAGACGAACGGCGACCGAATCACGGGCGGTCTGGTGCGATGGTCCGTCGCGCAGGGCAGGAGACTGACGACCGATGGGTTGCCGCTGGCCGCCGAGACGTTTGGGGGCAGGCCTTCCGGTGAGGCGATCGTTACCCTCAGGCCCAACAAGGTCGGGCATTACCGGTACCGGGTGCAAGTCGAGGACAGCGCAAGACGTCGAAGCAACATCCTCGAGCAAGGCCAGACCGCGGAAGTCTCCTGGTCGTGGTGGATCACCGCATGCGCGCAAGACAGACGCTGAGGGGATCGCATACACGGCTCGCGGCGAAAGATACTACGTCGCTTGCTCGCGTCCGGCGTCACGCGAGAGGCCGTAGAGGATCAGCAGAATCGGAAGCAGATACATGTGCGCGCCGCTCCACATGAGCCCGCCGCCTAGCATCTGATCGTCAACCGCGCTGACGCCGAGAGTCGCTGCCAGCCTGACGTAATGGGGGTAGAACGCTTGCTCCGGTACCGCCAGCAGCATGCCGAGTGCCGTGCTCTGCGCCGTCGCCGCGACGAGGTAGAGGATCTGCAGACCAGGGTGCGGCGGCGCGTGGAGCCTGGGCGCGGGCTGGATGATCGGCCACCAGAAGAGGATCGCCGTCGCAAAAAACGTGATGTGTTCGAGGGCGTGGACGAGCTCGTGTTCGACCGCCGCGTCGTACAGCGACGGCAGATGCCATAGCCATACCGTCGCCACATGAAGCACGCCCGCCACCGGCATGAATGTGAGTGCCGACAGCGCGGCACGCAGCCGCGCGCGCCGGCGGAGGGGCGCCGCCAGCTTCGACCGGAGGCCTGCCGGCAGACCCCACAGAATGAGTGGCAGCGGGTTGCCGAGGAGCACGAGCGGCGCCGCCATCATCGTCAGCAGAAGATGCTGACCCATGTGGGAGGAAAACCGCGCCGCGGCCAGGTCATCGAGGCGTGAGAGCAGAGCCGCGGCCACCGCGCCGAGGCCGAGGGCATACAGAGCCGGTCGCCAGAGCGGCGGCGCGTACCCGGCCACGTGGAGCCGGCGCCAGCCGCATGCATACGTCGCGGCCAGACCCGCGAGGACCAGCGCGAGGCTCGTCTTGAGCGCTGCCTCGATCATGTGCGATATCGTCTCATGGACCGCTACGTGACCTCGGACGTCGCGCCCGCCAGCCCTGCGGCCTGGCAGAGAAAGCAGATGACAGGCGCACGGTGGTTGACATACTGCTTGACTGGGGTTTTACTTCTTTCCGCGGGGCTAGTAGTGAGACGGGTAGTTGCAGTATCCCTCCTGGTAGTGGCAGTCCTAGTCACCTCGGCTGCAACAAGCCGCGCGTGGAGCCACGAGGGTCATGGATTTCATGGCCAGGGCGTGGTCGTGATCGGCCCGTCGTTCTACTATCCAACCGCTGCAACGTGCCCCGAAGCCTGGATCAAGGTCCCGCCGAGTCAAGGTCCGGCTCTCTAATCAACGAGGAGACCATCATGCTGATCCTTCGACGCCTGCTTCTGGCGAACGTGATCACGACGATGGCCGCGGCCTGTGCGGGCACGGGCGCCAGCCCGCCACCACCACTGACCATGCCCGCCACCACGCTGATGTCTGGCTGGGAGGAACACTTCACCGTCGAGTGGGCTGCAACTCCGACGAACGGTGGCCGACGAATCACCGGTCGCATCTATGACCACAAGGGTGAGTACGCAGAAGACGTGCGTCTCCTCGCCCAGGCCCTCGACGCTTCAGGCACGGTGATCGATCAGCATATCGCGTCTGTGCGGGGCGGCGTGGGGAGCGCGGGCGCCTACTTTGAGGTCCCGAATCTGCCGGCGGCCAGCGCATACCGAGTCACAGTCTGGGACTACACCTTGGCTACCAGCAAATCTAAGCACTGATCATCCCGGACTGATCCCCGTCTGAGGCGCCGAGTCGGCACGCGCTCGGCTGCGCCAGGCGCCGGAATCAGTGAGACCTGGGGATGAGGGGTTGCGTCTCTCGGTTGGCCTTCACAGGGGCCGTGTTCGGGCAGGGGGCTTTGGAGCGCACCATCGTGCCCTCCCGCAGGTCAACGCAGCCGCAGGCGTAGGCCCAAGCTATCTCTATCCTGACCCGCAATCGACCCCCGGCGCGACGAATCCCCAAGTCACCCAGGCCAACATTGAACCCACGATCTACGCGGTACACCGACAAGAATCCGCCCATTACGACGAGGATCACTTCATTTCTATCGAACTCGACGGCAATCCTCGGGATACGAAGAACCTGTGGCCCGAGATGAGAGCCGTTGAAGAAGCCAGAGGGTAAGATGAATGCGGTCATTATTCACCTGGGCGTGGTACTTATCGCGCAGGCGGCTCCCCTGTCAGTAGGCGAGCTTCTCGCCAATGCCGACCGCTTCAACGGACAACCGGTTACGGTCGCCGGGATAATCAGCAATTTTCGTGGACAACCGTTACGCCGCGGTGGCGCCGTGTACACCTTCGATCTCAGCGACGGCGCGGCGACGGTGCACGTGAGCATGTTCGCGACAAAGCCGCTGTGTCACTCCGGGGCGGCGATGGTGGAGGGCACCTTCGGCCAGACGAAGTGGCGGGTGAACGCCACCTACTCTCTGGTGGAAATCACGGCTCGGGCCGTGACGTGCGTCCTCGAGCCGAAAGAGAATTGCGAACCAGCGAAGAAGGCCGAGAAGCAATGCCTTAAATGATCTGAAAGAAGCGCCAGAGAAGGCCTGTAAGCCGGGTTCTGTGCCCCGAACGGTTGCCCGTCCAGGGCGACGATCATTTCTCTACGACGCCGGTTACCCGGCGTCTCCAGCGGCCTAACCCGGGAGCGGCGCGGGCCACGCCATCGCTCCCCTATTTGGCCTTGCTCCGGGTGGGGTTTACCTAGCCGGCCCGGTTGCCCGGGCCGCTGGTGAGCTCTTACCTCACCGTTTCACCCTTACCGTTCAAAGAACGGCGGTCTCTTTTCTGTGGCACTGGTCCGTGGGGTTGCCCCCCCTGGGTGTTACCCAGCACCCTGCCCTGTGGAGCCCGGACTTTCCTCCTGCCGCGTCACCGCGACCGGCGATCGTCCAGCCTTCTCTGGCGCAGATACGAGTATAGCCGACCGGAGCCTGGCTCAGCGACGCTGGACGCTCAGGAGCGCCTGGGCGAGGCCCACGAGCTTCCAAGCGTCGGGTACGCCGGACCGCATGAGCTCTCCGAACGAGAGGGGGCCGGTGTGGTGGAACGTGGTGAGTATGACCGCTTGCGTCTCGGCGGCCTCCGCGAGGCGCACGCTTTCCGTGTAGGGGATGGACGAGTCGGCGCGACCGTGGGCGATCAGCGCCCGTCCGCGCAGGCGCGACATCGCAGACAGCGGCGAGAGCCGATCGAGGGCCGTGTGGGTGTCGGAGGACAGGCCGGCGACGAGCCCGCTCACCGCGTCAGCGCGCCGATTGTGGACGAGCGCGAGCACCGCGCGACCCGCGGAGCGGAGCTCGGCCTCTCGACGCGACGTGTCCTCGGTCGGGTTGGCAAGCCGGGTCCGCGCGATAGAGTCGAGCCCCGCGCGATCGCTGGCGTCACCGACGAGCCCGGCGAGGAGCTGGAGAAGCTTCCAGCGATTGTATGGCTCGGCGCCCGCTTCCGTCGTGACGTAGGCGACCACCGCCCGCAGATCGGCGTAGCCGCCGAAGCTGCCGGCGAGCCGAACGTCGGGACGCTCCGCTGCCGCGAGAAGCGCCGGTCCCGCGCCGAAGCTGAAGCCGGCGACCGCCACGGGTCGCGCGACACCAGTGGCGTAGTCCAGCGCGGCGACGATGGCGGCGACCTCGCGCCCGTCCAGCTTGAACGCCGCAAGCGAGTCGAACTGCGGCACGAGCGTCAGCGCGCCGTGGCGCGCGAGGAGTCGGGCGAGGCGAGCCAGGTCGGGCTGTCGGCGGCCGGCCGCCGAGAGTCCATGGACGAGGAGGATCGTGCCGCGCGGCCGCGCCGACCGGTAGAGGTCGGCGGCGAGCGTCTGTCCGGCGAACGGGATCTGCACCTCCTCTCGCACGACGTCCGCGCCCGGGAGCCAGGACTCCGCAGTCGGCACGGCAAGCGCGAGCGAGAGAGCGAGGGCGCGTCCGCGGGCGAGCCAGAGGACGCCGATCAGGGTCGCGAGCCCGAAAACGCCGAGCGCGATCCAGAGTCGTCTAGCCGACGATCGCGGCACGGGCGAGGGCGTCCACCCGGTTGTTCAGCTTGTCGTCGGCGTGTCCGGCCACCTTATGCCAGACCACGTCGTGCCGGCGCGACTCCTTGATGAGCCGCTCCCAGAGATCGCGGTTGGCGACCGACTGTTTCTGGGCATTCTTCCAGCCGTTCTTCTCCCAGCGCTCCCACCAGCCGTCGCGGAAGCAGTTGACGATGTAGGCGCTGTCGGAGTGCACGTGCACGCGGCACCCCTCGGGGATCGCCGCGAGCCCCTCGATGACCGCCGTGAGTTCCATGCGCTGGTTGGTCGTCTGGGGCTCGCCGCCCGACACGATTCGTTCCTCGTCGCCGTCGATGATGAGGGCAGCCCAGCCGCCGGGGCCGGGATTACCACGGCAGGCGCCGTCGGTGTAGAGGACGAGGTCGCGCGGAGAGCGCGCGGGCGCCGCCGGACGCGGCGTCAGGCGGATTCCTGCCAGTAGAGGTAGCGGCCGCAGCTCTCGCAGATCATCAGCGTGCGCGCGGCCTTCAGCTCCTGGATGGCCTGCGGTCGGATCGCCACGCGACAGCCGCCGCAGATCGCGGCGGCGGTGACACCCGCGACGGCCACGCCGGCGCGCGCCTTGAGGATTTTCGCGTAGTCGGCCAGGAGCGGCCGCGGCAGCTCGCGGGCGCGGGAATCGCGCTCGGCGCGGACCGTGGTCAGCTGGCTCTCGACTGTCTCCAGCTTCTTTCGCACGACGGCCTCCTCCTGACGGGCCTGTTCTTCGCGCCCCTTCAGACGAGTCTCGCCCTCACGGGTCTCGGCGACGAGGCGCTCCTGCAACTCCATCAGCCCGAGGATCTCTTCCTCGCCGCGCGCCTTCTCCTGCTTGATGTTCTCGATCTCGGAGAGGACCGCCGAGTACTCGGTGTTGTTCTTGACCTCCCAGAGGCGGCTCTCGGCCTTGGCGCGCTTGGCCGTGACGACCTCGAGGTCCTTTTCCTTGCTGCGGAGGTCTTTCCGGGTCCCGTCGGCTTTCTGCTTGAGCGCGTCGAGCGACGACTTGGCTTCGGCGAGGGAGGCGTGGATGGCTTCGATCTGCTTGGGAAGGCGGGCGGCGTCGGCTTCGAGCGCGGCGATCCGCGTGTCGAAGCCCTGCAAATCGATCAGTGTCAAGAGCTGAGGTTCCACGCCTCCCCCGATTGTATGCGCTCTGTGCCACCCAGCGCCACCGAGACGGATTGTCCGCAGACCGGAGCCACCCGAAACGGTTGTCCGCGGAACGGAGCCACGAGCGTCTGAGTCAGGCCACCCGCGGTCCAAGCCGGACTCATGGCACTCGCTACAACAGTGGGCCCACCTGGACTCGAACCAAGACCTAACCGGTTATGAGCCGGCTGCTCTGCCATTGAGCTATGGGCCCGCAAGGTCGTCATGCTCCGATCACGACTCCAGGAAGCTCCGAAGCTTCTTGGACCGCGACGGGTGCCGCAGCTTGCGCAGTGCCTTGGCCTCGATCTGACGGATGCGCTCGCGGGTGACCGCGAAGTCCTGGCCGACTTCCTCGAGCGTGTGCTCGCAGCCGTCGGAGAGACCAAAACGAAGCCGCAGCACCTTCTCCTCGCGGGGCGTGAGCGTGTTGAGCACCTTGTTCGTCTGCTCGCGCAGCGAGAGACCGATGATCGACTCCACAGGGGACACGACCTGCTTGTCCTCGATGAAATCGCCCAGATGGCTGTCCTCTTCCTCTCCGATCGGTGTCTCCAGTGAAATTGGCTCCTGGGCGATCTTCAGAACCTTGCGCACCTTGTCGACCGGCACGTCCATCTTGGCCGCGATCTCTTCCGGGGTCGGCTCGCGCCCGAGCTCCTGGACGAGCTGACGGGACGTGCGGATGAGCTTGTTGATGGTCTCGATCATGTGCACGGGGATCCGGATGGTGCGGGCCTGGTCGGCGATGGCGCGGGTGATGGCCTGGCGGATCCACCAGGTCGCGTAGGTCGAGAACTTGTAGCCGCGCCGGTACTCGAACTTGTCGACCGCCTTCATCAGGCCGATGTTGCCTTCCTGGATGAGATCGAGGAACTGCAGGCCGCGATTCGTGTACTTCTTCGCGATCGAGATGACCAGCCGCAGGTTGGCCTCGACCATCTCCTTCTTCGCCTGCGCGGCCTTGACCTGGCCGGCCTTGATGATGGTCATGACGCGCTTGATCTCGTCGGCCTTGGCGTTGGCGCGCGTCTCCGCGACCTTGATCTCCTGCTGGGCGACCCATACCTGCTGCTGCTTGGGCGAGGGGAACTTCTTGGCGGCCTTCAGATGGAGGTCGCCGGCGACACCGGCTACCCCGTTGGCCGCGGGATCTCGGAACGAGACGTAAATGAGGTTCTGCACCTCGTCCGCCGACGGGCGCCGCCCGTTGGTCCAGAGCCGGATGACGCGCTCGGCGCGCTCGACGTCGTCGAGGAGGTCGCGCAGGCGCTGTACCAGGCCGCGCCGCTGCAAGTCCGCATCCTCGCGGTCGATGATCTGGTTGCCGATGTTGAGCGCGCGGAGCTTCTCGAGGACGCGCGTCTGCCGCTGCTGGGCCTGCGTCTCCAGTCGCTTCCACGCCGGATCCTTGCCCTTGCGCGGCCGACGCCGGCCCGACGCCTTCTGGCGGAGTTTACGCGCCTGGTCGAGGAGCTTGTCGCGCTCGCGGAGCAGCCGATCGACCATGGCGAACGCCGCGGCGACCTGTCGAGTGAGATCGGCTTCCTTTTCCTCGGTGAACTCTTCCTCGTTGACGTCCACGACTTCCTTGACCGAGATGTCGTGCCGTCGGAGCTGCTCGCGGAGCTCACGGAAGCGTTCGAGAGCGAGGTTGGTGCTGAGAATCGCTGCGGTGACCTGGTTCTTGCCTTCCTCGATGCGCTTGGCCAGCGCGATCTCGCCCTCGCGCGTGAGGAGTGCGACACGTCCCATCTCGCGGAGGTAGAGCCGGACGGGGTCCTCCGTGCGGCCGACCGGACCCGGTGTGAGGTCGATCGGCTCGGCGGGGCCGTCGTCGTCGTTGTCGTCGGGCTCCGGCTGAGTCTTGCGCTCGCGGACCTCGGAGGGGAGCCGGCCGGCCTTGGCCGAGTCCACCACCTCGATGTCCATCGCACCGAACATCATCATGATGTCGTCGAGTTGGTCGAGCGAGACGAGGTCCGAAGGGAGGGCGTCATTGACTTCGTCGTAGGTGAGGAAGCCCTTCTGCTTCCCCATCGAGATCAGTCGGTCGAGCTCCTCCAGCTTTGGCTCTTCGCTCATTCGTCTGAGCTCCTTGGGGACTCCGAGGTCCCGTGTTCTAACGACTGGGCGACACCACCCGTGATCCCGTACACGACGGCGCTTTCCTGGTGCAGCGTTCGCAACTCCGTGTGCATCGGTGCCGCGACCCCGGTTTTCGCCTGGGTCTCAGCGATCGACTGGCTCACCTCACGTGCGCGCCGCAGGCGCTGACTGCGCTCCAGACGTCGCTGAAACTGTTCGATGCTAACCCGTTCGTCAACACTTTCGCGATCTTCTACGAGGAGGGAGGACAGGACCGAGCGGGCCTCGTCAGTCTCGAGATCGGTCATCAGGCTCTCGGCGGCCGCGTCGGGCCGGCGCTTGAGGGCGCCCACGATCGCTCGGAGCGGGCCGTGGGCCAGATCGTCCGACTCGGCGAGCAGTGCCAGGAGCGGCGTCCGGGCCTCCGGCGAATGGAGCAGGAGCGCTACGAGATCGCGCTCGACCGGCGGCGTCGATGCCGAGGGACCCGGATGGGGCTGCTGGGCCACCGGAGTCCGCAGAGATGACTGCAGGCGCTGCGCCTCGATCCAGAGCTGGGTCGCGTCCACGCCGAGCCGGGCGCCTGCCTCGCGCGAAAGCGCGGCGGCCTCTTCCGCGTCGGTGACCTTCGCCAGCATCAGGGACACCCTGGCGAAGGCCGTGGCCCGGGCCCGCGCGCCGGTGGCCCCGTCTGGGTCGGCGATCGCGCGTTCCAGGGCGTACGACAGAAGGCTTCGGGCAGCGGTGACCCGCTCGGTGAAGGCGGCCGCCCCGGAGGCGCGCAGGAAGGTGTCGGGGTCGTGGCCGGCGGGAAGCAGCGCGACCTTGAGCCGGAATGTGCCGCCGCCTTCGAACGCGCCGGCCCGGTTCACGGCCCACGCCATGCCGCCGCCCGTGGGCTCGAGCAGCTCCTCGGCCCGCGCCGCCGCTTTCTGACCGGCGGCGTCGGCGTCGAAGAAGGTGACGACCTCGTCGCAATAGCGTCTCAGGAGCCCGAGTTGGGCCTGCGTGAAGGCGGTGCCGAGTGCGGCAACCGTGCCGGTGAACCCGTACTGGTGGCACATGAGGCAGTCGACGTAGCCCTCGACGAGAAAGGCCCGGTTCTGCGCCTGGATCGTGGGGCGTGCGAGGTCGGCAGCATAAAGCAGATTGCCCTTGGTGTAGAGCGGTGTCTCGGGCGAGTTCAGATACTTCGGCTGCTCGTCCCCGAACGCGCGACCCCCGAAGGCGACGACCCGCCCCTGCAGGTCGCGGATCGGGAAGAGCAGACGCCCGCGGAAGCGGTCGTACGCCCCGGCGCGGTTGTCGCGCTGGACCGCGAGGCCGGCAGTGATGAGCGTGTCCTCGGCGATCTTCTCCGAGCGCATGTAGCCGAGGAGCGTGTCCCAGCCCTCCGGGGCGTAGCCGAGGCCGAACGTCTTGGCGACGTCGGGGTCGATACCGCGCTGCTCGAGATAGGCGCGCGCCCGCTCGCCAGCCGGCCTCGCGAGCTCGGTCTGGTAGAAGCGCGCCGCGAGCCCGAGGGCCCTGAGAAGCTCGTCCCGTCCCGAATCCCCGCCCTGACCGCGCTCGTCGGGCAGCGCGATCCCGGCCGTCTTTGCGAGCGCGCGAACGGCCTCGGGGAACGAGAGGCGATCCTGGCGCATGAGGAATCCGAACGCGTCGCCGCCGACGCCACAGCCGAAGCAGTGGAAGATGCCCTTCCGCGGGTTGACTGTGAAGGAAGGCGTCTTCTCGGCATGGAACGGGCAGAGGCCCTTCCAGCCGGTTCCGGCTTTCCGCAAGTTCACGAAGCGGCCGATGAGATCGACGATGTCGGTGGCGCCGCGGATGTCGTCGAGCAGGGACTGTGAGTACTGAGGCATCTACCCGACCTTGAGGGCGGCCACGGTCGCGCCCGTGCCGCCTTCGGAGGGTTCACCGTCCCGGAACGACTCGACCAGCGGATGACCGGCCAGGAGTTCGCGGACGGTCTTTCTCAGCGCGCCGGTGCCCTTCCCATGAACCAGCCGCACGCTGGCCAGGCCCGCAAGGAACGCGTCGTCCAGGTACTGCTCGACCCGATCACGAGCCTCGTCTGTCGTCTGGCCGAGCAGCAGGAGCTCGGGCCCCACGGAGCGTACTGGCGCGTCTGGGCCACCCGACCGTCCCGCGACCTTGGCACCGCCCATGCCCCACTGGGGACGCTGCAGCGTGCCGCCGCCCAGAGCCACGGCGCTCCGGCCCGACTGCATCGGCGCGCCGGGAGCCGCCGCGGCGGGACGAAGGGCCGCGACCGGCACGCGGACGGTCACAGAGCCGGAGCGGACCGTCGCCGAGCTTCCGGCGATCTCGACCAGCTCGCCGCGGACACCCAGATGCTCGGCGGCGACCGTGGCGCCGGGAGCGAGCGCGGCCATCTCGACCGCGGGCTCCTCCGGTGCGGAGGTCTCGACCTTCGCCGCGACTTCCCGGACGCGTCGGCGGCTCTCGTCCAGCGAGCGTCTCGAGCGGTCCGAGTGCTTGAGCTTGTCCCACTCGGCGGCGAGCGCGCGGCGGATCTCGCTGACGAGTGCCGTCGCCTCGGCGCGGGCCCGGGCGACAATCGCCTGGGCCCGGCTCTCGGCGGCCGCCTCGGTCCGCCGGGCCTTGGCCAGCCGCGCTGCGGTCTCGGCGTCGCTGCGCTCGATCTCGCGCGCGCGCTCGAGGTCCGAACGCGCGTGGGCGTCGAGCGTCGCCAGGAGCTCGGACAGCCGCGCGGCGTGCTCGGAGCGGTGAGCGTTGGCGCGGGAGATGAGCTCGGCGCCGAGACCGAGCCGAGCCGCGATCGTCAGCGCGTAGCTCTGGCCCGGCTGGTCGTATCGCAGGCGGAAGGTTGGCGCGAGCGTCGCGGTGTCGAACTCGACCGACGCGTTGCGGGCGCGCGGGTACGTGGAGGCGAAGGCCTTGAGCGGCTCGAGGTGGGTCGTCGCGATCACCAGCGCGCCGCGCTCGGCGAGCTCTTCGAGAATCGCCTGGGCGAGGGCCGCGCCCTCGTCCGGGTCGGTGCCCGCGCCGAGCTCGTCGAGGAGGACCAGCGAGCCTACGTCCGCCGCGTCGAGGATCTCGCGCGCTTGCTTGACGAAGGCCGAGAACGTCGAAAGGTTCTCGGCCACCGATTGGTCGTCGCCGATGATCGCGAAGACGTCGTCGAACACCGGCAGCCGCGAGCCCTCGTCAGCCGGCAGGTGACAGCCCACCTGCGCCATCATCGCGTGCACGGCGAGGGTCTTGAGCGCGATGGTCTTGCCGCCCGCGTTCGGCCCGGTGATGACGAGCAGCGGCCGCTCGGGGCCGAGCTCGAGATCCATCGGAACGACCGTGCGGCCGGGGTCCGCCCAGCCCTGGGCGAGCAGGAGGGGATGGCGTGCGCCTCGAAGCGCGACGACTCGCTCGGTGTCGATCAAGGGCGCGGTGGCGCGCATCCGCTCGGCGGTGTGGGCCCGAGCGAACGTCCAGTCGAGCTCGCCGATCACCGCCACCAGCGCTTCGAGGTCGTCGAGGCGGGCGCGCACGGCCGCCGTCAGCTCGGCGAGGATGCGCGCGCTCTCGTGCTGCTCCTCGCGCGTGGCCTGGACGAGATCGTTGTTGGCGTCGACGACGTTCTCGGGCTCGATGAAGAGCGTCTGCCCGCTCTGAGATCGGTCGTGGACGATGCCGCGCACGCGGCCGCGCGACTCGGCTCGCACCGGCAGGACGTACCGGCCGTGGCGGAGCGTGACGTAGTGGTCGGCGAAGAGCCGGTCGGCGTCGCTTCCCTGGAACGCCCGCTCGAGCTCGGCCGCCAGCTTCCGGCGCCGGTCGCGGATCTCGCGGCGCAGCCGCTTCAGGGTCGGGCTCGCGTCGTCGGTCACCAGACCGCTCGAGTCGAGGGCGCGGTGGAGGCGATCGGCGAGCTCGGCGAAGCGGGGCAGGGCGTCAGTGACGGCCGCGACACCGGGGCTCGAGTCTCTCGCGGTCCGTCCGTAAGCGCGAAGCTTCGGGCTCGCTTCCAGAGTCGGGACTATCTGGATCAGCTCGGGGCCTTCGAGCAGGCTGCCGTCGGCGCGACAGCGGCCGAGAAGTGGGCGGATATCGGGGAGGGCTTCCAGCGGGAGCGGCCCGGCGGTGGCGAGGGCCAGCCGGGCCTGGCGTGTCATCTCGATCGCCGCCTGGACACCGGAGACCTCGGTGAGGGGCTCCACAGTGGTCGCTCGTTCACGACCCATCTCGGTCAATGCTTCGTGGGCGAGGAGGGCTCGCACCGCGTTCCACTCGGTGCCGGGCTCCCAGACTCGGCCAGACTCCAACCTTCGCCTCATTTGCTCCCGGCCCGGGTCACGGGAGAGTCGGCGAACATCCAGGAGATACGGCTAATCGGACATCCGTTCGCGCCGCTTGGCCTTCTTGCGGGCGGCGAGGGCTTTCCGCTTCCGCCGAACGCTGGGCTTCTCGTAGTGCTGGCGCTTCTTGAACTCCGAAAGAAGCCCGGCCTTCTCACACTGCTTCTTGAAGCGCTTGAGGGCGCTTTCGAAGGACTCGTCGGGCTCCACGATGACTTTAGTCACTCTGATTCCCCTCCGGGCGGCCACCCTCTGGATAAACAACAACTATATACCACGCGCTCCACCACCCGGCAATCAAGGGGCGGCCTGCTAGACTGGCGCCCTTGACGCCCTCAGCGCCACCCTTCTACACCGTCGCGCCGTTCGTCGCCATGCTGCTGGCGATTGCCCTCGGTCCGCTCTGGGTGCCTCGCTGGTGGGAGTCGAATGCGAACAAGCTGGTCGTATCTGTCCTCCTGGGCCTGCCGATTCTCGTCATGTACCTCGGGCGGCGTCCGGCAGCGCTCGCCGTCATGGCCGAGGAGTACGTCTCCTTCATCATCGTGCTGGCCGGGCTCTACGTGATCTCCGGGGGGATCCTCCTGCGCGGCGATCTCGAGGCCACGCCCCTGACCAACGTCGCGTTCCTCGCGCTCGGGTCGGTGCTCGCGTCATGCATCGGGACCACCGGTGCCTCGATGCTCCTGATCCGCCCGCTGCTGCAGACCAACCGCGAGCGGACTCACGTCCGGCACACGGTGATCTTCTTCATCTTCCTCGTCTCCAACATCGGTGGCATGCTGACGCCGCTGGGCGATCCGCCGCTGTTCCTTGGCTATCTGCGGGGAGTGCCGTTCCTCTGGACTTTCCGTCTTCTGGGGCACTGGGGACTTCAGGTCGCGCTGCTGCTGACGCTGTACTTCGTCTGGGATACGCGGCAATACGAAAACGAGCCGCACGGCTCGCTGCGCCGCGATCGATCGCAGGTCGAGCCCTTGCGCCTCTCGGGCGCGCTCAACTTCGTGGCCCTCGGGCTCGTGGTGCTCGCCGTCGCGTGCGTGCACGCCCCCTGGCGCGAGGCCGTCATCGTCCTCCTGGCCGCCCTGTCCCTCTGGCGAACGCCGCGCGCGATCCGCCAGGCCAACGGCTTCACGTCCTATCCCATCGTGGAGGTGGCCGTCCTCTTCTTCGGCATCTTCCTCACGATGATTCCCGCGCTGGAGCTTCTGCGCCTGCGGGGCGGTGAGTTCGGTGTGCGCGAGCCCTGGCACTTCTTCTGGGCCGCCGGGCTCATCTCGTCGTTCCTCGACAACGCACCGACCTATCTGGTGTTCCTGGCGCTCGGACAGAGCCTCGGCCTGGCGCAGGAGGTCGTGGGCGTACCGCACGCGATCCTGGTGGCGATCAGCGTGGGCGCGGTGTCGATGGGCTCCAACAGCTACATCGGCAACGCGCCCAACTTCATGGTGAAGTCGATCGCCGACGAGCACGGCGTAAAGATGCCGAGCTTCTTCGGCTACATGCTCTATAGCGGCGCGATCCTCTTGCCGCTGTTCGTGATCGTCACCTTCGTCTTCTTCTAGTCGAGCAGCGACAGCACACGCTCGGCGGCGTGCTCGACGGCCGCTTCCACTACCGGAAGCTCATCATGCTCGAACCCCGTCAGCACGTGGTCCGGAACGTTTGCCTTCTGATCGGGGCGGCCGACGCCAACCTTGATGCGCTTGACCTCCTCGGTGCCGAGCGCCGCGAGCACGGATCGGACCCCGTTGTGGCCGCCGTGGCTGCCCTTCATGCGGAGCCGGACGGTGCCGAGCGGCAAGTCGATGTCGTCGTAGACGAGGATCACATCGGCGGGGCCGGCCTCGACACGCCGGAGCAGCTTGGCGACGACCGGGCCGCTCTCGTTCATGAAGGAGATGGGCTTGATCAGACGGACTGCCTCGCCGCGCCACTGCCCCCGGGCGACTACCCCAGGGCCATCGCGTCGCCAGGACGCGCGAAGCGTTCGGGCGAGCGCGTCGAGGACCCGCTGGCCCACGTTGTGGCGGGTGTCCCGATACTCCGGACCGGGATTTCCCAGCCCCACCACGACGTGGGCCACGCGGCCCTCGACCTGCTACTTGTCCTTCTCGGATTTCTCGGCACGCGCCGGTCGCGCCGCCGGCTTCTTGTCGTCGCCGGCCGCCGCCTCTTCCTCTTTCGGCTTGCGCTCGGTGAGCACTTCCGGTTCGGTGACCGCCGCCGCCGTCGGCGCCGCCGTCGCGACCACTTCCTCGGCCATCGGCGGAGCGACCGTCGCGACCGCCTGTCCCGGGTCGTTCAGGATGCGCACTCCCTCGGGCGCCCGGAGGTCAGAGACCTTCAGGACGTCGCCGATCATGAGCGCGCTGACGTCGGCGTCGATGCGCTCGGGGATCGCCGTCGGCAGACACGACACCGCGAGCTCGTAGAGCACGAGGTTCAGGATGCCCTTCTGCTCGCGGACGCCGGCCGCCTCACCGATCGGCCGCACGGTGACGTGCACCGTGATGGCCCGGTCCGCGGAGACCTCCTGCAGATCGACGTGAAGCAGCTGCTCCGAGACGGGATCGAACTGGAGCTCGCGGATGATCGCGAGCCGGGCGCCGTTGCCCGCTTCGCCGTCGAACTTGAGCGTGAGCAGCTGGGTCGTGCCCTCGCGGCCGTGGATCATCCGCAGCACGGCTTTCGGATCGACCGTGACGGTCTCGGCCTTCTGTCCGTCGTAGAGAACCGCGGGCACCTCGCCCGCTCGGCGCAGGCGCTTGGCGACCTCCTTGCCGGTCTCCGTCCGCCGCTTGATCGTCAGCTCTTGCATCGCCATGGTGGCTCCTTCACGTCCAATTACAGGAACAACGTCGAAACGGATTCCTCGTCGTGGATGCGGCCGATCGCCTCGCCTAGGAGCGGGGCGACCGTGAGCACCGTGATCCGCGACGACAGGCGCTTGGCATCGGTCACCGGGATCGAGTTCGTGACCACGACCTCCTCGATCGGCGAGCCCTTGATGCGCTCGATGGCCGGGCCGGACAGGACCGGATGGACCCCGCACGCCAGGATGCGGCGGGCGCCCTCGCGATCGATGGCCGTCACGGCCTGCACCAGCGTGCCGGCGGTATCGATGATGTCGTCGATGACGATGGCATCGCGGCCTTTGACGTCACCGATGAGGTGCATGGCGACCGCGGAGTTCGCCCCGTCGCGCCGCTTGTCGATGATGGCCAGACCGGCGTCGAACCGCTTGGCGATCGCGCGGGCCCGCTCCACGCCGCCCGCGTCCGGCGCGACGATGACCGGGTCCTGCAGGTCCTTCTTCTTCAGATAGTCGATCATCACCACCGGGCCCGCAAAGAGGTGGTCGACCGGGACGCTGAAGAAGCCCTGGATCTGACCGGCGTGAAGGTCCAGCGCCAGTACCCGATCGATTCCCGCCGCCTCCAGGAGGTCAGCCACGAGCCGCGCCGAGATCGGCACACGCGACTGCACCTTGCGGTCCTGCCGCGCGTAGCCGTAGTAGGGGAGCACGGCCGTGATCCGGCGGGCCGAGGCACGCTTCATGGCGTCGACCATGATCAGGAGCTCCATGAGCGTGTCGTTCACGGGAGGGCACGTGGGCTGGATGACGAACACGTCGGCGCCGCGAACGTTCTCGTTGACCTGGACGTACACCTCGCCATCCGAGAAGCGCGTCACCTCCGCATCGGCCAGCGGCACGTGCAGGTATTGCGCTATCTCCTCGGCAAGGGGCCGGTTCGCGTTGCCCGTCAACAGCTTCAGCTCGTAGGCCATCGTCGCCTCGCTCTAAAGTGTGGTTGGGGCGGGAGGATTCGAACCTCCGAATACGGGATCCAAAGTCCCGCGCCTTGCCACTTGGCCACGCCCCAGCGTGTTCCCAGCCGACGATTCACTCTACCGTATCCGTATCGCCGGGCCGCGCAGGGCCCGGACGGCCCAGCATGCCCAGCGAGCCCGGCCGATGCGGTCGCGGATCTGCCGCGCGTGGTCGTACGAGCGCGCCACCCCGAACACCGTGAGCCCGCTGCCCGACATCGCTGCGCCCAAAGCGCCCGCCGCCTGGAGCGCCGACTCTATCTGCTCCACGTCTCGGTACCGAGGCGCCGCAACGCGCTCGAGCGCGTTGCCGAGCTTTGCCGCCACGCGGCTGGGTTGGCGGCTCCGGAGCGCGACCGCCATGCCTCGGCCCCGTCCCCCGTCGGAGTACATGTCCGGTTTCACCCCGCCGTAGATCTCGGCGGTGCTCGCCGCGACGCGCGGATTCACGAGCACCAGTGCCAGCGCGCAGGTCGGCAAAGGCTCGAGCCGCTCACCCCTTCCAGTCCCCAGCGCCGCGCCGCCGTAGAGGAAGAACGGCACGTCCATCCCCAGCGTCACCGCCACTTCGGCCAGCCGCGCCGTGGACCACCTCAATCCCCACAGGCGGTTCAGCCCGACGAGCACGGCCGCAGCGTCCGCCGATCCGCCGCCCAGCCCTGCGGCCACCGGGATTCGCTTCTCCAGCGTGATCCGCGCCCCGCGGTTCACGGCGGCCCGGTCGCGCAACGCCCCTGCCGCCCTGAGGGCCAGATTGGTCCCGTCGGTCGGCATATCGGGGGCGGTGGTGCGAAGCTCCAGAACGTCCGCGTCCTCGACTACCAGCCGATCGGACAGATCCACGGTCTGCATGACCGTGACGATCTCGTGGTAGCCGTCGTTCCGCCGGCCGAGCACCTCCAACGTCAGGTTGATCTTGGCCGCAGCGTTGAGCACGAGGCGACCGGCCGTCCCCGACCGCTTCGACAAGACATCGCACGATAGCATGGGCCTGCTGGTCGTTCAACGGATGTCCTGTATTTTCGCTCCCTTCGGGATCGCCATCGTGAAGCGCTCGGCCTCAATCCCACCGCCCTCGACGAGGTTCTCGTAGGTGACCGAGCCGGTCACGTACGACTGCGCCGCCTCGATGTCGAACCCCGTGAGAGCACCGGCTCCGCTCCGGCGGTACTTGACCAGCGCGTTGAACGGGCTGCCAAAGATCTCGAGCTGACGGACGTTGCCGGTCTCGAGGTCGAGCCACACGCGCCGGCGTCCGGCGGGGCTCACGAGATCGATCGACGGTCCGACCTCGTCGGGCGCGTGGAGCTCGGCTGACGTGAGATCGGCGGGCGGCACCACGCGCCCGGCGAGCGCCGCGACGAGGTCCTCGGGCTTGAGAGGCAGGCGGAGAGCCTTCTCGATCGTCTCGGCGCTCGCGGGACCTATCCGAGCCTCGTTCTTCACCGCGTCGTACACCGTCAGCTGCCCTTCGTGGACGGTGACGATTCGTAACGGCGGGCCGAACGGACTGAGCACCTCGAAGCGGATCGAGGCGGGCGCCTTCGCGAGGAGCACGCCGCGCACGCGCATGCGCTCGCTGCCTCGTTTCACGGCGATGTCGGCGAGCGCGCGGAGGTCGGTGAATTCACTCGCGCGGCTTCCGAGGAGCGCGACGACGCGACTGGCGTCGTCGCGGATCGGCGGTCGGGACAGGGTCGCACACGCGGCGAGCAGCGCCAGCGGCGCGACGAGGAGAAACCTACTGAGAGGCCTTCGGCCCACCCTTGACCCGGCGCTGGCGGTCCTTGAGGTCGTCGACCTTCTTCTTGACCCCGTCGGCCGTCGGGTCGAGCTGGAGAGCCTTCTCCCACGCAGCGATGGCGGCGTCGTCCTGACCGTTCTTGACGAGCGCGTCGCCGAGGTGCTCGTAGATGACGGGATCCGGCTCCTTGGTCTTCGCCACCGCGCGCTTGAGCTCCTTCAGCGCCTCCGGATACTTGCCCTGCTGGTAATACGCCCAGCCGAGGCTGTCGATGAAGTAGCCGTTGTCGGGCTCGAGGTCGAGAGCGGTGTTGATGAGCTTGATCGCCTCGTCGAGATTCTGACCGCGCTCGGCATACATGTAGCCGACGTAGTTGTACGCCTCGGCGTGCTTGGGATCGAGGGAGATGACGCGCCGGAACGAGCCTACCGCGTCGTCGAACTTCGCCTGCTTCTCGTAGACGACGCCGAGCTGGAAGTGCAGGTCCTTCTGCTTGTCGTCGAGCCCGAGGCCTTCTTTGAGCACCTCGGCCGCGCGATCGTACTGCTTGGCTCGGTAGTACGCCGTGCCCAGGTAGAGGAACAGCTCAGGCCGCTTGGGCTCCAGGTTGACGGCTTCCCGGAGCGTCGAGATCGCCTCGTCGTAGCGCTTGGTCCGCCCGTAGAGGAAGCCGAGCTGCACGCGCGCGTCGATCGAGCGCGGGTCGGCGCGCAGGATCCGCTCGAGCTCGGATTTTGCCTCCGCGTCGCGGCCGCCGTCCATGTAGGTGGTCGCCAGGAAGTAGCGGGCGCGCAGGTTCGACGGCTCGAGCGCGACCACGCGCCGGAACGCTTCGATGGCGCGGTCCCAGTTCTTCTGCTCGTAATAGACGGCACCGAGCTTCATCCAGACGCGCGGGTTCTGCGGCGCGACCTCGGTGAGCCCCTCGAGCTCGGTCTGGGCCTCCGGGAGCCGTCCGAGCCGGATCAAGAGGTCCGAAAGCTTCTCGGCGAACGCCGGGTTGTCGGGGTTGGCCTTCACAGCGCGCCGGTACACCTCGATCGCCTCTTCGCTCTTGTGTAGCGCCTCCGAGTAGACGGCGCCGAGCGCGCTCCAGGCGCCGTCGTGGTCGGGGTCGAGCTCGACGGCCTTGGTCAGACGGGCGATCGCTTCGTCCCATGACTCGGTCTCGATCGCGAGGCGCCCGAGGAGGAACTGCGCCTGGGCCATCCGGGGCTGGCGTTCGGCGAGGCGCAAGAGTGTGCTCCGCGCGCGGTCGTACGCCTTCTGCTCGACCTGGAGCCGCGCCAGCATCAGATAGGGCTCTTCCGAGTCCGGACTGAGCGTGATGGCGCGCTCCAGCTCCGCCTCGGCCTCGGGGAATTTGCGCTGGGTGCGCAGGAGGTCGGCGAGCGTCATGCGCGCGCTGAGCTGATCCGGAGCCAGCTCGACGGCGCGGCGGGCCGCGCTCACCGCCTCGTCCACGTTGTCGACGCGAACGAGAAGCTGCGCGTACTGGGTCCACAGCGCCGCTGAGTTCGGGTCACGCTTGAGGGCGGCGCGCATCAGAGGGACGGCGTCCTTGAAGCGACCCGCCTGGATGTGCATCTGCGCGACGGAATAGGCGTAGTACGCGTCGGCCTGAGGGTCGGCGGCGGCCGAGCGGCGCGGGGCCTGGTCGTCGCCGGAGACCGTGGGTCCCCCGGCCACGGCGCAGCCGGCGAGGACCGTCGCCACGAGGAACGCCGAGAGCCCGGGCCAGGCCTTCGTCAAGAGCCGGCGCGCGGCGGCCGCCAGGGCCGGGTCGGAGATGGCGCTCGCGGCCTGGTCAATCTCGCGCCGGACTCCCGCGTCGAGTGGCGCGGGCGGCTCGGCATCGGCTCGGACCATGGACGGAGGCTCGATCCGTCCGGCCACGAAGCGCAGCGAGCGGACGGCGTCGAAGCGCGCGTTGAGACGGCGGGTCAGCTCCTCACTGCGCAAGGTGAGCTCGTGGAGCCAGGGAGAGTTGTCGACCGCCACGGTGAGGCAGCCTTCCGCGAAGCTGCGCGGCTGGGCGCGCCGGGCCGCATCGGCGCCGACCACGTCCGACCATGCGCGACGAACGCGATGCTCGAGGAGGCGGTCCCGCAGCTCGGGCACCGCGCTGAGGATCAAATCGGCGACGACGCGCGGCGGCCGCATGTCCATGCTTTCGTATCATACATCCTTGATCCACTCCGGAGGCAGCCCCCGCGAGCGGGGGCGAGATCCCTGATATAGTGGCGTCAATCATGGCGAAACCGAGGCGTGGTGAAGTCCTCGAGCTGACGGTCGACGACCTCGCCTTCGGCGGTGAGGGGGTCGGCCGAGTCGAGGGCTACGTGGTCTTCGTTCGGGGAGCCCTGCCGGGGGATCGCCTGCGCATACGGATCGTCGAGGCGCGCTCGCGCTTTGGGCGTGGAGTGATCGAATCGATCGAGTCGCCGTCCCCCGATCGGGTCGACGCGCCCTGCGCCTACTTCGGCCGGTGCGGCGGCTGCCGTCTGCAGCACCTCGCCTATCCCGCTCAGCTGGCCTTCAAGGAGAAGCAGGTGCGCGACTGCCTCGAGCGTATCGGCGGGCTCGGCGACTTCGAGCTCCGGCCGATCCTGGCGGCCCCCGACCCCTACGGGTACCGCAACAAGATGGAATTCACGGTCGTCCGGCCGGGCGCGGGCGAGGGACCAGCCATCGGTCTCCACCAGGCGGACCGTTACGACGTGGTCCTGGACATCGAACGCTGTCTTCTCCAGTCGGACACGATGAACGCCCTGCTGGACGAGTTGCGCGCGCAGGCTCGCGCGCGACAACTTTCCGTCTACGACCAGGACTCGGGCGAGGGACTCCTGCGGTTCGCGACGGTGCGCGAGGGCCGTCGTACCGGTGAGGCGATGGTCAACATCGTCACCGCCGCGCCCGACGTCGTGTCGCTTGGGCCGGTGGCGGAGCGCCTTCGCGCGCGGGTTCCGTCCGTGGCCAGCGTGGTCCTCAACGTGAACGCGAAGAAGGCCTCGGTCGCAGTGGGCTCGGAGGAGCACCTGTTGCTCGGGCGCGACCACATCCGCGAATCGCTGGGCGGGCTCACGTTCCAGGTGTCGGCGAACTCCTTCTTTCAGACCAACACGATGCAAGCCGAGCGACTCTTCGCCGTCGTCGAGGCGGCCTGCGAGCTCACGGGCCGCGAGACCGTCGTCGATCTCTACTCGGGCACCGGCGCCATCAGCCTCCTGCTCGCGCGCCGGAGCCGTCACGTCTATGGCATCGAGGTCGCGCCGGCGGCGGTGGCCGACGCCGTGCGCAACGCCCGCGAGAACGGAATCGAGAACTGCTCGTTTCTTCCGGGCGAGGTGCGTCACATCCTGCCCACGCTGATGCGCGACGGTGTCCGCGCCGAGGTCGTCGTCGCGGATCCGCCGCGAGCCGGATTCCATCCCAAGGCGCTCCAGGCGCTTGCCACGCTCGGGCCGGAGCGCCTCGTGTACGTCTCGTGCAATCCCTCCACGCTGGCGCGCGATGTCGGGGACCTGGTCCGTCAGGGCTATCGGCTCGAATGGGTCGAGCCCGTCGACATGTTCCCGCAAACGCCGCACATCGAGGCGGTGGCGCGTCTGCATCGCGCGCCGTGAAGATCTTCCTGGCGCGCCGGCTGGCCCAGGCGCTCCTGGTCCTGCTGGGCGTCTCGTTCATCGTCTTCTTCATCCTGTATCTCACGGGCGATCCCGCCCTGATCCTGCTGCCGCCCGACGCCTCGGCGGAAGACGTGCAGAAATTCCGCGAGACGATGGGCTTCAACGATCCGTTCGTCGTCCAGTACGGCCGCTTCCTCGCCGGCGCCTTGCGGGGCGACTTCGGGCAGTCGGTTCGCCACGGCGAGCCGGCATTCAACCTGGTCGTCGAGCGCATGCCGGCGACGTTCGAGCTGGCGGGCGCCGCGCTGGTGGTCGCGCTCGGCTTGGCGATCCCTGCCGGCATCGTCTCGGCCGTGCGGCGAAACACGCTGGTCGACTACGTTTCGACGATCGTCGCCCTGCTCGGACAGTCGATGCCGACGTTCTGGCTCGGGATCATGCTGATCCTCGTCTTCTCCGTGCAGTTCAATCTGCTGCCCTCGTCGGGCCGCGGCTCGCTGGAGCATCTCGTGCTGCCGGCGATCACTCTCGGGCTCTTCACGACGGCGCGCATCACGCGCCTGACGCGCTCGGGCATGCTCGAGGTGCTGAGTCAGGACTACATCCGGACGGCCCGGGCCAAGGGGGTGAGCGATCCGCCCGTCGTCTGGAAGCATGCGCTGAAGAACGCGGCGATCCCGATCGTCACCATCGTGGGGATCGAGCTTGGCACCCTGCTCGGCGGCTCGGTCATCACCGAGACGATCTTCGCCTGGCCGGGCGTCGGCCGCCTGTCGGTTCAGGCGATCTACAACCGCGACTATCCGGTCGTGCAGGCGGCGGTGTTCCTGCTCTCATCGACGTTCGTTCTCGTGAACCTCGTCGTCGACGTGGTCTACACCTACCTCGACCCGCGGATTCGGCTGCGGTGAAAATGACCGGCAAGGGTATGTCCGCAGAAGCGGAGCCGGCACGCGTCCGTCTTAGGCCACCCGCGGACCAAGCCGGCCTCACGGTCCCCGCTCCAAACAACCCCGCTACAACAAACCCGGCGCGGCGCGAGTGGGTAATGTTCCTGCGTCGGCTCGCCCACCGGCGGACGGCGCTCTTCGGCCTGATCGTGGTGATGCTGGTCGTCGTCGCCGCACTCGGCGCGCAGTGGATCGCTGCGTACGATCCGACCGAGCAGGCGATCACGGACCGGCTCAAGCCCCCGGGATCGCTGGATGCGGCCGGCCGGCCCCATGTCCTCGGTACCGACCATCTCGGCCGGGACATCCTGGCTCGCGTGCTCTACGGGGCGCGCCCGGCTCTCATGGTCGGCTTCGCCGCCGTCGCCATCTCGGGCGTGCTCGGCATGATGGTCGGATTGTTCTCCGGCTA
>JBKPCO010000162.1:0-3640 GCA_046727415.1 Candidatus Methylomirabilota bacterium
GGCAAGCTCATCAACACGCCATATAAACGGCATGTGGTGATTGGCGAGGGCACCCACGTCCTCGCTCTCGAAAAGAACCGGATGCAACTGATAAAGCAGGTGCAGAGCTTCCTCGACGAGTAGTCATCGAAAACGGCTTGACGCTGCAAAAGACGAGGGGAGGCGACCGGCGGCTGTTGGCCGTCTGGCGCGTGCTCGACCCGCGCGGGTCAATCATTGAGAGCAACACCGTCCATAGTTCGGATCCGCTAGACTCCTGCCAGCCGTCCCAACCAGAGGTGCCCATGCGGCGGCTCGGGCTCGCGGGGGTGGGTTTTGGTCAGGAGGCGCGGGTCTGAGGCTCCCCCGCGCTCCGGCTTCCCCTGCCCGTCTAGCCGCCGCCAGACCGTGCGCGAACGGGATACCGACGTGGTGTCCCTCTGTCATAAAAGCACGATCCCTGCGCCGTACTCTTTCAAAACGCAGATGCAGCTGCCAGCGATAACCGTCAAGGATGAACTGGTAAGCCTCCGACTCACTTGGTGGCTGAAGATAAGCGCCGCGCAGTGATAGTTCCCTGACCCGTAGGCCTCTATTCGCAAACCGCCAGGCCAGCGTCTCAACGCCGCTGATCCTCAACACCGACGTGACGTGATGTAGTGGCGGTGCGCCCTTGCGCACCAACGTTCCGACCTCCCAGGTGTCGCGCTGAAGTCGAATTGTGACCGTTTGTCCGTGACGTCGCACCGAACGGCGCTGTGGAAATCTTCGCAATCGACACGGGCGCTGTTCACGTCCAGCAGGCGCTCGAGATACGCTGACGCATCACGCTCCATCGCCCGGCGGCGGTCGTCGCCGCGCGCCGGCTTCCGCGTGGACTCGCCGCCCACTGGTTGGTCGCTACCGCAGGTATCTCGTCCATCTTCCTGGCGCGGCTAATCCTGGGTCTGCCCGGGGCCGGCCTGGACCAGATCCTTTGCTTCATGCAGATGGGCAACCTGGCCCCGACGCGGATCATGCACTCGATCGGCTTGTTTGGCCGCCACGTCATCCCCGCGTTCACCTAGGGGGCAGCTGATAACGCCTGACGGATGACGTCCCCTGGAATTCCGAAGCACGCTGCGAGGCATGAGGATTCTGACGAGCCGCAGGCTCACGCCGCGACAGCGCTCGTTCACGGACGTGCCGTCCAGCCCCTTTTGTTCCAGGTCGATGTGGCCGGCGAACAGGCTGCCGAAGCTCTTGATCATGCGGCGGTCCTTTCCACGGCGGCGATGGGACGGAGCGTACGCCCGACCGGCCTGCCCCAGAGGGGGGCGGTGGATGTAGCATAAAGACCAGGATGAACCCCACCCGTCGGACCGCCCCGTTCCGGGAGGCCATGCGGTCGCTCCTCGTCTTCGACGGGGCGATGGGCTCCTTGCTCTACGAGCGCGGCGTCTTCGTCACCCAGAACTTCGAGCAGCTCAATGTCGCGCGGCCCGAGGTCGTCGCCAAGATCCACGAGGACTACGTCACCGCGGGCGCCCAGGTGATTGAGACGAACACCTTCGGTGCCAACAGCTTCTGCCTGGACCGTCACGGCCTCGGTGACCAGGTGCGCGCCTACAACCTCGCCGGGGCGCGGCTGGCTCGCAAGGCGGCTGGTGAGGATGTGTGGGTGGCGGGCTCGATAGGCCCCACGGGCCTCGTCCCCGGCGTCGCCACGTCGACCGAGCTCGAGCAGGTCGCCGCCACCTTCGCGGAGCAGGCCACGGCCCTGGTGGAGGGGGGCGTCGATCTCTTCGTGCTCGAGACCTTCCGTCACCTCGAGGAGATCCGGATCGCAATCGAGGCGGCGCGGCGCGCGGCCCCGGGCCTGCCCATCATCGCGTCGATGGCGTTCAACGCCAGCGAGACGGCTGCCGACGGCTCGACTCCGGAGCAGATCGCCACCATGCTGCGCGACTGGGGGGCCGACGTCCTCGGCGTGAACTGCGGCGATGGTCCCCAGCTGGCCCTAGCGGTCGCCGAGCGGATGCGGCGGGCGGGCGTGCCGCTCTGCGTGCAGCCCAACGCCGGCCTCCCGCGCACCGTCGACGGCCGGCTGCTGTACATGGCGACGCCGGAGTACTTCGACGTCTTCGCGCGGCGGACGATCCAGCTGGGCGCCACGATGGTCGGCGGCTGCTGCGGCACCACGCCCGAGCACGTGCACTGGATGGCCAAGTCCGGGCGCATGCTTACGGACCGGCACGTAGAGGTCGTCCGGCCGAGCGCGGCGCGGCCGGCCGAGGTGGTGCCGCTCCTGGCGCCGATTCCGATGGCCGAGCGCAGCGACTTCGCGGCCAAGATCGCGGCTGGCACGTTCGTGGTCTCGGTGGAGGTCAACCCCGCGCCCGGACTCGATCCATCGAAGGCCCTGGAAGGGGCGAAGATGCTCCTGGCCAGCGGCGTCGACATCGTGAACGTCGCCGACGCGCCGCGGGCGATGGCCCGCATGTCGAACCTGGCCTTCTGCTCGCTGCTGCTGGAGCGCTACGGGATCCAGCCGATCCTCCATGTGTGTGGCCGCGACCGCAATCTGCTCGGCCAGATGGCGCACCTGCTAGGCGCCCATGCCATCGGCATCCGGAATCTGGTCATCATCACCGGCGATCCGCCGAAGGTGGGCGACTACCCGGAAGCGACCGCGGTCTACGATCTCGATGCGATCGGGCTGCTCCAGATGGCGGCGAACATGAATCGGGGCATCGACCCGGCCGGCAAGCCCCTGCCGGGCGGCCAGACCTCGTTCCTCCTCGCCACCGGGCTCGAGCCCGGCGCCGCCGACCTCGACAAAGAGATCCAGCGCCTCGAGCGCAAGAAGGCGGCGGGAGCCGAGCTGGTGATGACGCAGCCGATCTTCCAGATCGACCTGCTGGAGGAGGTGCTGCAACGCATCGCGCACCTAGAGCTGCCAGTCCTGGTCGGAGTGCTGCCGCTCGTCAGCTACAAGAACGCCGAGTTCCTCCACAACGAGGTGCCGGGGATGCAGATCCCGGAGGCGATCCGCGAGCAGATGCGGCGTACGCCAGGCGGGGAGGCGGCCCGCAAGGAGGGGGTGAAGATCGCGCGCGAGATGCTGTTCGCGGTGCGGGAGCGTGTGCAGGGAGCGTACCTGATGCCGCCGCTCGGACGGTATGAGCTGGCGCTGCAGGTGCTGGACGGGCTGAAGCGGTAGCGCCGCCCGTCTCCTACACGCGCCTACATATCCTCACGCCGCAGGGAGCCGCAGAATCGCCCTGACCTGGGAAGGCTACGAAAGGCTCCCCCGCGCTACGGACTTGAAAAAATGCGGGCTAACTACTCGAGAAAAGTAACGGTGGAGGGTAAGGGACTCGTCCGCGAAGATGCTCCAAAGATGGTCCACTCTCATTTCTTGAAAAGAAGTTCAAGCCCGTCGGCGCATGCTCGGGCGACCGCATAGCCAGCTTTTTCTTGCCCGGGCATCTTATCCCAGCCCACCTTTTTCAATGACTTCAGCTCTCTGCCAGCTACCTACGGCCTCGAGTTCTTTGAGTTTCGCTTCAGGGTTCGGTTGCTTCATAAATTGGGCGACGCAGATCGCCGCCTGACTCGCCAAAACCGCCTCTTTGGTCATCGTTTGGGTCGTGCCGGAGGTTGTCCAGCCACCCCAGGC
>JBKPCO010000163.1:0-8948 GCA_046727415.1 Candidatus Methylomirabilota bacterium
CCTGGCCGTTGATGTTGTAGCTCGCGTCGGCGTGGAAACCCAGCATGGTGGTCGGCTGCAGCGTGAGGTCGCCGGCCACATTGCCGAACCGGCCCGCCTGGTAATCGTAGGCGTTGGCCACGACGAGCCGGACCAGGTCGAGGCGGGTGGCCTCGGACTCTTCGGAGCTCACCGTCCGCGCGCGCAGCCGATTGGTCAGCGAGTACTCGAACCAGTTCGCCTCGGGGATCAGATCGATGTTGGTCCACTGCGGCAGGCCGTAGAAGTTGTGACCGACGATCCGGATGTAGTGCGCCCGGGGCTCGATCGAGTGGAGCAGCGCGCTGAACCCGCCGAACCCGTCCAGCGGATAGACGCGCGCGGCCCGGCTCTCCGCGTCGCTGCCGTACTCCAGTAGCTCCCGTACCCTCCACTCGCCGTTCGTGTCCTCGACGGGCGGCGGGCCCGATACCGGAACGTGGTTGCCGGTTACGGTCGTGCTGTACGCCGTCGTCCGGCCCCCGACGAACGGCGTCACGGTCAGGTAGCCCGCCAGCGGAATGGGCCGTGAGACCACCGAGTGTACGTCGAGGCGCGCCCCGTCCGAGCCCTGCCAGCGCAGGAAATTCACGGCGCTCGAGTCCACCTGGTAGAGGAAACCGGGGAGCCCGGGGAGGGTCTGGCGCACGCCCTGGAGCGTGATCTCGGGCACCCGCTGGAGCTCGACGGGTCGCTCGACCGTCAGGTCCTGGTACCAGTAGACGCGGCCCACCAGGTTCCAGTTCGTCCACGTCTTCGTGACGAAGAAGTTGGATTCGGCGCGCTGCGCGGAGCGCCGATGCAGATCCGACGCGTAGTCGCGCAGGACGTGGTCGTCCGTCACCCCGTTGAGGTCGGCGGTCACCGATAGTCCCGGCATGAGTCGCCACTCTTGCTTGGCGCTGCCGTAACCGCGGACGGCGCCGTTCTTGAAGCTCTCGTAGACCAGAGCGCCGCCGATCGAGCCCTTCTGATCCTGCGAGAGCACGTACCGGTACTCGGCGCTGCCCCCGAATCCCAGCTTCGAATAGAAGCCGGCCGAGATGGTGGCGTCCATGCTGTCCGAGATGACCCAGTAGAACGGGACCTCGCCGAAGGCGCCCTTGCGGCTGCTGCTCCCGAAGACCGGCGTGAGGAACCCGGACTGGCGGTCCTTGCGGAGGGGCGCGGCGAAGATGGGGAAGAACGGGATAATCGGGATGGCCTTCACCCAGAACGATGCGTTCGTCCCCCACACCCAGTCTTCCATGTCAGCGTTCGCGGTCCCCATATGGAAGGACCAGGACGGCGAGTCGTCCTCGCAGGTCGTGAACACGCCCTTTTGGACACGGTAGACGCTGTCGCCGAGCCGCTCGATGCGCTCGCCCGCGACGCGGTAGTAGGGCGGCGCGTGCGCCTCACCCTCGTAGATGACGCCGGTGCCGGTCTTGATGTTGAAGTCCATCCGCTTGCCCGTGAGCCGCTCGTCGCCGTCGTAGAAGGTGACGCGGCCCGAGGCCACGGCGTCGCCGGTGGCGCGGTTGAGCTCGACCCGGTCCGCGAGCAGGCGCGCCGGCCCCCGGGTGACTTCGACGTTCCCGGTGGCCACGAGCAGGTTGTCGGAACCGACGGTCTCGAACTGATCAGCGACCACCGAGACCTCCCCGCTCTCCAGATGCATGGTCATCGGAACCTGCGCGCGCCCGATCGACGGGAATGAAAGCAGTGGGAGGCACGCGAGGAGCAGGATCGAGATCCTGGCCCGAGTCATTCGAGTCGGACAGCTCCCTTTTCGAGCGAGCAAGGCTCATCGCGACCGCCGAGATGCCCGAGCACATCGCCGATGAGAAACAGAGAGCCGGCGACGCAGACGACGGCGGTCGTCGCGGTTCGAACGGCCAGGGCGAGCGCGTCGATCGGCGAGCCGGCGACGTCCACGCGCCTGACCGAGGCGGGCACCATCGCCCGCAGCGCGTCCGGCGCGGCGGCTCGCGCGCTCGACGACGCGGCCAGGATGAACCACTCGGCCACCGGAGCGAGAGCGGCGACGATGCCGGGCGCGTCCTTGTCGCGCATGATGCTCAGCACGAACGTGACCCGGGAGTCCGGGAAGCTCTCGCGGAGCGAGGTCGCCAGGGCCCGCGCCCCGGCCGGATTGTGGGCGCCGTCCAGCACGAGGAATCCTCGCTTGTGCCGGAGTACCTGAAAGCGCCCCGGCCACCACGCCCGCGCGAGTCCCGCGCGGATCGCGGCTTCGGGCGCGCCCAGCTCGCGCCCGGCGCCGACCGCGAGGAGCGCGTTGGACGGCTGGAAGGCGCCGGGCATGCCGAGCTCGAGACCGGCCAGGGACCAGCCCGGGCCGGCGCAGGCGATCCGCTGGCCGTCGAGCCCGCGTTGCTCTACCTTCACCGACAGGTCACGGCCCTCGACGAGCAGTGGCACGCCGACGGCCGCCGCCCGGTCGGCGATGACGCGCGCGGCCTCCGGGGCCTGGGCGGCAGAGAACGCCACGCCGCCACGAATGATCGCTGCCTTCTCGGCCGCGATCTCGCGGAGCGTCGAGCCCAGGACCGCCTGGTGGTCCAGATCGACGCGCGCGATGACGGCGACCTCCGGCGTGCCCACGGTCGTCGCGTCGAGACGACCGCCGAGACCCACCTCGAGCACTGCCACGTCGACCGCTTCGCGCGCGAAGTGGTCGAGGGCGAGCGCGGTCGTCGCTTCGAACATCGTGGCGTCCAGTCGCGCCACCAGGGTGCCGAGGGCGTCCACGCCGTCGACCACGCTCTCCTCGGGGATCGCCTTGCCGTCGACGCGGATGCGCTCGCGGAACGAGACGAGGTGCGGCGAGGTGTAGAGGCCCACCCGGTGACCCGCCGAACCCAGGATCGAGGCGAGCATCGCGGCCACCGAGCCTTTGCCGTTGGTGCCGCCCACCTGCACCAGCCGGTATCGCTGCTCGGGACGACCGAGCGCGTCGAGCAAGGCCTCGATACGGTCGAGCCCGGGGCGCATGCCCGCGTGCTCTCCGCCTCGGAGGGCGAGGAGGCGGGCCACCGCCTCGGCGTACGTCACAGGGAACCTAGCCCGATCGGGGCGGCTGGTCGGCGAAGAACGCGAGAATGCGGCGGAGCGTGTCCTTGAGGTCGCGCCGCTCGACGATCAGGTCGAGCTGGCCGTGCGAGAGCAAGAATTCCGACCGCTGGAAGCCCTCGGGCAGCGGCTGGCGAATCGTCTCGGCGATGACCCGCGGGCCGGCGAACCCGATCAGCGCGCGCGGCTCGGCGAGAATGACGTCGCCCAGCATCGCGAAGCTCGCGGTGACGCCGCCGGTGGTGGGATCGGTGAGGACCGAGATGTACGGCAGGCCGCTGGCGCCGAGCCGCTCGAGCGCGGCCGAGGTCTTGGCCATCTGCATCAGCGAGAGGATGCCTTCCTGCATCCGCGCGCCGCCCGACGCCGAGACGATGACCACCGGCAGGTGCTTGTCGATCGCGAGCTCGATCGCCCGCGTGAGCTTTTCTCCGACCACCGAGCCCATGCTACCGCCGAGGAAGCCGAACTCGAAGACGGCCAGGACCGCCGGCTGCCCGCCGATCGACGCGACGCCGCAGATGACTGCCTCGTCGCTCGCGGTCTTCTGGGCGGCGGCCCGGACGCGCTCACGGTACTTCTTGGTGTCCTTGAAGCCGAGCGGGTCGGCCGTCGCAAGGCTCGTCTCGCGCTCTTCGAACGAGCCCGGATCGGCCAGCTGGCCGAGGCGCTCGCGGGCGGAGATCCGAAAGGGATAATGGCACTTCGGGCACACGCGCCCGGCGCGCTCGACCTCGGCGCGGTACATGATCTCCTTGCACGAGTCGCACTTGATCCAGAGGCCCTCGGCGATGACGACCTTGCTCGCCTTGGCGGCTTGCTCTTCGGCCTTGCGTCTGAACCAGGCCATAAGCCTTACGCCCCCTTTCGCCCCGCCGGGTCCAACCCGGCCCGGAGCGGCGCCTTGAGCTCAGCGATGAACGCTCCCACGTCGTTGACGAGCGACGGTGAGCCGGCGCGCTCCTCGACCAGGCGCACGATCGCCGAGCCGACGGCGGCCCCGTCGGCGACACGGCCGACCGCGGCGACCTGCTCAGGCGTGCTGACCCCGAACCCGACGCAGACCGGCGTTTTCGTCACCCTGCGGAGCGCGCCGATCTGGGCGGCGAGGTCCGGCGGCAGCTCCTTGCGCTCGCCGGTCACCCCGCGCAGCGAGACCATGTAGATGAATCCGCGGCTCCGGCGCGCGATGAGCCGCACGCGCTCAGGCGTCGATGTCGGCGCCACCATGTAGACCAGGTCGAGGCCGGCGGCCTCCGCCTCCCGCGCGAACGGATCGGCCTCCTCGGCGGGCAAATCGACCACGATCACGCCGTCGACGCCCGCGCGCACGGCCGCCCGCGCGAACGCCTCGAGACCGAACGCGAGCACCGGGTTGTAGTACGTGAGCAACACGAGCGGCACGCTCACCTCGGCGCGCAGGCCCGACACCATCTCGAGCAGGCGCTGGAGCGTGGTGCCGGCCGCCAGCGCACGCATGCCGGCGCGCTGGATGACCGGGCCGTCGGCGAGCGGATCCGAGAACGGGACGCCCAGCTCGATGACGTCGGCGCCGCGGCGCGCCGCCTCGATCACGAGCCGGCGCGTGTCGGCGAGCGAGGGGTCACCCGCGGTGAAGTAGGGCACGAGCGCGCGCTCGCCGCGCTCGCGGAGCCGGGCGAAGGTCGCGTCCAGGCGCGAGGTCATCCGATCGACTTCCCGAGGGCCTTGGCCACCACGTGGACGTCCTTGTCGCCGCGGCCCGAGAGGCCCACGACGATCGTCTTCGACCGCGGCAGGGTCTTGGCCAGGCGCATCGCGTAGGCCACCGCGTGCGCCGACTCCAGCGCCGGCATGATGCCCTCCAGGCGCGTCAGGGCCTCGAATCCCTCGAGGGCCTCCGCGTCGGTGATCGAGACGAACTCGAAGCGGCCGGCATCGCGGTAGTACGCGTGCTCGGGCCCGACGCCCGGATAGTCGAGGCCGGCCGAGATCGAATGCGCCGTGGCGATCTGGCCGTCGTCGTTCTGGAGGAGATAGCTCATGCACCCGTGCAGCACCCCGACCGCGCCCGCGCTCATCGAGGCGCCGTGGCGGCCGGTTGCGATCCCCTCGCCGCCCGGCTCGACGCCGATGATCCGCACGCGGCGGTCGCCGATGAACGGATGGAAGAGGCCGATCGCGTTCGATCCGCCGCCGACGCACGCCACCAGGACGTCGGGGAGCCGGCGCAGCACGCGGCGGCTCTGGCGGCGCGCCTCCTGCCCGATCACGGCGTGGAGATCGCGCACCATCACCGGATAGGGATGCGGGCCGAGCGCCGAGCCGAGGAGGTAGTAGGTCGTCTGCACGTTGGTCACCCAGTCGCGCAGCGCCTCGTTGATCGCGTCCTTCAGCGTCTTGCTGCCGGACTCGACGGAGATGACGCGCGCGCCGAGCAGGCGCATGCGAAAGACGTTGAGCGCCTGGCGCTCGACGTCCTCAGCGCCCATGTACACGTCGCACTCGAGCCCGAGCAGGGCCGCGGCGGTGGCGGTCGCCACGCCGTGCTGGCCGGCGCCCGTCTCGGCGATCACGCGCCGCTTCTTCATTCGCGCCGCCAGCAGGGCCTGGCCGAGCACGTTGTTGATCTTGTGCGCGCCGGTGTGGCAGAGATCCTCGCGCTTGAGGTAGATCCGCGCGCCGCCGCACTGCTCGCTGAGCCGCGCCGCGTGGTAGAGCGGCGTCGGGCGGCCGGCGTAGTCGCGCAGCAGCTCGGCGAGCCGCCGCTGGAACTTCCGGTCGCGCTTCGCCGCGCTCCACGCCCGCTCGAGCTCGATCAGCGGCGCCATGAGCGTCTCCGGCACGAAGCGGCCGCCGAAGCGGCCGAAGTGGCCCCGCGCGTCGGGAAGCTTCGGCTTCACCGGACGCCCTTCGCCTCGGCGACGAAGCGCCAGACCTTGTCCGGGTCCTTGCGGCCCGGCTGCGCCTCGACGCCCGACACCACGTCGACCCCGTACGGGCGCACGGTCGCCACCGCGCGCGCGACGTTCTCAGGGGTGAGGCCGGCCGCGAGGATGATGCGCCAGCTCTGGCTCGCCAGATCGCGCGCGATCGTCCACTCGATCGGCTGGCGGAGCTCCCCTTCGCTCCAGCGCGCCGCGCTGTCGAGCAGGAGCGCCGCCGCGTGCTTGCGGTAGGGCAGGACTTTGACGGTCGGTGGCCACGGCCGGCGTCCGCCGAGCTCCTCGGACGGCGGCGCGAGCTTGATGGTCTTGATGACCGGGACCGTGTAGCCGTCGAGGTCCTCGGGCTTCTCGTCTCCGTGGAACTGCAGCGCGCGCAGACCACACGCCTCGGCGATCGCCTTGATGTGGCCGGCCGAGTGGTCCCAGAAGATTCCGACGGGTGTGACGAACGGCGGCAGGGCTCGCACGATCGTCGCGACTTTCTCGGGGGTCACGAAGCGCGGCGTATTCTCCACGAAGATGAACCCGAGCGCATCGGCCCCGGCGTCGACGGCCAGCATGGCGTCGTCGAGATTCGTGATGCCGCAGATTTTCACTCGCGGGGCGCTCAACCACGCTCTCCATCGCGGAGCGTCAGCTCGCGAATCTTGGCCGCGATGTCGCCGGAGCGGACGAGGGCCTCGCCGATCAGCACGGCGTGAGCGCCGGCGGCGACGACCCGGCGCACGTCGGCTCCCGTGAAGAATCCGCTTTCGCTCACCACGACGGGGCCGGGCGGGATCGACGGCACCAGCTCGATCGTGGTTTCGAGCCGCGTCTCGAACGTGGCAAGGTCGCGGTTGTTGATCCCGATGATGCGGCTGCCGACGGCGAGCGCCTGGTCCAGCTCAGCCGCGGTGTGACACTCGACGAGCGCGGCGAGCCCGAGCCCTTTGGCCGCCGCAAGCAGGTCGCTCAGCTGCGTCGGCTCGAGGATGGAGACGATGAGCAGCACCGCGTCGGCGCCGGCGGCCCGCGATTCCCAGAGCTGGTACTCGTCAATCGTGAAGTCCTTGCGCAGCAGCGGGACATTGACCGCGGCGCGGACCGCCCGTAGATCGTCGAGGCTCCCCTTGAAGTACTTCTCGTCGGTGAGGACCGAGATCGCGTGGGCGCCGTGGGTCGCGTACGCCCTGGCCACGTCGACCGGGTTCAGGTTGCCGGCGAGCACGCCGCGGGAGGGCGACGCCTTCTTTACCTCGGCGATCAGCCGGACCGTTCCGGGCCGACCACGGAGGGCACCTTCGAAGTCGCGGGTGGGCGGCGCCTGCCCGCACTGCCGCTCGAGGCTCATCCGGGGGACGGCGACACGGCGCCGTGCCAGCTCCTGGCGCGTGTTGCCGACGATCTCGACGAGAACAGACATAGGCCGGCGACTAGAAGTCGCGCCGGAGCCCCTGCCTCCGCAATGTGTCGAGCGGCACCGATCCGAGCTGGTCCAGGACGAAGTCGCGCAGCGTCCGCGGCGGCGGCAGATCACGCACGATCCGGCCCGTCTTGATCAGCGGCTTGAGAAGCGGCTCCCAGCTGTCGTCGGGCGGACGCCGCCCGGTCGGCAGCACGACCGTCTCGCGCCTGCCGCGGCGCCGGAAGACTTCCTTGGCGCCGGACCACTTGCCGCGCTTGGCCATGGGCTGCCCCTCGATCTCCATGATGTCGAGCGCGAAGTTGAGCACCGGCGCGTTGGCGATGGACGTACCGACGCCGTAGCCGTCGGCCACCGGGTTGAGCGCCAGGATCTCGTACTCGTCGACGCCGCCCGAGGCGAGGATCTTGACGTGGTTGTGGCCGCGCAGGTCGAGCTCCCAGCGCACTTCTTCGAGGATGCGGTAGAAGTCGCCGCGGCGTGACGAGGGCGTGTCCAGGCGCACGGCGTAGAGGTCCTTCCCGAGCGCCTCCGCGACACGGATCGCCTCGAACTTCTCGTCCTGCAGGGTGTCGATGAGCGCGACCCGGCGCACTTTCGAGTCGATAACCGCGTCGAAGGCCCGGAGCGCCTCCACGGTGTCGCCGACCATGAGAACGAGCGAGTGCGGAATCGTCCCCATCGGGTCGGCGTCGATCAACTCGGCCGATTTGGTGACCGCGACGCCGTCACAGCCCCCGATGAAGGCGTTGCGCTCGATCATCGGCGCGAGCGCGGGGTGCATACGCCGCGCCCCGAACGAGATAACCTGTCGCTCGCCCGCGGCCTTCTTGCAACGCGCCGCTTTGGTGGCAATGCCCGAGGCCTGGCAGAGGAGACCGAGCAGCGCCGTCTCGTACTGCGCCCACTCGACGTACGTGCCCTCGATGCGCACCACCGGCTGGTACGGCTCGAAGAGAACGCCCTCGTCCATCGCCCACACGTCCACCGGCTGCCCCTCGAGCAGGGCCGCCGCTTCCTCGACGCCGGCGAGAATTCCCCACTGCCAGTCCTCGGGAAGCGACTTCAGGTAGACCTCGGCCTTGACCCGCTTTCGATCACCGCGATGGGTGAGGATCTGTACAGTGCGCGAGAAGTAAACATCGGAGACCTCGCCGCGCTTGATGTCGGCATCGGCGGCGGTGTGAAACGGGCGCTTCGGGGCGTTCGGCATAGTCTCTGTGCCCCTCGGAGCAGTCCGAAGGTGGCGAAAAGTGTGTCAGAACCAGATGGTCAAGTCAAACTTGCCGCTTCTCGGTCGCTGTCGGGGTCGCTGAGGTAGGTGGGGGTCGAAGGGACCCGTTCCCTGAGTGCGGCGGCGGGAGAGGTGCGCCCGGATGGAGCCCAGCCACCCCGGGGCAGCGAACGCGCGCCGCGTGGTCCTCTCGACCCCCACCTACCTCAGCGACCCCGACAGCGACCGAGAAGCGGCAAGTTTGACTTGACCATCTGGTTCTGACACACTTTTCGCCACCTTCGGACTGCTC
>JBKPCO010000164.1:0-36499 GCA_046727415.1 Candidatus Methylomirabilota bacterium
GCTCGCGGCCGAGCGCGGGGTGGACATCGGCGCGCTTCGCGGTTCGGGGCCCGGTGGCGCGGTGCTCGCGCTGGACGTTCCGGCGGCGGCCCGGCCTGCGGGGGCTCCCGCGATGCCGAGCGCGCCTCGCGTGAGCGCGCCCGGGGCCGGCGTCAGCACCGTCTGGCGAATCATGGCCGAGCGCATGACCACCAGCTGGACCACCGCGCCCCACTTCTATCTCGTGCGCGAGGTCAACGTGAGCCGGCTCGTCTCCTGGCTGGATAGGGCGCGCAAGCAGACCGGCGCGCATATCACGTACACGGACCTGCTGGTCAAGCTCGTCGCCGCGGCGATGTCCCAGCACCCGCGGATGAACGTCTCGTGGCGCGACGGCACGATCGCCCAGAACGGCGAGATCAACATCGGCCTCGCGGTTGCCATCGACGATGGGCTCGTCGTGCCCGTCATCCATCGCGCCGACACCCTGCGTCTTGCCGAGCTCGCGTCACGCCGCGAGGACGTGGTGGGCCGTGCTCAGACCGGCAAGCTGCGGCCGGCCGACATCCAGGGCGGCACCTTCACGATCAGCAACCTCGGCATGTACGGTGTCGACGCCTTCAACGCCATCGTCAATCCGCCGCAGGCGGCGATTCTCGCGGTCGGCCGGATCGCCGACCGCGTCGTTGCGCTCAACGGCCAGCCCGCCGTCCAGCCGACGATGGTGCTGACGCTCTCGTGCGATCACCGCGCGCTCGACGGCGCGCGCGGCGCCCAGTTTCTCGGCGCGCTCGCCGATCTGATCGAGGAGCCGCTCGCGCTGCTCGTCTGAGAAGGTACGGCGCGGCGAGGACTCCTCGGCCGGTGGCGCCATGACGGCCGGTCCTGTCGGAGCAGGAATCCTCGACGGCGAATCACTCGCGCTCTCTCGAGATCAGGTGCGACCCAGCAAGCGAACGAGGTTGTTCAGGTCGCCGCCTGTTCCGAGCGCGCCAACCGCGCCGATGATGGCCGTCGCCTGCGGCGCATCGAGGACCGTCGCGGTGTAGCGCCGGAATTTCTCGCTCGCCTCGTCCCAGGTGAACGGATTGGACGGGGAGCCCTTGTGCGGACGGGTGTGCGTCGTGTGGCGCTGGGCTCCGCACTCCACGGTGATCTCGGCCGGCCAGAACCCCGGCGTTTCGTGCGGCTCTTCCGGGAGCGGCACGAGCTCCATCCGGCGCGCCAGGTCGCGCACGACCGGGTCCGCCACGGCGTCGGCGTTGTAGACGAGTGGGTTCGACATGTCCCGCGTGAGCGCGACCGCAGCCGTGAACGGCAGGCTGTACTGGCCGCCTAACACGTCGTGGGGCTCGCGCGCCGAATGGCGCTCTTCCATGATGCGCGGCGCCCCGCGGATCACCACGCGCGTGACGGCCTTCGGGTCGAAGGGATGCTCGCGCTTGAGGTCCTGGATGGCCGCGACCACGGCCTGCTGGGTGACGTGAGTCGCGTACGACTTCATCGAGGGCGGCTCAATGGCCCATGTCGAGCCGAGCCCTTCTACCAGCTTCTCCAGGCGCGGCGGCGTCGAGAACGCATTGAAGTAGCCGTAGCGGCCCTCGAGGATCGTCGCCGGACCGCGCACGCCTTGTCGGGCCAGCAGGGCGCTCTCCAGCCCGAGCTGGCCAGCGCGGCCGAGGTGCAGGCGTTTGGTGTCGCCGCCGCTCCACGCGAACTCGAGGAGCCCGGCGCTCGACGAGCCCGCGATGCCCAGCGCATCGGTCAGCCGGTCCTCGTCGAAGCCGTAGAGCGTGCCGACCGCGGCCGCGGCGCCAAACGGTCCCTGAGTGCCCGGGTTGTGAAAGCCACGCACGGTTTCCAGCCCCACGGCCGTGCGCGCGATGCGCGCGGACACTTCGAAGCCGACGGCCAGCGCGGTGAGAAACGCTGATCCGTCGAGCCGCTCGCGCTCGCACACGGACAGCGCCGCCGGCAGCACGGTGCCGCTCGCGTGCGATCCGGTGAGCGGCTCGCACTCGAAGGCGCCGATCAGCACGCCGTTGGCGAAGGCCGCGCGGGCGACATCCGTTCGCCAGCTGTGGCCGACGACTGACGCCTCCGGCGCGCCACCGAGACCTTGGGTCACGGTCACGATGCGCCGCGCCCACGGCTGAAGCGAGCCCACGAAGGCCGCGCCGATCGTATCCAGCACGGTGATCCTGAGGTTGTCGACCAGCGAGCGGGGCAGGTCCGTGAATTTCGTCTGGGCCACGAACCGCGCGAGCGCGCGTGTCTCGTTCATGCGTCTCCTGCTCGGGGCCGGTGGTCAGGACGCCGCGGCCCGCCGCGGAGTATACCGGGATTCACGCGCAACGACCGAGATGCTAAGCTTCGCGCCGACGTGAACCCGGCTTCGGAAAGGGTACCCGTGAGCACTGATCTCTGCTTTTTGACGGCAACGGAGCTGGCGCGGCGCATCCGTGCCCGTGAAGTCTCGGTGACCGAGGTCATCCAGGCGCACCTGGCCCAGATCGATCGTGTCAACCCGAAGGTGAACGCGATCGTCACGCTCACCGCCGAGCGGGCGCTCGACGACGCGCGCGCGAAGGATGCCGCGCTCGCGCGGGGCGAGGCGGCGGGTCCGCTGTTCGGCCTGCCGGTCGCACACAAGGATCTGGTGCCGACGCGCGGCATCCGTACGACGTTCGGCTCGCCGATCTATCGCGACCACGTCCCCGATCAAGACGCGCTGCTCGTCGAGCGGCTGCGGGCGGCGGGGGCGGTGACCATCGGCAAGACCAACACGCCGGAGTTCGGGGCCGGCTCGCAGACGTTCAACGAGGTCTTCGGCCGCACGGTCAATCCCTACGACCCGACGAAGACATGCGGGGGCTCGAGCGGCGGTGCGGCGGTGGCGCTCGCGTGCGGCATGCTGCCGATCGCGGACGGCAGCGACACCGGCGGCTCGCTGCGCAACCCGGCGAGCTTTTGCAACGTGGTCGGCCTGCGTGGAGCCATCGGCCGCGTTCCGGCATGGCCAACGGACAACGCGTGGGCGCTCCTGCACGTGCCCGGGCCCATGGCGCGCACGGTCGCGGACGTGGCGCTCATGCTGAGCGCGATGGCGGGGCCCGACCGGCGGGCGCCGAACACCGTCGCCGAGCCGGCTGACCGCTTCCGCGCGCCGCTCGGTCGTGACTTCAAGGGCGTGCGCATCGCCTGGAGCCGCGACCTCGGCGGGCTCCCGGTCGACCGGCGCGTGACCAAGGTGCTCGATGCCCAGCGCGCCACCTTTGCGGCGCTCGGCTGTCAGGTCGAGGACGGCGAGCCGGATTTCGCCGAGGCTCGCCAGGTGTTCCAGGTGCAGCGCGCGCTCAACTTCGCGACGCGCTACGGCCCCTTGCTCGAGCGGCATCGCGACAAGATCAAGGACACGGTCGTCTGGAATATCGAGGAGGGGCAGAAGCTCACTGCGCGCGAGATCGGCGAGGCCGACCAGGCGCGCACGCGCCTCTACCACCGCGTGCGCGAGTTCATGGAGCGCCACGAGTTCCTGCTGCTGCCCGCGGCGCAGGTGCCGCCCTTCGACGTCACCCAGCCGTACATCACGGAGATCAACGGCGTGCGCCTGCCGACCTACATCGACTGGATGCGCGTCTGCTCGGACATCACGGTGACGGGCCTGCCGGCGATCTCCGTTCCCGCGGGGTTCACCGACGACGGCCTGCCGGTGGGGCTCCAGATCGTCGGCCGTCATCAGGACGAGTGGGGCGTGCTCCAGCTCGCCCACGCATTCGAGCAGGCGACCGGCTTCCACAAGCGGCGCCCGCCGGTAGCAGGCTAGCACCAGGCCCACCCTCCGTTCGGGCGCCGGCTTCGGCGACACGCCTCATCTGGCAGAATCCTTGGGATCTATGTCATTGCTGACGCCCCCGCGGGATGAGACAAGCAGGCCATGCAAGGCATGACTCCTCGGCGCGTCGTCATGGTCGCCATGCCCTGTCGCGAGGTCGTCGAGATCGGTGGGGCACTCGACATTTTCTATGCCGCCAACGTCCGGCTGCCGACGGGCCGCGGATACGCCGTGGAGGTCGTCTCGCCCGTGGCCACCGTCTGCGGGTGGGCCGGCCTGCGGCTGGCGTCCGACCGCTCGTATCGCTCAGTCCGCGGTGACTTCGACACGCTCATCGTGACCGGCATCGACGAGCCCGACGACGCGCGGCGCGATCCGGATCTGATCCGCTGGCTCGCGCGCGTCAGGCCACGGACGCGCCGGGTGGTCGGACTCTGCACCGGCACGTTCGTCCTGGCTGAGGCGGGCTTGCTCGACGGCCGGAGCGCCACGACGCACTGGATGGACTGCGATGAGCTCGCCCGCCGGTTTCCGGCCGTGACCGTCCAGCGGGATCCGATCTACGTTCGCGATCGGGGCATCTACACCTCGGCCGGCAGTACCGCCGGTCTCGATCTCGTTCTGGCACTGGTTGAGGAGGACGTGGGACGCCGTGTCGCGCTGCAGGTGGCCCAGCGGATGGTCTTCTTCCTCAAGCGGCCCGGCGGCCAGGCGCAGTTCAGCGCCCAGCTCTCGACCCAGCTCGCCGAGCGCGAGCCCCTGCGCGACTTGCAGGCGTGGATTCTCGAGCACCCGGGTGTCGACCTGTCGATCGATGCGCTCGCCCGGAGAGTCGCCATGAGCCCGCGCAACTTCTTCCGCGTGTTCGTACGCGAGGTCGGGATGACGCCCGCGCGGTTCGTGGAGCGCGTGCGGGTGGAGGCAGCGCGACGACTGCTCGAGGAAACGTCGCGCGGCCTCCCGGAGGTCGCCGCCGCGTGCGGGTTCGGCTCCTCCGAGACGATGCGCATCGCGTTTCGCCGTGCGCTCGGCGTGAACCCGCAGAGCTATCGCAGTCGCTTTCATTCGACCGTCCTAGCTCAGGTGGAGGACAACGAGCGATGACGATCAACGACGCCGCGCTTCGCGAGCTCCAGGCGGCCATGAAGGGGTATGTCCTGCGGCCGGGCGCCGACGGCTACGAAAGGGCGCGACGCATCTTCAACGCGATGATCGATCGCCGGCCGGCGTTGATCGCCCGGTGCGAGCGGGCGGCCGACATCGTGGCCTGCGTCGGCTTCGCTCGGGCCCACGGCCTCGACGTGTCCGTGAAGGGCGGCGGCCACAACGTGTCGGGCAAGGCCGTGTGCGACGGCGGTCTGATGATCGACCTGTCTCCCATGAAGCGTGTGCAGATCGACGCGCAGCGGCGCACCGTACGCGCCGAGCCGGGCCTGACCCTGGGCGAGCTCGATCGCGAGTGCCAGGCCTTCGGCCTCGCCGCGCCCACCGGCAACATCTCCCCCACGGGCATCGCCGGCCTGACCCTGGGAGGCGGCATCGGCTGGCTCAACGGCAAGCACGGCCTCGCGTGCGACAACGTCTTGTCGGTGGACATCGTCACCGCCGACGCGAAGCTCCGCACGGCCAGCGCCGCCGAGCACGCCGACCTCTTCTGGGCGGTTCGTGGCGGCGGAGCCAACGTCGGCGTGGTCACCTCGTTCGAGTATCGGCTGCACCCGATCGGCCCGGTGCTCGGCGGCGCCGTCGCGTGGCCAATCGGCCAGGCCCGACGAGTCCTGGCGTTCTACGACGAGCTCGCGCGGGGATGTCCCGACGAGCTCTGCGTCAACGCCGGCTTTGGCCGGGGCGAGGACGGCGCGCCGATGCTCGGCGTCGCGGTCGCGTGGATCGGCGATCTCGACACGGGCGAGCGGTTGCTGAAGCCGCTACGGTCGTTCGGGCATCCGCTCGCCGACGGCATCGGCCGCATGAGCTACGTCGAGTTGCAGCGCGGCGGCGACGGCGCCTTTCCGCAGGACCGGCGGCACTACTGGAAGGGCGGCTTCCTGCACCGCTTGGGTCCTGAGGCGATCGACGTGCTGGCGCACTTCGCCGCCACGTGTCCCTCCCCCCAGTCCCAGATCGGTCTGCAGCAAATGCACGGCGCGGCGGCGCGCGTGGGGCCGACGGAGACCGCGTTCGCGCACCGCCATGACCAGTGGGACTGCCTGATGCTCGCGCAGTGGGAGGACGCGGCCGCCGACGAGAAGAACATCCGGTGGGCGCGCGAGCTCCACGCCGCGATGGCCTCGCACCTGGAGCGCGCCGTGTACGTGAACGATCTGGGGGCCGACGAGGCCGACCGCGTACGCGCGGCGTACGGAGCCAACTACGAGCGCCTGCTGGCGATCAAGACGAAGTACGACCCTGGGAATTTCTTCCGGGCGAATCAGAACGTCGTCATGGCCGCCTGACCGCGCCGGGTTCTCGTCCCCGCCGCCTACTTCTGGTCCTTCAGCCCTTGCTCGATGCGGCTACGGACGGCCTCCACGGCAGCGCTGCGAGGCGTAGCGGGCGCTGGCGCGGCGTCGGCCCCCATCCGATCGGCGAGCAGCAACGTCAGCAGCGCCTCCATCACATTCCCGGTGGTCGGCGTTCCGTTGGCGCCCCCGCCGTGAATCACGATCTTAGGGACGACATCCACTCGCGCGGCTTCGATGGCCTCGGCGAACCGGCTCATGACCTGCTGCGTGAGCTGGAATCGAGGTCCTCCGTAGGCGCGCACCTGCTCGTCGATCGCCATGGCCTGGGCGATTCCGACCCGGGCGGCGCGCTCGGCCTCGGCACCGGCCAGGGCTTGCACCTTCTTGGCCTCGCCCTCGCCTAGCATGCGAATCTTCTCGGCCTCGGCCTGCGCGAGGGCCTGGATCTGCGCCGCCTGCTGCTGAGCCCGGGCGTAGTCGGCCTTGCCCTGGTTGGTCTGGATCGAGATGGACAGCTCTGACTCCGTGAGGGTGGTCTGCTGCTTGGCTCGCGCCTCGGCCTCGCGGAGCTCGCGTTCCTTGACCGCGGCCTGCTCCTGTCGGTTATACGTCTCGACCTGCTCGAGCGCGATCTGGCGCGAGCGGAGCTGCGTCAGGATCTGCTCGATCTGCCCACCGCCTTGGCCCGACGTGGGGGTGCCGATCAGCACCTCTTGGAGCTCGAGGTTGTACTGGCCGAACTTCTCCTTCATCTGGTCGCCGGAGACGTCCTGGATCTCGCTTCGATCTTGGAGGAGCTGGATGAGCGTGCGGGTCTGTCCGATGTTCTTGAAGTACGCGGAGACCATCGGGTCGAGCGTCTGCTCGACGAGCCGCTTGATGTCGCCGAAGCGCTGGATGACGAGGGGCGCCTTGCGGTAGTCGATGTGAACGACCACCGACAGGGGCAGGGAGGGCTCGAACGCGTCCTTCGTGATCAGCGCGACCTCGGCCAGGTTCTCGTCGTACTTGTGGGCTCCGGTCTCCTGCTTGTTCCATTTCAGGATGAAGTTCGTCGTGGGAACGAGGAAGACCTTCCCCGCGTAGGTGTTGAACGCGTACTTGCCGGGCAGGAGCGGCTCGCTCCAGACGCCGCGCAGGCCCCTCTGCACCAGCTCGCCGTGCTTGTAGTCGGTCCCCGAGAGATCCTGGCCCGTCTCCCCGGTGTACGACACGACGACGCCGACGCTCCCGACCTCGATCACCGTCTTGGGCACCATCTCCACCGTCGCGAAGAGCCGGTTGATGTAGTACGTGCCCTCGACCAGCACCTGGAGCTGCCGGCCGCGTTGCCCGCCCGCGCGCAGGAAGCGCTCGGGGTCCTGGAAGCTGTTGTGATACGTGTTCGGCTGCGCCGCATCGTCGCCGACGGTGGGCGCGATGATCTGCCCCGGAGGCAGCGAGGGACCGTCGTGGACGGTTACGATCCCGACGAGATCATCCGTGCCCTTGATCACCACCGGATCGAAGCCGTTGCGCTCCTGAATGACCTGCGTCATCCGCTGGAAGATCTGCGCATCCGATTTCTCCAGCGGCAGGAAATAGACCCGATCGGTGGTGATCACGACGAACTGCGCCAGGTTGATGGCGTAGGTGCCCTCCCGGAGGATCTTGCGCTGCGGCCCGCGCTGCCCGCCGGCCCTGAGGAAAGCGGCGGCGTCCTGAAATTCGCCGGCCGTCGCGTTGGAGGCGAGGGCCTGGGTGGGCGGCAGCTGCGCACCGTCGCGCGCGAACACATAGCCGATCTTCCCCTGGGGAATGGTCACCAGCGGATGAATGTGAACCTTGAACTGCCAGGGCAGGAGATAGTGCATGCCGCCGCGCAGGACCACTGGCTGGAAACCGGACTCTCCGTTGAGAGCAATGATGCCCGCCGCTACTGAGCCCCTGCGGCTGGCCCGCTTCTCGACGAGCCCGACCTTCGTGTTCGGGATGTAGCGGATACCGCGGAGCAGGACCAGGACCACGATCGCGCTGAGCGAGTAGAGAAACCAGTGCTCCAGAAAGGCGGCGACAAGCCACATGGTGCCCTCCTCCACCTACGACCTACTTCGACTATAGGTGAGGGCCGTCGAGGACAAGCAACTTTTAGCCTAACGCGCCCTGCGCGCGAAGCTTCTCCACGTCCTCCTTCGAGAGACCGAAGAGCTCGCCCAGAACTTCCGCGGTGTGCTCACCGGCCAGCGGCGGCGGCGACGTCGGCGCCGGGGAGGCCGACAGGTGGACCGGGCAGCCCGGGAGCCGGACGCGGCCACGCGTCTTGTGCTCGATCGTGTGAATCTGGCCGCGGGCGTTCAGGTGCGGGTCGTCGAGGACCTCGCCCGTGTCGAGGATGGCGCCGCAGGGCACGCCCGCCTTGCCCAGCGTGCTCATCACCTCATGCTTCGTGCGCGCGCTCGTCCACGCGCGGATGACCCCGTTCAGCTCGTCGCGGTGCTCCCAGCGCGACTTCGCATCTTTCAGGCGCGGGTCGGCCAGCCAGTCCTCGCGGCCGATCGCGGTCGCGAAATCGCGCCACATGCCCGGGCTGATCGGCTGCACGTAGATGAACGCGTAGTCGTTCGGCCCGCCCGGCGCGCACGGATAGGCGCCGCCCGGCACGCCGCCGACCAGCCCGTTGCCCCGCCGCGGGCTCGGCCTGCCCTCGCGATAGTGGTCGACGAACCGGCCCCGCAGCAGGTTGGCGACGGTCTCCTGCATCGCCACCTCGACGAGCTGGCCCTGGCCGGTGCGCTGGCGCTGGATGTAGGCGGCCATGATCGCGGCGGCGGTGTGGACGCCGGTGCCGGTGTCGCCGATGGCGGCGCCGCATCGGATGGGCTCGCGATCCTCGAAACCGGTCACGCTCATGATGCCGCCCGTCGCCTGGGCGATCATGTCGAAGCTCTTGTACTCGCTGTACGGGCCGGAGAGCCCGAAGCCTTTGATGCGGGCCACGATGATACGCGGGTTCGTGGCGTGCAGCCGCTCGTAGTCGAGGCCGAACTTCTCCATCACGCCGGGAGCGAAATTCTCGACGACGACGTCCGCCCGCTCGACCATTCTGAGAAACAGCGCGCGACCGTCCGGGTTCTTCAGATCGATCGTGACGCTGCGCTTGTTCGAGTTGAAGACCAGGAAGAACATCGCGTCGAGCCCCGGCACTTCGGGCCGGTTGCGGCGCGACTGCTCGCCGCCGGGCGGCTCGATCTTCAGGACGTCGGCGCCCAGCCAGCCGAGGAACTGCGTGCACGTGGTGCCGGCTTCGAACTGGGTGAGGTCGAGGATCCGCATGCCGCTCAGCGCGCGTTCGGCCATGGCTCACTCTCCTGAAGACGTTCCAGGGCTTCGCTGCCCGACAGCCTAGCCCACCCGCAGGGCTCAGTCGAGGATGATCAGCCGGCGGCTCGACCGGTTCAGCGCGCGGGCTCCGCCGGTCGTGACGAGCACGGTCTCGGCGAGCTGAACCGCCATAAAGCCCATCTCGACGTGCGCGAGCTCGACCCTCACGACCTCGCCCGCCTCGAGCGGCGTGTCGACGGTCGGCTCGAGCCGCGGCTCTTCGCGGGGCTCGAGACCGATCCCGTGGCCCACGTGGTTCGCGACGAAGCTCTTGAGGCCGGCGCCGTGAGTTGCCTCGACGGCCGCCGCGTGCACACGCGAAACGGGCACGCCGGGCCCGATGGCATCGAGCGCGGCCTCGAGCCCGGTCAGGATCGCGGTGTGCGCGGCCTCCAGCCGCGGGTCCGGCTCTCCGGCGATCGCCGTGCGCGCGACCGCTGCGTGATAGCCGTCGAGCGTCGCTCCGACGTCGAAGCGAATCGCCTCGTGCGAGCGCAGCGCCCGCTCGCTCGCCGCCGGCCGCGGGATCCACGCGCGCTTGCCGGTGGCGATCGTCGCCGGCATCGGAGCGCCCCCGCGCTTGACGACCTCGGACTGGTAGAGGGATGCCGCTTCGCGCTCGGTCATGCCGGGCCCGAGCTTCGCCACGACCTCGTTCAGGGCCTCCTCGACGAGACCAAGCGCGAGCCCCAGGCGCTCGATCTCCCACGGGCTCTTCACGCGGCGCGCGGAGCGGAAGTGCTCCGCGCCCGGCACGAGGGTGAGCCGGCCGAGGCGGGCGGCGATCCGCTGCCAGGCCGCGGGCGTCAGGCGGCTCTCGTCGAGCCCGACGGCGCCGCGGCGAACGGCAAGGGTGTCGAGAAGGACGCCGAGCGCGTCGGCCGGGCTCGGCGCGTGAGCTTCCACGAGGTCGTGGATGCGCCGTACGTCGGCGTCTCGGCGGTCGTCGTACACCGCGGGGAAGTCGTCGAAGCACGCGAGATGATCGACGTCGATCCGCTCCTCGACGGCCGAGGGGATCTCGATGGCGGCGACCGCGAGCGCGGTACCGCGCCGCGAGAAGACCGCAACCTGAGGTGTCTCGAAGACCGCGTGCTCGATCCCGCGAAAGTCCGTGACGTAGGCCACGTTCGCGGCGCGGGTCGCGACCAGCGCCTCGAGCCCGTGGTCGTCCAGGATCTTCGTGAGCCGCTCAGCCTGGTGGGGCTGCACGCGACGGTCCGCTCACGCGTAGCCGGGCGGCGGCACGAAGGCCTGGAACTCCCGCTCCAGCAGCCGCGCGAAGCCGATACACGCGAGATCGCCGTACTGCGGCCCGACGATCTGCACGCCCACCGGGAGCCCGCCCGGCGTGAACCCGCAGGGCGCGGCGGTCGACGGCAGGAACGATACGCCCGTGTAGCCCGCCCAGAACAGGTGATCCGTGACCGGTACGCGCTTGCCGTTGACCACCAGCGTGCGGTCGTGGCGCTCGCCCTGCTGGTCGTGCGGGAAGGCCGCGGTGCCGGCCACGGGACAGAGGAGCAGGTCGTACTTCGTGAAGAACTCCGCCCAGGCCAGGCGCATGCGGTGGCGCGCCTCATTGGCGGCGAGCCAGTCGCGGTGCGACGAGACCGCCGCGCGCGTCGCACGGGCGTAGTAGCTCTCGTCGTCTGGCGCGAGGCCCCGCGCGACGCCCGCGTTCTTCTCGAAGTCGGCGTCGCTCTGGCGGTCGGACGTCGCGGCGCGCAGGAGCTTGACGTAGACGCTGAACGCCTCGCACGTGTCGATGGCGGGGCGCGCGCGGTCGTCCACCTTGACCTTCTGCCGTCCGAGGAAGTCACCGAGCGCCTGGAGGCGATCCGTCACCTCGCGATCGACGGGGATCTCCGGGGCGGCGTCGAGCATCAAGGCGACCTTGAAATCGCGGAGCCGCTTCTGCTGCGACGGCGCCAGCCGCAGCTGCCAGCCAGCGCCGTCGATCTCGTCGGGGCCGGCCACGGCCGCGAGCGCGACGGCGAGATCGTCGGCGCTGCGCGCCAGCGGGCCGACCACGTCGATGTCGACCGGCGCGTTCTGCCAGGGGAGGGCCTGGCCGGCGCGCGGGACGATGCCCCACGTCGGCTTGTGGCCGTACACACCGCAGAAGTGCGCCGGGTTGCGGATCGACGAGCCGATGTCGCTGCCGGCCTCCAGGCCGGTCAGCCCGGCCGCCAGCGCCGCCGCCGAGCCGCCGGACGATCCGCCGGGCGCGCGTTTGACGTCCCACGGGTTGTTCGTGGTGCCGTAGATCGCGTTGAAGCTCTGCCAGTCGGCCAGGTAGAGCGGCACGTTGGTCTTGCCGAAGAGCACGACGCCCGCGCCGAGCAAGCGATCGACGACCACGGCGTTCTTCGCGGCGATCCGATCCTTGTAGGCCGGTACGCCCCATGTGGTCGGCAGGCCCAAGACGTCGTACGACTCCTTGATGGTCATGGGCACGCCGTGCAGCGGGCCCCAGAGCTGGCGCCGGGCCAGCGCGCGATCGGCGGCACGCGCGCGCGTGCGCGCCCGGTCGAAGTCGCGCACCACGACCGCATTCAGGGCGCCGTCGTATTTCTCCACGCGCGCCAGATAGAGATCGAGCAGCTCGAGACAGCCGATCTTCTTCCGTTTGATGTCGGCGGCAAGCTGCCGGGCGGAGCGAAACGGAACGTCGAGCATGACTGTTCTCCTGTGAGGCCGGCTTCGGCGCTCCATGCTACCCCGAAACTGGTAGACTCGCCGGCCATGGGCGACGTGGGCCTGATGGGCATGCACGTGGCGGGGATGTCGTGGCGAGAGATCCGCGAGGCCGCCGTGCTGGCCGAGGAGCTCGGTTACAGCTGCATCACGATGGGCGAGTCGTGGGGTGAGGACGCGCTGACCTCGCTGGCGCAGCTCGCGGCGGTGACCTCGCGCATCCGGATCGGCACCAGCATCGTGCCGGTGTTCGCGCGCTCGCCGGCCAACCTGGCGATGAGCGCCGTCAACATGGACCGTATGACGCAGGGCCGCTTCTTCCTGGGCCTCGGCACCAGCGGCCGGCTGGTGATCGAGGACTTCCACGGCGAGAAGTTCGCCAAGCCACTCACGCGCATGCGGGAGTACATCGACATCATCCGCAAGGCGGCGCGCGGCGAGCGGCTCGACCACGACGGCGAGTTCTTTCACACGAAGCGCTTTCAGCTCCGCTTCCCGCCGTTCCGGGCGAACCTGCCCATCTACATCGCCGCGCTGAGCCCGCCGAGCCTCCGGATGACCGGCGAACTGGCCGACGGCTGGCTGCCGATCTATCTGGCGCCCTCGAGGATGGCGGCGGTCGTGAGCGACCTGAAGGCGGGGGCCGAGGCGGCGGGCCGCGCGCTCTCCGACATCGCCATCTCGCCCCAGGTGTCGATCTACGTCACCGACGACGTCAAGGCCGCGCGCGACCGCGAGCGTTCACACATTGCCTTCTACGTCGGCGGCATGGGCGTCTTCTATCACCAGTACATGCACCGGATCGGCTTCGGCGCCGAGGCCGATCGCGTGCGCGCGGCGTTCCAGGCGCGCGAGCGCGACCGGGCCGCGAAGCTCGTCACCGACGAGATGGTCGATGCCATGACGATTCTCGGCACGCCCCGGCAGTGCCGCGACCAGCTGCAGCGCTTCTTCGATGCCGGCGCGCAGGAGGTCCGTCTGGTCTTCAACGAGCCGAACAAGGACGCGTACCTGAAGGCGCTGCGGGCGGTCGCACCGCGCGGCTGAAGGCGGACGCATGAAATTCGGCCTCTACAGCTCGATCGCCAACCCGCCGCGCGGGGAGCACCTCGATCGCGCGATCGACGAGACCATCGCGGAGGCCCAGCTCGCCGAGGCGTGCGGGTTCGATTCGTGCTTCTTCGGCGAGCACCACCAGGACCACGACGGCTTCCTGCCCTCGCCACTCATCGTCGCCACCGCGGTGGCCGCGCGCACGCAGCGGCTGCGCGTTGGCACGTCCGTCATCTTGCTGCCGCTCCACCATCCGGTGCACGTGGCCGAGGACGCGATCACGCTCGATCTCGTGTCGAAGGGGCGTCTCATCGTTGGGGTCGGCATCGGCTACCAGCCCGCCGACTTTCGGGCGTTCGCCGTGCCGATGGAGCACCGCATGACGCTCTTCGAGGAGAGCGTCGAGATCATGCGTCTCTGCTGGTGGGGCGAGGAGTTCTCGTTCAGGGGCAAGCACTACACACTCCACGACGTGCGAATCCGCCCGCGCCCGTTCCAGGAATCGGGACCGCCGCTCTGGTTCGGCGCCAGCGTGCCGGCGGCCGCGCGCCGCGCCGGCCGGCTCGCCGACGGATTCGTCGGCACGCCCAGCACCGGTCTGCGCAATGCGGTCGAGCTGGCAAACATCTACAAGGACGCCGCCGCGAAGGCGAAGCGGCCGGCCGAGGTCGTACAGATGCGCGACGCCTGGGTGGCCGGCACGCGCGCCGATGCCGACCGTGTATACGGCCCCCACGTCATGACGGCGTATCGCTACTACTGGGAGCACCGGTTGGCGGAGTTTCGCGACATGCCGGCCGACACGCCGTTCACGCTGGAGAATCTCGCCCCCGATCGTCTGATCCTCGGCGATCCCGAGACGTGCGTGCGGGAATTCCAGCGCTGGCAGAAGGCCACCGGCGCCAGCACCTTCCTCTTGCGCCTGCGCCACGCGCACTCGGGCGGACCGCCGCACGCGCAGATCATGGACGCGATCAAGCTCTTCGGCGAGCGCGTGCTGCCGTACTGCCGGGCGAGCTGAGCTCGCCTCCAGTCTTTCGCCGGCGGGAGAGGAGCCTCCTACTTCAAGCCCTGCACCGGCGGGATTTTCGCCGAGATGCGCGCCACTGTGTGACGCTTGACCTCGGCGGCCCACTGGGAATCGACTGCCATGACGTCAGGCGCGACGGCCACTCTCAAATCCAGGGAGAGGTTGGTAACGTAGAGAAATCCCCGACTGAAAACCAGGCTCGCCGGGAATAGTAGCCCGTTCGGCGCGCCCTTTGGATCGAGGCCGCTGAAATCGCCCAGCTTGGCGATTGCGCGACCACTCGGGTTCACCACGACGATCTCGTCAGCCTGATTGGCCGCAACCCACAGGTTGTCGTCCTCGTCGATGATGAGCCCGTCGGCACCGTTGATGCTGTGTACGAATACGCTCGAGTTGTCCGGATTGCTCACGGGGATTTGAACCACCGTGTCGTTGGCGGTATTCGCCACGAACAGCGTCGTGCCCGCTCGGTTGAACGCGAGGCCATTGGCCCCGAAAGGTGGAACGCCGTTCGGCCGCAGAAGGGGGCTCTCCGCAAACTTCGTCGCCGCCCCACCCGAGGGGCCGGTCATCCAGATAATCCCGCCGAAGGAGTCGGAAACATAGACGTTGCCTGAGGCGTCGAACGTCAGCGCGTTCAAACCAGCAGCCGGTGGCGGTGCGACCGACATGAAAACTATGCTGGCGCCGGTGAACGGATTCACCGTGAGAACCTTCCCCTGTCCGAAGTCGATGACGAGCAGCGCGCCGGTCCCCGGATGGAACGCAAGACCCAGGAGAAAGGGGCTGGCATTTTGCACCACAACGTCACGCACGAGCTGACCGCTCGGCGAGAACACAATGAGCCTCCCGCTGCTCGCGCCTGGATCGAAGGTCGTCACGTAGATATTGCCCCCCGGGTCGGCCGTGATGCCTTCCGGATGCGCGGCATCAGCGGGAAGCGTGGCGAACTGAATCGCTGGGGACCGGGTCCACGCGTCGGCGCTGGAAACTGCGAGGTGAAAGACCAACAAGCAGAGCGCCAAGCTGATCACTAGCCGTTTCATCGTTTCCCCCTTGTCGGATCGGGCATCTCTCGGAGCGTCCTTCACGTCACAGACCGAGCGCCGCCAAGACGCGATATCCTCTACACGACGGGCGAGCCGTAAACAAGCACGGTAGCGTGGAGGTTTCCGGAAGGCGTATGATCAGCCGAATGTCTGCCTTCTTCGCTCTGACGGCCAGCGCCCTCGCGCTCACCATCTTTCTCGCCGGCTGTCAGGGCGGGACTTCGGTCAGCGCCGAGGAGCCGAAAGCCAAGGCCGCCGCGCCGGCGCCGCGCGAGGTCCGGGTGAAGCCAGCCGCGGAGCGCACAGTGGCGCGCACGGTCTCGGCCACCGGTACCCTCGCCGCCGACGAGCAGGTCGTGCTCGGCACCAAGGTGGCCGGCCGCCTCGCCGAGATCACCGTTGATCTGGGCACCCGCGTCAAGCGCGCGCAGGTGGTCGGCAAGCTCGATCAGAGCGACTTCAAGATCCGGGTCGACCAGGCCGAGGCGGCGCTGCAGCAGGCACGCGTCCGGCTCGGGCTCTCGGCCACGGGGACCGATGAGCGAATCGATCCGGAGAAGACCGCGATCGTCCGCCAGGCCCGCGCGATGCTCGACGAGGCGCGGCTCAACCGCGACCGCAGCATCAAGCTCATGGAGATGGAGCTGATTGCGCGCGCCCAGTTCGACTCGGTCGAGGCGAATTTGCAGGTAGCCGAGGGCCGCTATCAGGACGCGCTCGAGGAGGTCCGCAACCGCCAGGCGATCGTGGCCCAGCGACGCTACGAGCTCGAGCTGGCCCGCCAGCAGCTGGCCGACACGGTCATCTACTCGCCGATCGACGGCGCGGTGAGCCTCAAGCAGGCATCGGTCGGCGAGTATCTGCCCGCCGGCGCGCCGATCGCGACCCTGGTGCGCACGCACCCGCTGCGGCTGCGGGTGCCCGTGCCCGAGCGCGAGGGATCCGGCGTCCGCGTGGGCCACGCGGTGTCGCTGACCGTCGAGGGCGATCCCACGGTCTATCGCGGGCGGGTGGTGCGTCTGTCGCCGATCGTGCAGGAGCAGAACCGCACGCTCATGGTCGAGGCCGAGGTGCCGAACGAGCGCGCGTTCCTGCGGCCGGGCGCCTTCGCGCGCGTCGAGATCATGACCGAGATGAGCCAGCCCGTGATCACCGTCCCGGCCAGCGCCATCATCGTCTTTGCCGGCGTCGAGAAGGTCCTGGTTGTTCGCCAGGGCAAGACGACCGAGGTCCGCGTCACGACGGGCCGCCGCCTCGGTGAAGACGTCGAGATCGTCGACGGCCTCAAGCGCGGCGAGGACGTGGTGCTGGTGCCCGGCAACCTGGTCGGCGGCCAGGCCGTCAAGGCCACGCCCTAGCCCCAATGCAGAAGCTCGCCGAAGTCTGCATCAAGCGCCCGGTCTTCGCGACCATGCTGGTCATGGCCTTCGTGGTCGTGGGCGCCGCCAGCTGGTTCAAGCTGGGCGTCGACCGCTTCCCGGCCGTCGACCTGCCCACCGTGAGCGTGCGCGTCGAGCTGCCCGGGGCCTCCACGGAAGAGCTCGAGACTCAGGTGGCCCAGCGGCTCGAGGAGCAGATCAACACCATCCAGGGCATCAGCGAGCTGCGCTCGATCTCGGGCAACGGCGCCGCGGTCTTGATCGTTACGTTCAACCTGAACCGGCAGATCGACGTGGCCGCCCAGGACGTCCGCGACAAGGTCGCCATCGCCATCCGCAACATGCCGCGCGAAATCCTGCCGCCGGTCGTCTCGAAGTTCGACAACGACCAGGCACCGGTGGTGACGATCGCGCTGTCGGGCGACCGCTCGCTCCGCGAGCTGACCGAGATCGCCGACAAGACCGTGCGCCCGGTGCTAGAGCGCTCCTCGGGCGTCGGCGAGGTGCGGATCGTCGGCGGTCTGCTGCGGGCCGTCAACATCTGGATCGATCCGGACCGGCTGGCCGCCTACCAGATCCCGGTCATCAACGTGCGCGACGCCATCGTGCGCCAGAACGCCGACCTGCCGGGCGGCAACGTCACCGCCGGGCTCAAAGAGTCGTCGCTCCGGACGATGGGCCGCATCGCTGAGCCCCGCTCGTTCAACGACCTGGTCGTGGCCACCCTCGGTGGCGTGCCAATCCGCGTGCGCGACATCGGCTACGCCGAGGACGGCACCAAAGAGCAGCGCTCGGCGGCCCGCCTCAACGGCGTGCCGACGGTCATCATGGAGATTCGCCGCCAGTCGGGCGAAAACACGGTGGCGGTGATCGAAGGCGTGAAGGCCAAGCTGGCGCGCCTGCCGGCGCAGATTCCGCCTGACGTCAAGCTCGAGATCATCCGCGACCAATCGCGCTACATCTACGCGGCCCTCCACGAGATCAACCTGCACCTGGTCCTCGGCTCGATCCTGGCCTCGCTGGTGGTCCTGGCCTTCATGCGCTCGTGGCGCTCGACGTTCATCGCGGCGGTCGCCATCCCGACCTCGGTCGTCTCGGCGTTCGGCATGATGTGGGCGCTGAACTTCACGCTCAACAGCGTGACGATGCTGGCGCTGGTGCTGATGGTCGGCATCGTCATCGACGACGCCATCGTCGTCCTCGAGAACGTCTTCCGGTTCGTCGAGGAGAAGAAGATGCGGCCCTTCGAGGCCGCCCGGGAGGCCACCGCCGACATCGGCCTGGCGGTCATGGCCACGACGTTCTCGCTGGTCGTCATCTTCGTGCCGGTCTCGTTCATGTCCTCGATCTCCGGCCGGTTCCTCTACCAGTTCGGCCTCACCGCCGCGGTGTCGGTGCTGGTGAGCCTGCTGGTGTCGTTCTCGCTGACGCCGATGATGTGCGCCCGGCTCCTGCGTGCCGAGGACGCGGCGAGCGGCCACGCGGGCGAGGGGCACGCGGGCTCGCGCGGCGGCTTCTACGCCTGGATCGACGGCGCCTACACCTGGAGCCTGGCGCTGGCCATGCGACACCGCTGGGTCATCGTCGTCATCAGCGTGCTCACGCTGATCTCGGCGGTCCCGATCTACCGCCAGGTCAAGCAGGAGTACATCCCGAGCGACGTGGACGAGTCGGAGTTCGAGGTGCTCATCTTCGGGCCCGAGAACATGAGCCTGGCGGCGATGGACGAGGCGGTGCAGGCGCTCGCCCGGGAGGCGCGGGCAACCAAGGGCGTCGCGCTCACGCTGGCGTCGGCTGGCGGTGGCTTCCTGACCAAGGTGAACCAAGGCTACATGTACGTGCGCACGGTCCCGCACTGGGAGCGCACGCTGACGCCGGAGCGCATCTGGAAGGGGTTGATTCACGGCCGACCGCTCGAGGCGTTCCAGGGCAACTACAGCCAGCGCGACGTGATTATGGCGCTCCGGCAGAAGTTCCGGAAGTTCACCGACCTGCGAACGCAGGTCCGGAACATCGCCGGCTTCAACATCGGCGGCGGCACCTTCGACATCGACCTGGCGCTGCGCGGCCCTGAGCTGGAGAAGCTTGCCGAGTACGGCGAGACCCTCAAGGTGAAGGCGAAGGAGCTCGGCGGCATCGTGGACGTCGACTCCACGCTCCGGCTCGACAAGCCCGAGCTCCGCGTAGCCATCGACCGGCAGCGAGCGGGCGATCTGCGCGTCGACACCCAGCAGATCGCCAGCGCGCTCCGGCTCATGGTGGGCGGCGACGATCAGGTCTCGCGCTTCCACGATCCCGTCGTCAACGACGACTACGACGTGCAGATCCGCCTGATGCCCGAGTTCCGCGGCAACCTCAGCACCATCTCGCGGCTCTACGTCTCGCGCGACACGACCTCGACCAACGCGGCCACCGGCGCGCCGGCCCAGGTGAACCTGGCGCCCGGCGGCGGTCTCGTCCGGCTCGACAACGTCGTGAAGATCGAGCCGGCGGCCACCGCGTCGCGCATCGATCGCACCGATCGGCAGCGGGAGACCCGGCTGCGCGCGGGCATCGCCCCGGGCTACGGCCAGGCCGATCGCATCGAAGCGCTCAAGACGCTGGTGGCCAGCATGAACTTGCCGTCGAGCTACCAGACGTTCGTCACCGGCAAGGCCAAGGAGATGGAGAAGACCTTCACCGAGTTCCTGTGGGTCTTCCTGCTCTCGTTCGTGTTCATGTACATGATCCTGGCCTCGCAGTTCGAGAGCCTGATCCATCCCTTGACGATCTTGCTGTCGCTGCCGCTCTCGGTGCCGTTCGCGTTGTTCTCGCTCTGGTATACCGGCAACTCGCTCAACCTCTACTCCGCGCTCGGCATTCTGGTCCTGTTCGGCGTCGTGAAAAAGAACGCGATCTTACAGATCGACCACATGAACAGCCTGCGTGCGCACGGGATGGACCGCGCGTCCGCGATCATGCAAGGCAACCGCGACCGGCTCCGACCTATCTTGATGACCACGCTGGCCCTGGTCGCGGGCATGCTGCCTTTGTGGGTGGGGACGGGGCCGGGCTCCGAGGAGCGCCGCGCCATCGCCGTCGTCGTCATCGGCGGTCAGACGCTCTGCCTGCTGCTGACGCTCTTGGTGACGCCCGTCGCCTATTCGCTCTTCGAGGACGCCGCGCAGGCCCTCAAGCTGTCCGCCCCGTCGCTCGCGCCGTGGCGCCGTCTGGCGCGGCAGGGCGAGCGCCGCGCCTGGCGTCACCGGCTGCGCCGCGCCTGGCGTCGCACGCCGGCCCGCGAGATGTCGGGCGGCGGCGACGACTGAGCTCCGGGCGCTCCCGCGCCCGCCGTCGTTTCAGACTCCCGCGATTTCACAATCCACGCCGTCCGGTGTCTCAGCGCTCGAAAGGGGAGCACCATGCCGCATCCGCTCGTGACCCAGCTCAGGTTCACCCGGAGCGAATGGGTCCGCGGGCTGAAGGCGGTGACGGCCGACGAGGCGGCGCGCCGGTTCGGCCCGATCAATCCGATCGCGTGGATGATCGGCCACCTCGCGTGGCAGGAGCAGCTCTACTGGCTCGAGCGGGCGCAGGGCCTGACGCCCGTGCCCGAGGTGAAGCGGTTCGGCTACGGCAAGCCGCTCGCCGTGCCGCCGCTGGACGAGGCGTGGGCGTGGTGGCGAGCCGTCACGAAGGCCGCCGACCCGTACCTCGACACCCTCGCCGGCGCCAGGCTCACCCGGCGCTGGAAGCGCGAGTCGTCACGGGAGACGCCGGGTACCAAGCTTCATCGCACCACCTACCACTACTGGTTCCACCTCGGCGAGTCGCAGGCTGTGCGCCAGATGCTGGGACACACGAAGCTGCCCGACTTCGTCGGCGGCTTCGGCAAGAACCAGTATCGCCCGGAGGTCGACGCTACAGCGTCTTGACGACCTCGGCCGGCCAGGCCCGCGCGTCGACGCGCTCGTGCCATTCCTTGATCTTGCCGTCCTTGTCGATCACGACGCCGACACGCTGCGCGCCCTTCTGGGGATCGACGTTGGCGCCGTAGGCGGTGCCGATCGTGCGGTCGGTGTCGCAGATGAGCGGGAAGTTGAAGTGGTTCTTCTCGGCGAACCTCTTGTTGTCGGCCGGCGTGTCGAACGACACCCCGAGGATCACGGCATTCTTGCGATCGTAGTCGGCTTTGAGGTCGCGGAACCCGCAACCTTCGGCCGTTCAGCCCGGAGTGTCGGCCTTCGGAAAGAACCACAGCACGATCGCCTTGCCCCTGAAGTCCGAGAGCTTCACGGTCTGGCCGTTGTGATCACGCCCCGTGAAATCGGGCGCCCGGTCGCCTGGATTGAGCATGAACCCTCCTTTTTGTAATCGCGCCTCTTTATAGTCGCGCCTCGGCCGGCGGGCTCCGCCCCGCGACGGCCTGCGGCGCGCACTGCCCAAAAAGCTGCCAGTTCAGTTCGTCGCCGAAGCGGTCGCTGCGCGCCAGATTCGCCGCGCGCCCTTGTCGATGTTGAGCGCGAGGATCGACGCGCCGACCAGCAGCGCGCACGCCACCGCGTAGGCCGCGCCGTAGCCGCCGGTCGTTTCGAACAGCACGCCGGCGAGTGACGAGCCGAGCGCCGACCCGGTCTGGTGCACGAGGAAGATCAGGCCGAAGACCGAGCTGACCGAGAAGCGGCCATAGATGTCGGCGGTCAGCGCTGAGGTCATCGAGCCGGTGCCGGCCATGGTGATGCCGCCGATGACGGCGACCGCGAGGAGCGCCACCGGGTTGTCGCGGATCAGGAAGAAGCCGGTGAAGATGAGGACGCGGCCGGCGTAGATCGTGGCGAGCACGGGGCGGCGGCCGAAGCGGTCAGACAACGCCCCCAGCATGACCGTGAACCCGATCGCCGAGCCGCCGAGCACGCCCATCGCCCAGGACGCGAACATCGGCGAGTAGCCGTGGTCGGTGAGCATCGGGATGCCGTGTGCGGACAGCAGGCTCATCGAGAAGCCGCAGGTGAAGAACGAGCACGCGAGCTGCCAGAACGCGAGCGTCTGCAGCGCCTCGCGGGCGGTGACCCTCTCGACCGGGCCCGTCGGCGAGCCGGGTTTCACCGGCGCGCCATCCGCCATCAGGCCGATCGATTCCGGCGAATCGCGGAATACCCAGAGGCAGAGCGGCATGACGATCACCAGGATGACGGCGCCGATCACCACGTACGTCATGCGCCAGCCGCGCGTGATGATGAGCCAGGTTATGGCCGGGACCAGGAGGCTCATGCCCGTCATCGATGCGCTGCCGAGTACCGAGAGCGCCGTGCCGCGCCGCTTGTTGAACCACCGCGCCACCACCCCGGAGGCGATCACGGGACCGGTGCCGGCCAGACCGATGGGCACCAGCACGCCGTAGACGGCGGCGAATTCCCAGAAGTTGCGGACCATCGCGGTCAGGACGAGCGAGAGGACGAGCAGGATCGTGCCGGCCGACGTGACGACGCGCACGCTGAAGCGGTCGAGCGCCAGGCCTGCGATCGGCATGAAGAGGCCGTAGAGGAAGAGGCTCAGCGCGATCACGATCGAGAAGCTCGCGCGGTCGATGCCGAGGTCGGCGACGATCGGCTTCAGGAACGGCCCCACCGCGTGGCGTACGCCCGTCGACATGAACGTGGTCACTGAAAATGCCGCGACGATCCACCAGCCGTAAAAGAGCGAGCGATTGGTCATGGTTTCTCGACTATAGCAGGCCGTCGGCGGTCGCGCCCTGTCGATCCCGGGCGGCGGCGTGCGAGGCGAGGTAGACTTCGGCAAGGAAGGGTATGCAGCGACCGCGTGTCGTGATCGTTGGCGCCTCCTTGGCCGGAGCCACGGCGGCCTCGACCCTGCGCGATGAGGGCTTCGACGGTGACATCCGCCTGATCGGCGCCGAAGCCCAGCTGCCCTACAACCGTCCGCCCTTGTCCAAGGGTTATCTTCGCCGCGAGGTCGACTTCGAAAGTCAGCTGGTCAAGCCGGCGGAGTATTACCGCGAGCAGCGCATCGAGCTCACGCTGGGGACGCGAGCGACCGCGCTCGACGCCGGCAAGAAAGTCGTGGCACTGGAGAGTGGCGAGCGAGTCGCCTACGACCGGCTGCTGGTGGCGACAGGCGGACGCAATCGCACGGTGTCGGTCCCCGGGGCCCAATTGGGCGGGATCTTCCAGCTTCGCACGGTCGAGGATTGCGACCGCATCCGCGCCGTCGCCCAACGGGGCCGCCGCGCGGTCGCGATGGGGTTCGGGTTCATCGGCTCGGAGGTAGCGGCCTCGCTGCGCCAGCTCGGAGTCGGGGTGACCGCCATCGAGGGCGCGCGCGTGCCGCTGGCCCGCGTGGTCGGCGAAGAGGTCGGGCAGGTTCTGGCGGACATCCATCGCGAAAAGGGTGTGAACTTGATCGCCGAGGATTCCGTAGCAGCCTTCGAAGGCGACGGCCGTGTGGAGCGCGTGCGCACGGGCAAGGGGCGAGTCCTCGAGTGTGACCTGGTCGTAGCCGGGATCGGCATCGTGCCCAACACCGAGCTGCTCGCGTCGGCCGGGGCGCAGGTCGACAACGGCGTCCTCGTGGACGCGCGCTGCCGGACATCGCTGCCGGACGTGTTCGCGGCGGGCGACGTGACGAATCACGCGCATCCGATCTTCGGCCGCCTGCGCGTGGAGCACTGGAACAACGGATTCCAGCAGGGCCGGGCCGCGGCCCAGTCACTCCTGGGCCGAGAGCAGCCCTACGACTACGTCCATTCTTTCTGGTCGGATCAGTACGAGCACTCCATCGAATACGTGGGATTCGCGGCCGGCTGGGACCGCGTGGTCTTCCGCGGCCGGCCCGAGAGCCGGAAATTCCTGGGCTTCTACCTGAAGGACGGGATCGTGCGCGCGGCGATCGGCCTCAATCGTGGCGGAGACCCGGAGGACCCCAACGCCGATGGAGAGCTGAAGGCGGCCGTGAGTCTGATCCGCAACCGCGCGCCGGTCGATCCCGCGAAGCTGATCGACGAGGACGTCGATCTGCATGGCCTGGCCATCGCCAAGGCCGACTGAGAGATGCCATGACGACCAGGAGCCCATGGGCTCTGGAATTCGCCCGGCGACCAGACGACTACGTCCTGGGGACCGCCCCGTCGTCGTTCGCGCGCATGCTGTGCTCGTTGCTCACGCCAGGGGCGCGAGTGCTCGAGCTCGGGTGCGGCGAGGGGCGGGACAGCGTTTTCTTCGCGAGCCGCGGCTGTGACGTGACGGCCGTGGACGTTTCCATCGCTGGTCTGCGTAAAGCCGGGCGCCTGGCGTGGCACGCCGGCGTCGAGGTGCATTGGGTGCATGCCGACGCCGCGCGATATCTGCCCAAGGGGCGGTTCGATTTCGTGTACTCGTGCGGGGCGATCCACTACGTGCCGCGTCGGCTCCGGGCTGAACTTCTGGCGCGGCTCAAAGCCGCCACGAGCCCCGTCGGCGTCCACGCGCATCTCGTCTTCACCGACCGCGAGGTCTATGTGGAGCAGAACGAGCGTATCGATTACTTCGGCGCCGGTGAGCTGGGTCGCTCCTACGCCGACTGGCGGATCTGGTGGAGCGGCCACGGGACCATCACGTGTGATCGGGACGGGCGGCCGCATCGTCACGGCGTGGAGGAGCTCGTCGCGAGCCCGTCGGAACGTTGAGCCTCGAATCCCGCCGACCTTCCCTTCTCAGCTCGCGAAGAACTCCAGCATCAGGCGGTTGACCTCGGGAGCGTTCTCGTACGCCGACCAGTGGCCGGCGCCGGGAATGCGGTGCACGTCGAGCGTGCCGACCGCTTCGCGGATCTCACCGATCAGGAGCTGAGCCGGCCGGAACTCGGAATCGTCCCGCTCGCCCCAGAGAAGGCGGATCCGGCACGCGCTGCCGTGGAGCTGGGCCAGGTCGCCGAGGAGCGTGCCGCCGCCGCTCACCTTGCGGCTGTTGAAGCGGGTCCGGCGGACGCACTCGACCTGGATATCGAGCGTCTCCTCGCTGATGCTCCGCGATTCGCTCAGCATGTTGACGAGCAGGTTGTGCCGGCAGATCTCACGGAAGAGCCGCTCGTCGCTCCCGGCTTCCTTGTAGCTCCGGGTCGGCCGGTCCCCGAAGCGGCGTGAGGGAAAGCCACCGGGCGAGACCAGGCAGAGGTGCGTCACCCGCGGCGCGAGCCGCCGGGCCAAGTTCGCCGCAATCGCGCCGCCGAAGGAGAACCCGGCGAACCTGAGCGGCGCCTCGCCTGGGAACAGCTCTCGGAAGAGGCCGTGGACGAGGTCGAGATATGCGGCGCCCGTCATCTCCGACGAGACGGACGCCGAGTCGCCGTACGACGGATGGTCGAGCGCGTGTACGGTGAAGCGCGCCGAAAGGGCGTCGATGTTGCGGCTCCAGTGCTTCCAGGAACCCATCCCGCCGTGGAAGAGCACCAGGTCGGGTCCCTTCCCGCTCCGCCGCACGGCCATCCGCGGAGAGAGTGAGCTCATGTGATTTCCTCGGCATCGACTATACTCCGCCAAGTGCCCGGGGGAGTCTGGACTTGCCCGGGGAATGTCCCGATAATTGGCCCGGCCGATGACCCGTGAAAGGAGACCACCCTTCATGTTGAAGCGCATGCTCCGATCCCGACTCGCGCTCACGCTCGCGATCGGGGCGCTCAGCGGTGCCATCGCCGCGGGCGCGCTCGCGCAGAGCGGCGGCAAGACCACCAGCTACATCGGCAAGCTCGAAGGCCCAGAGGTCGTCACCGACCCCGCGAAGGCTCCCAAGACGTTCAAGGAGGCGCCGCAGCTGGCCGAGCTCGTCAAGGCGGGCAAGCTGCCGCCGGTGGCTGAGCGAATCGGCCAGGATCCGCTGGTCATCAAGCCACTGAAGGAGATCGGCAAGTATGGCGGCACGTGGCGCGCCGGCTTCACGGGGCCGGCCGATTTCTGGAACGGCTTCCGCTGCTGCTCGGGGCCGGACCATTTGATGTTCTGGGACTACACGGGCGACAAGGCCCTGCCGAACCTCGCCCGGGGCCTCGAGATGCAGGACGGCGGACGCGCCTGGCTCGTGCACCTGCGCCGCGGCATGAAGTGGAGCGACGGCAAGCCATTCACCGCCGACGACTTCGTCTTCTGGTTCGAGGACATCTACCGAAATAAGGATCTCGTCCCCACGCCGACAGCGGCGATGGCCATTAACGGCGAGCAGGGCACGATCGAAAAGGTCGACACCTACACCGTGCGCTTCAAGTTCTCCGCGCCGTACTACATGCTGCCCGACGTGCTGGCCGGCTCGACGGACCTCGCCGGTCAGTGGGGCGCGTACCGCGGCATGGGCGGCTTCGCGCCGGCGCACTACCTCAAGCAATTCCACCCGAAGTACGTCAGCGAGGCCGAGCTGGACAAGAAGGTGAAGGGCGCGAAGTACGACTCCTGGGTGCGCATGTTCCACGCGAGGAACGACTGGGCGCTCAACCCGGACTTGCCGGTGCTCTCGGCGTGGAAGACGGTGACGCCGATCAACACGGCGACGTGGACGCTCGAGCGCAACCCATATAGCGTCTTCGTGGACACGGCGGGCAACCAGCTGCCCTATATCGACAGGGTCGTGCTGACGCTGGCAGAGAACCTCGAAGTGTTGAACCTGCGCGCCGTCGCGGGCGAGTACGACTACGCGTCGCGGCACATCGACCTCGGCAAGCTGCCGGTGTTCCTCGAGAACCAGCAGAAGGGCAACTACAAGGTCTACCTCGATCCCGGGGACTACTGCGACCTGATCATCAAGTTCAACCTGAACTACGACGCCGACCCGGAGATCGCGAAGTGGTTCAACACCGCCGATTTCCGGCGCGCGCTGTCTCTCGGCATCGATCGCGACCAGATCAACGAGACGTTTTGGCTCGGTACCGGCACGCCGGGCTCGGTGGTTCCCACGGACAGCAACAAGTACAACCCGGGGCCGCAGTACCGGAAGCTCTGGGCGACGCTGGACATCAAGAAGGCCAACGAGATGCTCGACAAGATCGGGCTCGCGAAGAAGGACCCGGAGGGCTACCGGCTCCGCAGCGACGGCAAGGGCCGGCTGCGCATCGAGATCATGACGCTCGGCGGCCAGTTCGTGCAGTACACGCAGATCTCCGAGATGATCCGCGGGCAGTGGAAGAAGATCGGCATCGACCTCCAGGTGCAGGAGGTCGAGCGCAGCCTCGCGATCAAGCGCGCCTCCGCCAACGAGCAGCAGCTCGCGGCCTGGAACAATGACGGGAGCGAGCACCTCTTCACCTTCCCGACCCACGTGTTCCCCTTCACGGTCGACGACGTCGCCACCTCCGGGCCGCTCTACGCGAAGTGGTTCCGCTCCGCCGGGGCCCAGGGAAAGGAGCCCGAGCCGCGGATGAAGGAGCTGATGGAGAAGTGGAAGAAGGCGTTCGGCGTGCCCGAGAAGGAACGCATCCAGCTCGGCAAGGACATCTGGAAGATCGCGGCCGAAGAGGTCTTCATCATCGGCGTGGTCGGCCAGGGGCCGGCGGCCATGGGCGTGCGCGTCGTGAAGAACAACATGGGCAACATCCCGTCGCGCATGTACAACAGCCCGGACGGCAAGACGCCGGGCATCTCACGGCCGGCGACGTTCTACTGGAAGAACTGAGCTCGAGAGCGACCCGGGTCACCGCCGCCGAGCGGCGGTGATCCGGACCTCATCATGCTAGCGTACATCGGCCGCCGCGCCGTGCTCGCCATCTTCACGGTCTGGGCGATCTCCGTCCTGTCGTTCGCCATCATCCAGCTCCCGCCGGGCGACTACGTCACCTCGTACATCGCCCAGATGGCGTCGATGGGCAGCGTCGTCAGCGACGAGGAGGCAGCCAATCTCCGGATCCAGTACGGCCTCGGCCAGCCGATTTACGTGCAGTACCTGAAGTGGATGCGGCTGGTGGTGGTCGGGAACTTCGGCATGTCGATGGAGTGGCGCCGGCCGGTCACCGAAGTGATCGGCGAGCGTCTGTCGCTGACCATTGTGGTCTCGGTGGCCGCGCTGCTCCTCACGTGGGTGCTGGCCCTGCCCATCGGGATCTACTCGGCAGTGCGGCAGTATTCCGTGGGCGACTATCTGGCGACGTTCGTCGGCTTCATCGGTCTGGCCGTGCCCAATTTCCTTTTAGCCCTGGTCATCCTCTACTTCGGGTTCGTGCTGTTCAACGCCCACATCGGCGGGCTGTTCTCACCCGAGTGGCAGGACGCGCCATGGAGCCTCGGGCGTGTCTGGGATCTGCTCAAGCACCTGCCGATCCCGGCCCTGATCCTGGGCCTGGCCGGCACCGCGCAACAGATTCGCATCATGCGCGCCAATCTCCTGGACGAGCTGCGCAAGCCCTACGTGGTGACGGCGCGCTCCAAGGGGCTCGCCGAGGCGCGCGTGATCGTGAAGTATCCGGTCCGCGTCGCGCTCAATCCGTTCGCGAGCACGATCGGCTACACGCTGCCCTACATCGTGTCGGGGAGCATCATCGTGTCGCTGGTCCTGGGCCTGCCGACCGTCGGACCGCTCCTGCTCAAGGCATTGATCGCGCAGGACATGTTCCTGGCCGGGACGATCGTCCTCTTGCTCGGCGTGATGACCGTGATCGGCACCCTGATCTCGGACATCCTGCTGGTCTGGATCGACCCGCGCATCCGCCTCGAGGACACGTGATGCCGCCCGCCGTCGACGAGCAGCGCATCTTCGTCGCCTCGCAGTGGCAGCTCATGTGGTGGCGGTTCCGGAAGCACCGGGTGGCCGTGGCCAGCGCTCTCGTCGTGCTGGGGTTCTATCTGGCGGTGCTGGGCGCCGATTTTCTCGCCTACTCCGACCCGAACGCCTCCGAGGCCCAGCGCTCGCTGATGCCGCCGCAGTCGATCCACTGGCTCGACGAGGGGCGCTTTCACCCGCACGTCTACGGCCTCAAGGGCGAGCGAGACCCACAGACCTTCAAGCGCGTCTATCGCCCCGACCCCGAGGTGAAGGTGCCGATCCGGTTCTTCGCCCACGGCTTCGAGTACCACTTTCTCGGAATCATCCCGATGACACGGCATCTGATCGGGGTCGACCCCGAGCTCGATGCGGCCAAGACGATCTTTCTCCTGGGCACCGACGTACAGGGGCGCGATCTGTGGTCGCGGCTGATGTTCGGCACGCGCATCTCGCTCACGATCGGGCTGCTCGGCGTCACGATGAGCCTCGTCCTCGGCGTCGTCCTCGGGGGGCTCTCGGGCTTCTACGGCGGGGTTGCCGACACGGTGATCCAGCGAGTGATCGAGATCCTGCGCTCGATCCCGACGATCCCGCTGTGGATGGGCCTGGCCGCGGCCCTGCCGCGCGACTGGACGATCTTGCAGGTCTATTTCGCCATCACCATCATCATCTCGCTCCTGGGATGGACCGAGCTGGCGCGCGTCGTGCGCGGTCGCTTCCTCGCGCTGCGCGAGGAAGACTTCGTGGTCTCCGCGCGGCTGGTGGGCTGCAGCCAGATGCGGACCATCTTCGTGCACATGGTGCCGTCGTTCATGAGTCACATCATCGCGGCGACCACGCTCGCGCTGCCCGCTATGATCATCAGCGAGACCGCGCTGAGCTTCCTGGGACTGGGGCTGCGCCCGCCCGCGATCAGCTGGGGTGTCCTGCTGCAGCAGGCCCAGAACGTCCAGACCGTGGCGATCTCGCCGTGGCTGATGATTCCCGCCGTGCCCGTGATCATCGCGGTCATGGCGTTCAACTTCCTGGGCGACGGGCTCCGGGACGCGGCGGATCCCTATGGGCGCTGATGCGCGGTCCCCGCTCCTGTCCGTGCGAAATCTGAAGACGTACTTCGCCCAGGACGAGGGGACCGTGAAGGCGGTGGACGGCGTCAACCTCGATCTCTATCCGGGCGCGACGCTCGGCATCGTGGGCGAAAGCGGCTGCGGCAAGAGTGTCACGGCCCGGTCGATCCTGAGGATCGTCGATCGCCCCGGCCGCATCGTCGATGGTGAGATTCAGTTCCGGCGGCCGACGGCCGACGGCGCGCCCGGCGCCACGATCGACCTGGCCAGGCTCGCGCCGAACAGCCCGGAAATGCGCTCGATCCGCGGGGCGGAGATCGCGCTGATCTTCCAGGAGCCGATGTCCTCGTTCAGTCCCGTTCACACCGTGGGCAACCAGATCATGGAAGTGATCCAGCTGCACCAGAGGATCAGCCGCGGGGACGCGCGTGACCGGGCGATCGACATGCTCAAGCGCGTGGGGGTGTCGTCGCCCGAGGAGCGGATCGGCCAGCTCTCGAACCAGCTGAGCGGCGGCCTGCGCCAGCGGGCCATGATCGCGATGGCGCTGTCGTGTCATCCGACCCTCCTGATCGCGGACGAGCCCACGACGGCCCTTGACGTGACCACGCAGACGCAGATCCTCGAGCTGATGCGCCGGCTCCAGGAGGAAGACGGGATGGCGATCATGCTCATCACCCACGACCTGGGCGTGGTCGCCGAGATGGCAACCGACGTAGCGGTGATGTACCTGGGCCGCGTGGTTGAGCAAGCGCCGGTCGACGCGATCTTCCACGCTCCACGCCATCCCTACACACGGGCGCTACTGAGGTCCATCCCGCGGATGCGAGCGCGCTCGCGCGACCGGCTGACGCCGATCGCCGGCGCCGTGCCGCATCCATACGACCGGCCGACCGGCTGTCCCTTTCACCCGCGCTGCGCCGACTTCATCGCCGGCCGCTGCGATCGCGAGGCGCCGAGCCTCAAGCCGGTTGGCGATCGCCACGCCGTAAGCTGCTTCCTTTACGAGTGAGCCCGGTGAGCGTCGTCTCCCAAGCGCCGCTGCTCAGGGTCGCCGGCCTGCAGAAGTTCTTTCCGATTAAGAAGGGCTTCCTCCGGCGCACGGTCGGGCACGTGCGTGCCGTCGACGGTGTCAATTTCCACATCGACGAGGGCGAGACGCTGGGCCTGGTGGGTGAGAGCGGCTGCGGGAAAACGACGACGGCGCGCTGCATCTTGAGAGCGATCGAGCCGACCGGCGGCGAGATCTTCCTGCGGCGCGGCGACGGCGCGGTGGTCGAGATGGGCGCGCTGCGCCCCGCGGAACTGCGCGCGCTCCGGCGCGAGATGCAGATGATCTTCCAGGATCCGTTCACCTCGCTGAACCCGCGCATGACGCTGCTCGACCTCGTCGGCGAGCCCTTGCTGGTGCACGGCATGAAGAGCCGGCCGGAGCGCGAGGAGCGGGTCGCAGACCTCCTGCGCCGCGTCGGGCTGCGCCCGGAGTACATGCGCCGGTTCCCGCACGCGTTCAGCGGCGGCGAGCGGCAGCGCATCGGCATCGCGCGCGCCCTCGCCCTGCAGCCGCGCCTGGTGGTGGCCGACGAGCCGGTCTCGGCCCTCGACGTCTCGGTGCAGGCGCAGATCCTGAATCTGCTGTTCGACCTGCAGGCGGACTTCCGGCTGACCTACCTATTCGTGGCCCACGACCTGAGCGTCGTGCGCTACATCAGCAATCGCGTGGCCGTCATGTACGTGGGGCGCATGGTGGAGCTGGCGGAGACCGAGGAGCTCTTCAAGACCCCCAAGCATCCCTACACGGCGGCGCTCCTGTCCGCGGTGCCGGAGCCGGACCCGCGCACGCGCTCGCGGCGCATCGTGCTACAGGGCGAGGTGGCGAATCCGGCCGCGCCGCCGTCAGGCTGCTATTTCCATCCGCGCTGCCCGCACGCGATTGACGTGTGCCGGAAGGAGACGCCCGCCTGGCTGGAGATCTCCCGAGGCCACTTCGTCGGCTGTCATCGCGCCAGGGAGCTCCAGCTGGCCGGCGTGGAGTAGCCCGCTGAGGATTACTTCCTGATCTCGCGGGCTTCCTCGCGCGCGTCCTGCTTCGTGTCGCGTTTTTCCTGCCGGCATTTGGCGCGAGTTTTCTCGTCTCCATCCTTACACTCGTCCTTCTGGTCGCGGGCGTCCTGACGGCCGGTTTGCCGCGTGTCGCGGGAATCCTGCCGATCGTCCCGACGGTCCTGCCGCCGATCTGATCCCTGCGTTTGCGCGTAGCTTGGCGGAAGCGCTGTCAGCGAGCCCACCGCGAGGGCCAACGTCAACACGACCATGCGCAACCCGATTGCTCTGTGCATCTTCGCTCCTCCTCTACGCAGATCCTGTCACCGGATTTCTTGCCGAAGCTATGCAGGCTGTAGCCTACAACGATTTCCAGCGAATGCAGTCACGACTCGAACGCGTGGTTCGAAAGCCGGTTGGGAGAGGACGAGCGGCCCCGCCGGTCGATCCACTGCATTGGTAGGGTTATCCCGTGTTGCCGGGCGGCCGCACCGTTGGCGGTAGTTGTTCGGGGTCGACGCGCGAGTTTAAAAGTCGACGAAGTAGCGATAGTCCCTGGTATCGTCTGCTCCGCCGTGCGCAGGACAATCCAGTGGTGGTCCTCGTCTCCGGCGGACTCTTGCTCTACACGCCAGTTCAGGTTCTTCGCGTAGAAGGAAACGGCGCGTCGGATCCCGGGAAGATGATAGTCGTCAAGAAAGATGACGCCGCCCTTGCGCAGCAGCCGGCCGAGGTAAAGAGGTCGACGAACACGCTGTCGAACCGGTGGTTCCCGTCTACGAACGCGAAATCAAAGCGGCGTTCCTGCTTGAGAAACACCGGCAGCGCGATCTGCGACGCCTCCGCGTGAAACTCCACCAGCGACCTGACGCCCGCCTCCTCGAGCACTTGAAGACCGCAGTTGCCAAACCCTGCCTGGAATGGATCGAGAACGACGTGTCGGGCCTCCGGATTGCCGGATTCCAGCAACGCGCGGCAAATGTGCAGCGCCGAGACGCCATAGGCGAGGCCAATCTCAATCGTCCGGGTCGCCTTCTCCCGGAGCACCCATTGCGCTAGCGCCTCGCCCTCACCCGCCGTGATGGAAACCGTGCGCACGTCGCGCGTGGACCCATCCGACTTGGCAATCATCGAACCCTCAACCCTCAACCGCTCGATCACCCGGCGGATTCGAGCCACGAACTCAGCGGATTGGTTGATGGTGTACATTCGTCCTCTTCTCTTACCCTGATTATTTCGGATGCGCTGGCCACGCGCTCATGCCGAAAACACAGCATAGAAGTGCCAGGCGGCAGCTACCAGGCCGATGCCACAGAGAACGCACACAGCGCCTAGGCCTTGCAAAACAAAGCCGCGCCGCAACGCAGCGGCTCCACGAAGGACCGGTGTATCTCGAACAACCTTGGCTCCGGGAGGCGGGAACAGCGACGCCGCTCGGACTCGCCTGCCATAGTGGAAGAGGTACGCCCCAAGTGCCACAAGCATGAGGACAGTCACGCCTACCAGCCAGATAAATGCGATGAGTAGGTGCGACTGTGACGCAGGTGAAGGCTGAATCATGCCGTCGAGCCACCGCCGCATGGCCCAGAGCGCGATACCGCCAAGGGCTGCAGCCGCGACGACGATAGCCACAGCAATGCGACGCATGCGAGGGTCAGCGCGTAGTAACTCCACAGTCGCACTGCCGCCTAACGGCGAGCTGAGCGGCCGCTGCGAGTGAATACGAGCGAGCGGCCGGGGAATTGGCGTGAGGTCACTCGATCACCCTATCGGCACGAAAACGGACCAACGGCGGGATCGTGATCCCGAGTGTCTTCGCGGTCTTCATATTGATGACCAACTCGAACTTCGTCGGCTGCTCCACCGGCATTTCGGCGGGCTTGCCTCCTTTCAGGATCAGGCCGACCTGTTCCGCGGCGCGGCGATAAAACTCTGAGAAGTCGGGCGCGTAGGACATTAACCCTCCAGCGTCTATCCACACCGCATTTCCGAACATCGAAGGCAAGCGATGGGTTAACGCCAACGCCGGGATTTGCCGGCGCGCAGGGACGAAGTTACCTGACGTGAGTACCAGGAGCGCCTCGGCGTGGCCGCGGACCGCTTCAGCGAACGCGCTTTCGTAGTCATAGGGGGTGCGGGTGAACTCGAGCACTTGGAGGGCGACGCCGAGTCGCTTTGCAGCGACTTGCGCCGCCTTGAGCTGGCCGGCCGTAGAGGTATCCGACAACACGGCGAATCGCTTGGCCTGCGGCAAGAGCTCCTTGACCAACTCGAGGCGCTTGGCCGGCAGCTCCAGTTGCTGCTGGGCCACTCCGGTGATTCGACCGCCCGGGCGTGCCAGGCTGGCGATGTGGCCAGTCGTCACAGGATCATAGTCGACCGCCACCATGACGATAGGCGTGTCGCGGGTCGCCTGCTTGATTGCTGTCAGATTCATTTCAGTGCCGGGCGCAACGAGGACGTCGCAGTTCCGCTTTGCCAGGTCGGCGGCCAACGCGGGGAGTCTTTCCATTCGCCCCTCCGCCGTCCGGAACTCGATCACGAGATTACGCCCCTCAGCGAAGCCGATTTCGCGCAGCCGCTGAACGAAGGCGACATTATAGGGCTCGCCGCGTCGCGAGGCGGACAGCCAGCCGACCCGAAACGTCCGCTCGGTCTGCTGAGCGAGGGTGAATCGAGGCCAAGCCAGCACGCTACCCAGCACGGTGAGGAATGTTCTTCGATTACTCATTCAATCAAGCTGGCGCTTCCAGCAGTAAAGCAACCAAACCTTGTCAAGCAGTCGCTGGCCGAGAACTGCCGTCATCAGTTGTCACCTAACGCCGGCGCTGACCAGCAGCCGCCGCGGCCGTCGGGTCCAGCCAGGTGTCAGAGCGCCATATCGCCGAGCGCCGTCTCATAACGCGAACCTTGCGACGGCCTTTTCGTTCCACTCGATGCCTTGCCCGGGTTTATCAGGAACCACGAGATAGCCGTCCTTGAGTTGGAACGGTTCGGTCAGTATCGGGTCAGCCCAATCCTGCCACTCGAGCCAATGCGCGGTATCGGTGACCCGCATGAGATGCGCAGCAATTTCCGGGTAGAGGTGCGTGGACATTGGAATGCCCGCGGCGCTGGTGATCGCTGCCGCGCGCAGCCAGCCGCTGACGCCGCCAATGCGCATGAGATCTGGCATGACATAGTCGCCCGCGCGGGCGAGCACCGCTTGATACAGCAAGCGCGGACCATAGAAGTTCTCCCCGAGCTGAACAGGAGTTCTCAGCTCGCGCGCAAGCTGGGCGTAGCCCGGAATATTGTCGTAGGTCGTAGGTTCCTCAAACCAGTAGAGTCCTTGGTCGTCGAGATCGTGACATCGCACGAGCGCGTCACCGAGCAACAAGCCCTGGTTGAAGTCGCACATGAGCTTCACCGTGGCGCCGGCGCCCTCGCGCACAGCGGCGATAGCAGCCAGGTCGTCGGTTAGCCGTTCTCGTCCCAATCTGAGTTTTAGGCCTGTGAACCCACCTTCAGCCACGAGCGCCGCGGCCTCGGCGGCGAGCGTGTCCAGCGGCGTAAGCCATAGCCCGTTGCTGTTGTACGCGGGAACGGGACCGACGGTCCCGCCGAGGAACACCGCGAGCGGCAGCCCGGCGGCTTTGGCCAAGGCATCCCACGCTGCCATATCGAGTCCTGATACCGCGATCAGGGATACCCCCTCGCGGCCGACGAGATGAAGCGATCCGATTCCTCGGCGATACATGTCGAACGGCGCCAGGGGTTGGCCCTTCGCGGCTTCGGCAAGATCCTGGATCGCAGGAATGATGTAACGCACCGCCTGCTTGATGTAGGGCTCCAGATAGCTATGCCCCACAACGCCTTCGTTGGTATAGAGATCAATCAGAATCAAGGGCCAGTCCTGAAACAGGCCAACCTTCGAGACGACGGGCCGCTTCAAGGGCACAGCGACCGCTCGCGCTCGAATGCTCTCTAGAGTGAGCTGAACTCGCGCCATGAATGGCTCCTCCCGTACCAGTGAGCTCTCGGCGACATTGAACGGCTGTCGGCGCCCAGTGTCTTCGCACTCTAACGGCATGTCAGCGTTCGTGAGTCATTCAAAAAACGGAGTACAGGTGGTACCACGGTCCGCCGAGGTGTTTGACTCTGGTCTTATATCGACCATCAGGGACCGGGCCACGCCTGTAGAGGAGACCGCATTCATCGACAACTCCGCACCCGTCGGATATGAGCCGGATCTCTGATTCGTAGACGTCGATGCGTCGGATAGGGAAGAGCCCCACCCACATCGGTGTGGCCAGCGGCTGACGCGGCGGAGGAACCAGTATGACGCTTTCCAGCGCTGGCTGGCTGAGGTGAAAGCGGAGACGGAAGAGCGGATTGGCCGGTGACTGGGAAGACAAGAAGAGGAGCACCAATGACGACGCGGCGAGCGGATAGACAAACCATGCGAGGATTCGGCTGCGCGTCAGTCCAAACACCAGAGAGACTATGCCGAACAGAAGGGTTACGCCGAAGGTGACCAAGAAGAATGGGAAGGCGAGGCCGGTGCTGCTCAAGGGCTCTAGAAGGAACAGAAGCCAGCCGGTCGAAAGAATGAACCATCCTCGTCGCAGGTATGGGACGCCAGGCCGTCTCATGTCGGCTAAAGCCGCAGTTCAGCAGCCGCGCGCTCACGATCGAAATAGACGTCCGGTTACGGCGCTTTCCCTGTGAGCTCGATGATCTTCCCCGCCCTCAGGACCGAGGCCTTGAACGGCTGCCCCGTCGACATCGCACCGATCTTCTCGCGGATCTTGGGAATATCCGCCTCGCTCCTGATCGGGATGCCGGC